>NZ_JBITFB010000002.1:150603-299374 GCF_044455625.1 Kitasatospora sp. NPDC051164 | reverse complement strand
GGGTGGTGGGGGGGGGGTGGGGGGGGGGGGGGGGGGGGGGGGGGGCCCGCCCCCCCCCGCCGGGGGGGGGCCGGCCCCCGGGGGGGGCCCCCCCCCCCCCCCCCCCGGCGGGGGGTCTCCCGGACGGCCCGCCGCCGGTGCGGCCGTGCGGTGCTCAGTGGTCGCCCGTGCCCCAGCCGTCGGCGGGCAGGGTGGGGTCCGGCTCGGCGCAGTCGTCGTGCTCGTAGCCCCACAGGATCACCTTGTACAGCCTGAACTCCTCCAGCGGGGGCTCGTCGCTATCGGGTCGGTTGCTGAGGACCAGCTCCACGTGGACATCCTCGACCGGCTCGAAGATCAGGTTCCGCTGGTCCGTGAGGTTCTCGTAGTTCACCGTCTGCCACGTGTGGCCGGTGGCGGTCAGCGCGGCCATCAGGTCGGTCTCGGTGACGATGGTGTCGAGCGTCACCAACTCGCCACCCGGCCGCGGGAATTCGAGCTGGTCATTCCAGGCCGACAGGGACAGTGAGTGAAGCTTCCGGCAGCGGCAGAACACCGTCATCACGTCGCCCCAGTGGTAAGCGCGCGGCCAGCGGCTTTCGCGGTGGAGCCGGCCCTGGTCCCATGGATCGCCGTAGTGGGCGGCGAGTTCGGGCAGCGAGGCGCCGTAGTGCAGCTTGCCGAGGCTGCCGGTGGTGGCCAGGCCGGTGAGGACAGCCATGAAGCCCGTCATCCCAGACACCCGCGCACCGCGTCGATCAGTCGGGTCGCCCGGGCGTCGCCGTGGCCGATCATCCGGTTGGCGACGTAGCCGAAGCCGATGCCGAACTCGTCGTCACCGAAGGAGAACTGGCCGCCGGCGCCGTCGTTGCCGAAGCTGCGCCCGCCGAGCAGCCTGCGGAAGGCGGGCGAGTCGAGCAGTACGCCGGAGCCCCAGCGGGCGCCCATGTCGAAGCCCAGGAAGCTCGTGCCGGAGGAGACTTCGCGCACCGCGTCGGTGACCGTGTCGGGCGAGAGCAGCCGTTCGCCGCCGTCCAGGCCGGTGACGGCCGCGGCGTACAGGCCCGCGAGGCCGGTGGCGGAGGCGACGGCGCCCGCGCCGGGCAGCTCGATCGCGTGCAGGGCCGGGTCGTTCCAGCCGTGCGGCACGTCCAGGCCGGGGAAGACCAGGGCGCCGTTCATCGTCACGATCCGGGTGAGCAGGTGCTCCGGGCCGGGCATCGGGCGGCGGCCCTCGGCCTCCACCAGTCGGGCCAGGCGAGGGAGTTCGCCCTCCGGCAGGCCGAGCCAGACCGGAAGGCCGAGCGGCTCGGCGAGTTCCTTGCGCAGGAACGCGCCGGGGGTCAGGCCGGTGATCCGGCGGATCAGCTCGCCGACCGCGAAGCCGAACACATGGCCGTGGTACTCGTAGGCCGTGCCCGGCTCCCAGAGCGGCTCCTGCGCCTCGATCGCCCGGATCACCGGCTCCCAGGCGGCGATCTCCTCGAAGGAGAGCACCGCGTCCAGCGCCGGGAGGCCGGCCCGGTGGCCGAGGATCATCCGGGTGGTGATCGACTGCTTGCCGTTCCGCGCGAACTCGGGCCAGTAGCGGGCGATCGGCGCGTCCAGGTCGAGCCGGCCCTGCTGGGCGAGCAGGTGCGCGCAGATGCTCACCGGGCCCTTGGCGCACGAGAAGACCGGCACCACGGTGTCCTGCGTCCAGGCCCGGCCGGTGCGCTCGTCGGCCGTGCCGCCCCACAGTTCGACCACCTTGTGGCCGCCGGCGAACACCGTGACGGCGGCGCCCAGCTCGGGGAACTCGGCGAAGTTGCGCGCGAAGGCATCCGCGACGGCGCCGAAGCGTTCGTCGGCCCAGCCTTGGTACTGCTGCATGGTGTGGAGCCCCGTTCTGCCCTCAAGATCAGCGACCGGACCACGGTACGGGAGCCGGGCGGCCGTGACGAGGGGATTTCACCACGCCGGGGCTGGAGGGGTGGGTGTGACAGACTCGCGGGCGATCCGGAGCAGAACCGGAGGAGAAGCGACGGAGGGGGTCCGGTGGACCGGGAGGCGTTGACCGCGCTCTGGCAGCGGCGGTGGCCGGGCTGCGAGCCCGTCGGGAACGGGCTCTACTCGGAGGGGCGGGACGTCTGGGTGCGCTTCCACAGCCTGCCGGAGTCCAAGCGCTACCCCGACGACGAGCGCGAGTACGCGATCGTGCTGGAGCGCTACAACACCGTGCTGGACGAGCTGTTCGCCGGCACGGAGGTGTACGTGATCACGCCGGAGCGGACGTCGGAGCCGCCCGCCCCCGCCGCGCGCCCGGGAACGACCCACTGGCGGAGCTGGCAGCAGACCGACGATCCCGACCCGGAATTCTGGGTCCACTGCCACGCCTTCGTCGAGCAGCGCCCGTGGCGGCGCGGCTGCCTCGACGGGCTGCTGCGACGGGTCGCCGACGACGAGGTGGCCGGTGTGATCATCACGGACACCGAACTCCTGCGGGTCTACCACCCGTACGACGGCGGCGCGGACGTCTTCCTGACCACGACGCAGGAGCGCGACCGGCTGAAGGAGCGGCACAGCGAGTGGCTGTCGAAGCACCCGCAGGGGTACTGACCTAGGTCGTCGCGGCCGACCGGCGGGGTCTGGGTGTGGGTACGGGTGCCGGTGAGGCTGTGGGATGGCTGGCGGGGCGCGGGTGTGGGAAGGCTCGGTCGGGACGTCCCCACGCGCCGCACCGGATGAAGGAGAGCCCAGGATGACCGCAGTGCACGAATCCGTCCTCGACGCGATCGGCGGGACGCCGCTGATCCGGCTCGCCCGGCTCGGTGCCGGCGTCGCCGCGCCGATCTACGCCAAGGCCGAGTTCCTCAACATCGGCGGCAGCGTCAAGGACCGCGCCGCGCTGTCCATGGTCCTGGCCGCCGAGCGGGACGGTCTGCTCAAGCCCGGCGGGACGATCATCGAGGCGACCTCCGGCAACACCGGCATCGGCCTGGCCATCGTCGGGCGGCGGCGCGGGTACCGGGTGATCGCCGGGGTGTCGGAGAAGTCGGCGCCCGAGAAGTCGGACATCCTGCGGGCGTACGGCGCGGAGGTGGTGCGCGCCACGACCACCGTGCCGCGGGAGGATCCGCGGCACCTGTTCAACGTGGTCCAGCGGCTCGCCGCGGAGATTCCCGGGGCCTGGCTCGCCAACCAGTACGACAACCTGGCCAATCCCGATGCCCATGTCCGGACCACCGGTCCCGAGATCTGGGAGCAGACCGGCGGCCGGGTGACCCACTTCGTCGCGGGCGTCGGCACCGGCGGAACCGTCACCGGCACCGGCGGGTACCTGCAGCAGGTGTCCGGCGGCGCGGTGACCGTGGTCGGCGCGGACCCGGAGTCCTCCTCGTACGGAGGCGGGGACGGCAGCCCGTGGTTCGTCGAGAGCATCGGGCACTTCCTCCACCCCGAGACGATCGAGGACCGCTGGCCGCAGGCCTACCGCTCGGAGGTGGTCGACTCCTTCGAACGGATCCCGGACCGCGAATCGCTGCTGACGGCACGCCGGCTCGCACGGGAGGAGGGCCTCCTGGCCGGCCCGTCCTCGGGCACGGCGGTGGCGGCGGCGCTGCGGGTGGCGCGGCGGCTGGGCCCGGACGACCTGGTGGTCGTGCTGCTGCCGGACTCGGGACGCTCGTACCTGTCCAAGGTGCACAGCGACGTGTGGATGCGGGAATGGGGCTTCCTGGAGGAGCCGGGGGAGACGGCGGTGCGGGAGGCGCTGGAGGCGGCGGGCCCGCCGGTGACGGTCCCCGCCGACGCGACCGTCGGCGAGGCGGTGGAGGCGCTGCAGGCCGTGCCGGGTGGCGTGGCACCGGCGGTGCTGGCGCGGGCGGCGCGCCCGTTCGGGGTGAGCGCGACGGAGGTGGTGGGCTCGGTGTCGCGGGAGGTGCTGGCGGCGGCGCTCGCGGACGGCGGTGCCAAGCCGGGCGATCCGCTGGGCGCGCTGCTCGGGCCGGCGCTGCCGACGGTGGGCGTCGGGCAGTCGCCGGCCGAGGCGCGGGCGGCCCTGGCGGGGCCGGCCGGGCAGGCTGGGCAGGTGGGGGCGACCGGGCAGGCCGGCGGGGGTGGCCACCCGGCCGTCCTGGTGCTGGTGGACGGGCGGGTGGCCGGGGTGCTGCCGCGGGAGGCCTTCGCGAACTGACGATCCGTCAGGTGGCGCCGGTGGGTGTCAGGATGGCGGAGATCACCCGGTCCAGCGTGCGGTCGAAGGCCCTGTCCGGGTCGGCGGGCGGGCCGGCGGTGGCGAATGCCTGCGCCAGGTGCGGGAAATCGCCGCTCATCGCCGCCTGGCTGAGGTAACCGACCAGCTCTGCCTGCCACTTGGCGCCCGCAGCCGCCGTCTGCTCGTACTGCGCGAACTGGGTGACGAACCCGTTGAACAGTGCCATCGCCTCCATCCGGGCTCCGCCGCCGAGGCCGGTGGGGGCGGTGACGGCCAGGAAGTGGTCGGTGTAGCGCAGGGCGTTGGGGCCGAGGCTGGGACGGGCCAGCAGCAGCGCGGGCAGCCAGGGGTGGCGGCGGGAGATGTCGAGCTGCTGGTGGGCGAGGTCGGCGAGGTCGGCCCGGACGTCGCCGCTCGGCGCGGGCGGCAGCCGGTACTCGCCGGTGACCGCGTCGAGCATCAGGTCGAGCAGGTGCTCCTTCTTCGGCACGTAGTTGTAGAGCGACATCGTGCCCGCGCCGAGCGCCGCCGCGACCCGGCGCATGGAGACCGCGTCCAGGCCCTCGGCGTCGGCGATCCCGATGGCCGCGGCGGCGATCGAGTCGCGACTGTGGGCCGGGCGCGGGCCGCGGCCGGTGCGCTCGGGGCGCAGCCAGATCAGTTCGGGGGCCTCGGGGGGTGTGGGCCTGCCCGGCTGCTGCGCAGCGTCGGGGCTCTTTCGGCTCTCGGAGCCGGTGGGGGTCTTGCTGGACGGCACTGGAAGATCACCTCGCTCTCCCATCTTAGAGACGCTTCCGGATCGACCCCTTAGATACGTACGGCGTACGTAGTACGATTGTGTCCGCGTTCGCTTCTACGTACGCTGTACCTAGAGAAGGGGCAGAGCCATGTCCGACACCACCCGGCCCGCCATCGAGATGGCGGGCGTGGCGAAACAATTCGGTGCCACCCAGGCCCTGCGCGGCCTCGACCTCACCGTCCCCGCCGGCACCGTCTGCGGCCTCCTCGGCCCCAACGGCGCCGGCAAGACCACTGCCGTCCGTGTCCTCGCCACCCTGGTCGCCCCCGACCGCGGCACCGCCCGGGTCGCCGGACACGACGTCGTCCGCGCCGCCGAGGACGTCCGACGCTCCATCGGCCTCGCCGGGCAGCACGCCGCCGTCGACGAGGGCATCACCGGCCGCGACAACCTCCACCTGCTCGGCCGGCTGCACCGCCTCGGCGCCCGCCGGGCCCGGGTGCGCGCCGACGAACTGCTGACCCGCTTCGGCCTCGCCGAGGCCGCCGACCGGCTGGTGCGCACCTACTCCGGCGGCATGCGCCGGCGCCTCGACCTCATCGCCAGCCTGGTCACCAGCCCGCCCGTACTCTTCCTGGACGAGCCGACCACCGGGCTCGACCCGCGCAGCCGCCAGGAAATCTGGGACACCGTCAAGGAGTTGGCGGACGGCGGCACCACCGTCCTGCTCACCACCCAGTACCTGGAGGAGGCCGACCGGCTCGCCGACGACATCGTCGTCGTCGACCACGGCTCCGCCATCGCCACCGGCCCACCGGACCGGCTCAAGGCGGCGATCGGCAGCCAGGTCTCCGTCACCCTGGCCACCCCCGGTCAGCTCGCCTCCACCGCCGTGGTGTTGTCCGCGATGACGGGCGGCGACGCGCAGGTGGATGTCGCCGAGCGGACCGTCACGGTGCTGACGGCCCCCGGCGTGTCCGTCCTGTTGCCCTCGCTGGTGCGGGAGTTGGACGGGGCGGGGGTCGTCGCGCAGGACGTCGCGGTGCGGACTCCGTCGCTGGACGACGTCTTCCTGGCGCTGACCGGCCGGTCGGGCGGGGCCCCCGCCGAGGCCGGGGCCCCCGCCGAGGCCGGGGCGTCCGCCGAGCCCGCTGAGGTCGGAGGGCCCACCGAGGCCGGGAGGGCCGCCTGATGGCCACCGTCGTGTACGCGGCCCCGCGACCGTCCACCGTCGGCCGGCTGGTCTCCGACACCTGGACGTCGATGCTTCGCATCCTGCTCAACTACCGCCACTCACCCGGCCTGTTGGCCGCCTCGCTGGGCGTCCCGGTGATCATGGTGGTGGTCTTCGGGTACGTCTTCGGCAGCGCCATGCGGGTGCCGGGCGGCGGCGACTACCGGGAGTTCCTGATGCCCGGGCTGTTCGCCATGGTCGCCACCAACGGCATCATGCCCACGATGGTCGGCGCCGCCCGCGACGTCGGGCGCGGCGTCACCGACCGGCTGCGCTCCATGCCGGTCTCCCGTACCGGTCTGCTGCTCGGACAGACCCTCGCCGACCTGCTGGTCAGCGCGGTCGTCCTGGCGCTGCTGGCACTGGTCGGGCTCGCCACCGGCTGGCGGGCCCGGCACGGACTCGCCGACACCGCGGGGGCGTTCGCACTGCTGCTGCTCTTCCGGTTCGTGATGACGTGGGTCGGCACCCTGCTCGGCCTGACCGTCGGCAAGGAGGAGGCGGCCGGCCAACTCTCCGTCGTGGTCTTCCCGGTGGCGATGATCACCAACGCCTACGTGCCGACCGTCGGCATGCCCGGCTGGCTGCGCTTCGTCGCCGACTGGAACCCGATCAGCTCCGTCGTCCAGGCCTGCCGGGAGCTCTTCGGCAACCCCTCGGCACCCGGATCCGCCTGGCCGGCGCAGCATGCCACGCTCGCCGCGCTGCTCTGGAGCGCCGTGCTGCTCGCGTTCTGCATGCCGCTCGCCGTACGGAAGTTCGCCACGCACGGGCGGTGACCAGGGGTTCCGGCGCGCCCGCGAAATGTGCTGGACAGGGGGGTCGGTGTGGTCTTGGGTGGGGCGCCATGGAGTACACCCACCTCGGCCGCACCGGCCTGACCGTCTCCCGCCTCTGCCTCGGCACCATGAACTTCGGCCCGCACACCGAAGAGGCCGACGCCCACCGTCTCATGGACACCGCCCACGACCGCGGCATCAACTTCTTCGACACCGCCAACAGCTACGGCCGCGACAGCGAGGGCAACCTCAAGGGTCGCACCGAGGAGATCATCGGCCGCTGGTTCGCCCAGGGCGGCGGCCGCCGCGAGCGCACCGTCCTCGCCACCAAGGCCTACGCCGACATGAGTGACTGGCCCAACGGCGGCAAGCTCTCCGCGCTCGCCATCCGCAAGGCCGTCGAGGCCAGCCTGCGCCGCCTGCAGACCGACCACATCGACCTCTACCAGATGCACCACATCGACCGGGCCACGCCCTGGGAAGAGATCTGGCAGGCGATGGAGATCCTGGTCGCCCAAGGCAAGATCATCTACGTCGGCTCCAGCAACTTCGCCGGCTGGCACATCGCCCAGGCCCAGGAGGCCGCCCGCTCCCGCCACTTCCTCGGCCTGGTCAGCGAGCAGTCCCTCTACAACCTGCTCGACCGCGCGATCGAGCTCGAGGTCATCCCCGCCCTCCAGCACTACGGCCTCGGGCTCATCCCGTGGTCGCCGCTGCGCAGCGGCCTGCTCGGCGGCGTCCTGCGCAAGGAACGCGAGGGCACCCGCGGCCGCAGCGGCATGGGCTACGCGAACGAACTCCTCGCCAAGCACCGCGACCGCATCCAGGCCTACGAGGACTTCGCCGACGAACTCGGCACCGACCCCGCCGACCTCGCCCTCGCCTGGCTCCTCTCCCGCCCCGCCGTCACCGCCCCCATCATCGGCCCCCGCACTCCCGCCCACCTCGACGCCGCCCTCGCCGCCCTCGACCTCGAACTCGACCGGAAGACTCTCGACCGCCTCGACGAACTCTTCCCGGGCCACCAGCCCGCCCCGGAGGACTACGCCTGGTAGGCCACCCGCCCCCGGCCGGCCCCGGCCGCGCGACCGACCCCGGTCGCGCGGCCGGGGGCCGGACATTGCGGGGATCGTCCGGCCGGCGGGGATTCGCGGGACCTGCTCGGCCACCTGCCCGGGTGGTTCGGTGCCGCCGCCGCCGGCTGGGCGCGGGACGTCGACCCCGGGCCCGGCCGGCTGTGGTAGCAAGGCTGGTATGAGGGAGACGAGGGAACGGGTCGGGGAGCGGGGGGCGTACCACCACGGGGCGTTGCCGGAGGCGTTGGTGGCGGCGGCGTTCGAGGTGTTGGACGAGCAGGGCCAGGAGAAGGTGAGTGTGCGGGAGGTGGCGCGGCGGGCGGGGGTGTCGGCGGGGGCGCCGTTCCGGCACTTCGCCGACCGGCAGGCGCTGTTGACCGCGTTGGCGGACCGGGTGCTGGCGGACTTCGTGCGCTGGCAGGAGGCGCAGGTGGCGGCCGCCGGGTCGGACGGGGGGCCGGACGGGGGGTCGGTGATGCGGGCGGTCGGCCTGGGGTTCGTCCGGTACGCGGTGCGTCATCCGCGGCGGTTCGAGCTGGTGCGCTCGCGGGTGTTCGCGGCCTCGCGGGAGCCGGAGCTGCGGGAGCAACTGGACGGGATCGACCGGGCGTTGATGGATGTGGTCGCCGCGGACCAGGAGGCGGGCCGGTTGCGTCCCGGGGATCCGGCGCTGGTCGGGCTGGCCGGGCAGGCGCTGGTGTACGGGCTGGCGCAGATGATCGTGGACGGCTACCTGCCGACCGAGAAGGCGGAGGAGCTGGCCGCGCAGGTGCTGGACACCTTCGGTCAGGGGATCGCCAACCGACCTGCGCAGTAGCCGAATTGTGGCGGTTGCGAGCCTTGACCGGGTCATCGTGCGCTGATGTAATCACCGCTTACATGGGGTGCGGGTTCGGCGCGGGGAGGCCGGGATGTCCACGGGTCCGGGATCACGTGCGGGAGGGACGGGTTCGCCGTTCGTCCGCTCGGTGTTCGCCAAGCCGCTGCGGGGCTACACCACCGCCGCCGCCACCGGCGACACCGTGGTGCTGCTCATCGGCATGCGGATCAACCGGTTCTGGGCCGTGCACCACTGGGGCCCGGTGATGTTCGCGATGTTCCGGATGCTGTACGAGCTGCGCCGCGGCTCCGAGCGTGGCGCCGAGCGCGGTCTTCTCGGCCGCATCCTGCTCACCGCCTCGCCGCGCACCTACTACGTCGTCCAGTACTGGGAGTCGAAGGAGAGGCTGTACGGCTACGCGAGCGCGCCGGACGGCTTCCACCACACCGTGTGGGGCATCGCCAACCGCAAGCTGCGGGAGGGCAAGGCCCGCGGGCACGTCGGGCTCTGGCACGAGACGTACATCGTGCCGGAGGGCGGGTACGAGTCGATCTACTTCGACATGCCGCCGTTCGGCCTGGCCGGCGCCACCGGTGCGCTCCCGGTGGAGGAGCGCGGACGGCACGCGGCGCAGCGGCTGGCCTACCGGTCGAGCGAGACCGGCGGGGCGGGAGACTCCGCCGGCGCCGGGAAGCGGCTCGGGGACACGGCCGTCGGAGACGGCGCGACGGGCGCGTAGGTGGTGGTGGCCGGCGAGACGGGTGAATCGGGCGAGTCCGGCCCCATGGCGACCGCCAGGTAGACCCATGGCGCCAGGAGAATCGTCGCGCCCGTCGCCAGTAGGGCCAGTACCCCCAGGAAGAACTGCTTCACCGTTGCTCCCACGTCCTCGACCGTCCTTGTCCACCGCGTGATCACGGTACGGAAAGCCGCAGGTCGGCCGCCTGAGTACGGATACTCAGGGAGTGTCGTGAGTTGTCCGGCCGCCCGGCGTGAGAGCGTCGGGGGATGGTGGATCAGGGCAGCGCCGCGCGGCCGGCGCGGGTGGTGCACGAGGTGCCGTACCGGGCGCAGTGGGAGTCCCCGGAGCTGGTGCGGGAGATCGTCGACGGGCGGTTGGACGCGTCTGCGGACCCGCGCTGGGGGCAGTCCGGGGCGGCCGGCCCGACGGAGTACGCGTGGTGGTCGTGGCGGCTGTGCGGGGTGGCCTGCCTGCGGATGGCGCTGGAGCACTGGTGGGGCGTGACACCGACGGCGATGGCGCTCGCGGGCGAGTGCGTGGCGGCGGGCGCCTACGTGCGGGACGGTGAGAGCCTGCGCGGTCTGATCCACCTGCCGTTCGCCGACTACGTCCGGCGGCGGTGGGGACTCGCGGCGCACGCCCGGGAGTTGACGCCCGAGGAGGTGTCGGCCGAGGTGGCCCGCGGACGGCTGGTGATGGTGTCGGTGCACCCGTCGATCCGGGAGCCGGGCGGTCCGGAGCCGGTACGGCGCGGCGGCCACCTGGTGCTGGCGGTGGGCGCCACGGACACGGCGCTGCTGATCCACAACCCGTCCGGTTTCCCGGGGGAGTCGCAGGCCTTCGCGCGCGTGCCGTGGCGGTCGTTCGGGGCGTTCTACGCCGGGCGGGGGATCGTGCTCGGCCCGCCGGGGGAGTAGCGGAGCAGGGAGTAGGGGAGCAGGCGAGTAGCGGAGCAGGGGAGTAGCGGAGCAGCGGGCGGCCTACGGGTTGTCGGGCAGCCCCGCCGGGTTGACCGGAAGTTCGCTGCGACACAGTGCCGATATCGGTTTCAAGGCCGCCGCCAGCCGGTCGAGTTCGGCGCGCGGGTAGTCCTCCCACACCCGGGTGGCGGCCAGGTCGGTGGCGGCCTCGACGGCCTGGTGGCGGATCCGGCCGAGTTCGGTGACCGTGCCCGCGGCGGTCAGCCAGCCGCGCTCGACCAGGCGCTCCGCGGCCGCCTCCCACTCGGCGTCCGTCCATCCGCGCAGCGGCTGGATCATCTCGCGCCGCATGTCCATCGCGCAGCGGATCACCAGCGCCTCGCAGCCGTCCAGCCCGGCCGCCACCAGCGCGGCCACGTGGCCGTCCCCGCGGTGCTCGCGCATCACGGTGGCGGCCTGCCAGAGCCGCTCATACAGGCCGGTCGGCCGGGGGAGCGCGGTGTTGGCGGCGGCCAGTACCCGGCCCGCGCAGTCCAGCCGGGACGCGACCTGCTCCAGGGTCTCCGCGACCAGCTCGACCTGCTCCGGGTTCACGTGCTCCAGCAGCCGGGCCAGCGTCGCCGCCGAGCCCTTCAGCCGGGCGACCAGCGCCTCCTCCGGGCTCGCGTGCGTCCACACCTCCGGCAGCGCGCGCTCGACCATCGCCGGGGAGAAGTTGAAGAACGCGGCGACCACGGGCGTCGCGTCCACCGCGCCGAGCGGGGCCGAGCGGCTCGCGAAGTAGCTGTGCAGGCGGCCGTGCAGACCGGCCTCCTCGAAGGCGGCGCGCCCCTCGGGCAGGAAGTAGGTGACGGCGTGCACCGGCTCGAAGAGCCACCACAGTGCGCGGGCGGGGTGGACGAGATCGGCCATCGGAAGACCTTCCTCGGACGGAGCTCCGGGGTGGAAGCGGGAGCTCGGCTGGTCGGGACGGCCCGGCGGACGCCGCGGCGGCCCGTGCCTCGGACCGCTGCGGCGGGTGAGTGGACCGCTTCCATGGCTGATGACCACAGCGGCGCCCCCGGTAATCCCCGGCGGGGTGTGATGACGGTCACGCGCAGGCGCCGGTAGGCGGTCGGCGGTCGTGCGGCGCGAGATGATGAGCCAAGGCGCCCGCTGCCGGGGCGCCCCAGCCCTCATGTGAAGGTAGTCGGTCATGGCCCAGATCAACCCCAGCATCCTGTCCGCGGACTTCGCCCGGCTCGCCGACGAGGCCGAGGCCGTCCGGGGTTCCGACTGGCTGCACGTGGACGTCATGGACAACCACTTCGTGCCCAACCTGACCCTGGGCGTCCCGATCGTCGAGTCGCTCGCCCGCGCCACCGACATCCCGCTCGACTGCCACCTGATGATCGAGGACCCGGACCGCTGGGCCCCCCAGTACGTCGAGGCGGGCGCCGGCTCCGTCACCTTCCACGTCGAGGCCGCCGCCGCGCCCGTCCGGCTCGCCCGCGAGATCCGCGCCAAGGGCGCCCGGGCGTCGATGGCGCTCAAGCCGGGCACGCCGATCGAGCCGTACGAGGACCTGCTCCCCGAGCTCGACATGGTGCTGATCATGACCGTCGAGCCCGGCTTCGGCGGCCAGGCGTTCCTGGACATCATGCTGCCGAAGATCCGCCGCACCCGGGAGCTGATCGCCAAGCACGACCTGGAGCTGTGGCTGCAGGTGGACGGCGGCGTCGCCGCCGGCACCATCGAGCGCTGCGCCGAGGCGGGCGCGGACGTGTTCGTGGCCGGCTCTGCGGTGTACGGGGCGGAGGACCCCGCGAAGGCGGTCCGCAGCCTGCGGGACCTCGCCGGCAAGGCCTCGGCGGACGCCTGGTGGGCCTGCCGGCACTGAGCCGCCGCAGCCTCACGGCGGTCGCCGAGTCGCCGAGTCGCCGACCGCCGGATGGCCGGGCGCGGGTGGAGGAACGTCGGACCGTGACGGATGATCGGTGACGACGAACCCCTCTCCGCCCGGCCTTCCTCGTACGGTGGTGGAAACCGCGATGAGCAACCTCGACCTCAAGCCCACCCCGACCGCCTGCGGCCGCGAGGCCAGTAGCGGCCCGGTTCAGGATCTACTGACGCCCCGTCAATTTCAGCTCGGTGGAAGCACGGTGGTCCGCCGCCTGCTCCCCAACCTCGGCCGGCGGATGGTCGGCGCCTGGTGCTTCGTCGACCACTACGGCCCGGATGACATCGCCGGCGAGCCCGGCATGCAGGTCCCGCCGCACCCGCACATGGGCCTGCAGACGGTCAGCTGGCTCCACGAGGGCGAGGTGCTGCACCGCGACAGCCTCGGCAGCCTGCAGACCGTCCGGCCGTACGAACTGGGCCTGATGACCTCCGGCCGGGCGATCTCCCACTCCGAGGAGTCCCCGCGGCCGCACGCCCGCCACCTGCACGGCGCCCAGCTCTGGGTCGCCCTCCCGGACGCCCACCGGCACACCGCCCCCACCTTCGAGCACCACCCCGACCTGCCCGTCGTCACCGCCCCGGGCCTGCGCGCCACCGTCATCCTCGGCACCCTCGACACCGCCGCCTCGCCCGGCACCACCCACACCCCCCTCGTCGGCGCCGACCTCGCCCTCACCGAGGGCACGGACCTCCGGCTCCCCCTCGTCCCCGACTTCGAGTACGCCGTCCTCGCCATGTCCGGCCGCGTCGACGTCGACGGCGTCCCCGTCGAACCCGGCTCCATGCTCTACCTCGGCTGCGGCCGCCCCCACCTCCCGCTCCACGCCCACACCGACGCCGCCGTCCTCCTTCTCGGCGGGGAACCCTTCGACGAGAAGATCGTCATGTGGTGGAACTTCATCGGCCGCTCGACGGAGGACATCGCCCGGGCGCGTGCCGACTGGATGACGGGCGACCGCTTTGGCGAGGTCCACGGCTACGCGGGCGACCGGCTGGCGGCGCCGGAGCTGCCCGCCCTACCGCTGAAGGCCCGGGGTCGGGAGCGCTGAGGCGCCGGTTGATGAGCCAGGCGAATGCTTGCGCTGCGTCCGCCACGCAGGTGGACAGAGCAGCTTGCCAGTTTCGCGCTCTGCGGCCGGACGGGCTGGGGAGCAGTTGGCGGCCCCGAGGCCGGGGCCGCCAACCGGCTTGGCGTCGTGAGGTGGCTCAGGGCGTGAGAACGGGCTTCAGGAAGGGGCTCGGCTCGCCGTGCCAGAAGATGTCGACGCTGTCCCTGGCGCGAGTGACGGCGACGAAGAGCAGTGAGCGGGCTCGCTGCATCTCCCGACGGTACCGGGCGAGGTCGGTGCCCTTCAGGCGGTTCACGTTGTCGCGCGGCACCAATCCGTCGCGTACCCCGGCGATGACCATCCGCTGGTACTCCAGGCCCTTGAACCTGAACATCGTGCCGATGTGCACCCCGCTGTCGTTCCTGGGGCCGTCGGGGCCGATTTCCACTGCGGGAATTCCGTGCTGCGCCAGGGTGTAGGCGACCTCTCCCGCCATTTGATTGGTGGGGACGCAGACTGCGATCTGTTCGAGGGGGATCCGCTCGTCCGGGCGGGCGCCCCAGGCCGCGATGTGTTTGGCGATGCCCACGCGCTCCGAGTTCCAGTCTGTGTAGGGGTGCAGCCGGGGAGCGGCACCGTTGAGGACGGACCGGAAACCGGCCAAGGTCTCCTCACTACCGTCGAGATCGTCGAATGACTCCCCTGTGAGTACGTCCAGCGCAGAGCGCAGAATCTGGCGGGTGGTGCGGTAGCTGAGAGTGAGCTTCGACGAGCGGCCTCGGATGTGGACGCCCAGACTTCCGAGGGTCACTTGGTTTCGGTAGATGCGCTGGTGGGTGTCACCGACCAGGAAGATGTCGTCCTGACCGCTCGGGACCATCGCCCGGAGCATCTTCCAGTGAGCCGGACGCAGGTCCTGCGCCTCGTCGACCACGATGTGTCGGTACCGGTACCGCAGCCAGCCCGCGGAACCGTCCTGGAGGTGGATGTTGTCCAGACCGCCGACGTCGTCGCGATGAGCCTCGATCGCCGCGATCCGCCGTTCGCGCTCCACCTCCAGACGCGCCGCCCGCTCGGTCACCTGGTCCCAGGTCTGTCGTCGAGAGCGGTCCAGCCGCTGGGTGAAGCGCTCGGCGAGCTGCCAGATTTCGGCGCGTTCGGCACGACCGATGTTGCCGCGGCCGGCCCGGCGGGCCCTGAAGTAGTCCGCGCGTGACCCGATCACCTGCCCGAGGATCACCTGCGTCCACTCCTCGTGGAGGAACTCGGCGTCCCACGCGGTCTCACCGAGCTCGTCCAGAAGTGCTTGCCACTCCCGCACGGCCTGGTTGTCGTCGATCGTCTGCTTGGAGTTGCCAGGTTCGGCCTCCCGGACGATCCGGAGAGCGAGTTGGTCGACGTGGCTGATGTCCACCCTGGCCAGTAGCCCCTCCCCGCCGAGTTCGAGGAGACGCGAACGCAGGTCCGCGGCGAGGTTCTTGTTGTAGGTGGTGAGGAGCACGGGCTTGGTGTGCCCCGGGGGCAGCCGGTCGACCAGGTACTTGACCCGGTGGAGAGCGACGATCGTCTTGCCTGTCCCAGGACCGCCACTCACGCGGGCGGGCCCCGAGTAGGTGCGTTCCACCAACTTGGACTGGGTCGGGTGGAGGAAGACCTTCCACCGCCCGAAGTCGCCGCCCTTCAGGACTTCCTCCAGAGCCGCGTCGGAGGTGGTGACCATGGTGGCCGGCCGTTCGACGGCGGCCTGGAAGTCCTCAGTGTCGACGGGGTCAGGCGCCGCAACCGGAGTCGTGACCTGGTCGAGGATGCTGTCGAAGTCCTTGCCGTCGACGATGGCCAGGAGTACTTCCCCGGTGAGCTGCGGGGCGTATTCGACGAGACCGAGTAGCTGGTCCTCGGTGGTGAGCGTGCGGATGACAGGAAGGAGCGGCGCGGCGACCCCCAGGTCGCTGAGCTGCTCGTCGGACCAGTCCGTGAAGAGCCCGTGGGGCACGGCCGGTTCGACCGCGGCGGGAGCTGCTCGGGGCCGGGCCGGGGCCGGGGCCCGGCCGCGAAGGATGCTTTCCTCCACCACCTGGAGGTCGACGTACTCGATACCACCGGTGATGTGGTTGATTCCGTAGGCGAGTCGGTCGAGGTTCTCGTAGACGTCCTTGCGGTGCTTGACCGCGACGATCAGCCAGTCGTCGTCGGCCAGGCGCAGCAGCAGGGCGCGGTGGTCGTCGTTGACCCGGGCGGACCAGAGCCTGCTGTCACCCTTGAGCTGCTGGAGCTTGAGGCCGGTCGCGTGGGGGTTCGCCTTGAACTTGTGTTGGAAGTCGTAGAGGGCGCCCTTGACCGAGCGGGGGAGTTTGAGGATCTCCTTGTCCGCCTTGTCCAGCAGGCGGAGGGTGATTCCCTGGGTCTTCATCGCTCTGACTCTCCGTCGATGCTCGTGCCGTTTCGTCGGTGTTGCGGTGTGGCTCGGGCGCTGCTCCGTGTGCCCAGCCGCTCAGCGAGTGCCCGGGCGTCCCAGCCCATGGCCGGGCGAACGTCCCAACCGGCGGCGCGGAAGGCCTTGTCACGGTCCTGGGCTTCGTAGTCCGGCTCCCCGTCGGCGGTGCGCGGAGCGAGGACGACGCCGATCCGCTCTTCCGGCCAGGCGAGTTCGGCCTGCCAACCGTTGCTGTCGAGCTCGAATCCGTCCTTCGGGGCCGGTACGCCGGCCTCGGCGAGGAGATGCGCCAGCTCGGCAAGGCCGGCCTCGTCCGAGTCGAGGTACTTGAGGACCCGGGGCCATTCCGCATCGGTACCGGTGGTCGGGGCAGGAACCGTTGTCTCGGGAGCGAGCTCCGGGCCGACTTGAGGTGCCTCGGGAGCCGGTCGCTCAGGACGCGGACCTTCGGGGACGTCCTTCGGGCCCTGTGCTTGCTCCGCCGGGCTCTGCCGGGTCGATGCCAACCATCCCTCGCCGCCGCTCGCCGCCAGGGCCTCGGCGGAGAAGCCGTCGAGGAGGCTCGTCGTCAGCTGGACGCTGTCGCCGCCGCCGTGCTCCAGGAACTGCAGCAGGTTGGTCCAGAACAGCCAGGAACGCCAGCGCTTCTTGTGTGACGTCTCGTCATGGTGGACGAGCTCGCCGTCGTCGAGGACGGCGAGCGCGCTCCAGACCGGTGGCCTGCGGCGCCCGTCGGCCGCCAGGACCAACCGGAGGCCGGAGCCGTCCAGAGCGGTGATGATCTGCACCGGTCCTCGGGGACCGGTGGGTGCTCCGCCGCCCAGGGCCGCCAGCACTTGCGGCCCGACGGCGTCGACCGCCAGTGCGGCGGCGCGTGTTCCCGTGATGCCGGTCAGCCCCGCCACGGCGGCCTCCGCCCGCCACTGCCACTGGGCGGCATCAGGCGAGTGGAGGTAGGCGAGCAGTAGGTGGGCCGGGTTGACCCAGACGGCCTCGGAGAGTTCGCCCGGCAGGCTGCCCCGGACGTTGGCGTAGTACTTCCGTGCCTTCTCCTCCCCGTCGCCGCCGGCCCCGTAGGGCCGCCAGACCGGGGCGTTCGGCCCGCCGCGGGTGTGGCCGTTGTCGGTGACGACGCGGCGCCAGTCCTTGACGTCGAAGTAGGTGAGCTGGAAGACGCGCAGGCCGTCCGCCCGGAGCCGAGCGCGCTTCACGGCGTCGTCCGACAACCGGTTGTGCCGCGGGCCGGCGTGGTACTCGTAGCCGTCGAGGTAGACCGCGAGGCGCGGGCCGGGGGCGTCGAGACGCTCGAAGAGCACATCCGGGCGGGTGCCGTCCAGAGCCCTCTGCTGGGAGACCCGCCAACTCAGGGTGGAGCCGTCGTTGCCGGTCAGACGGAGTTCCAGGGAGTACGTCCCCGCGGAGGTCGTGTAGGCGTCCGCGCTCGCGCGTGACTCCGGCAACCGGGCCCAGTCCCTGAGGGTGTCGACGAACATGATTTCGAGATCGCTCTCGGCCTGCTGCTCCAGCGAGATCTGCCGCGTGCTGGTGACCGGCGAAATGACCCAGCGCTCCCCGTCCGCACCGAGGAGGTCGTCGAGCATCTGACGGACCTCGCTGCGACTGACCTTGTCGTAGTCCGTGGCCGGTACGCGCCGCAGCAGGCAGCGGTGGCAGCCGTCCTGCCCCTTCTCCCGGCAGGGGCAGCTCTCGATGACGTCGCGTGCCCGCAGCAGAACCTCCTTGAAGCCTTCCGCCGAGGCCAGCCGGTGCAGGTAACCGGTACCGCCCGGAAGGCGGTCGTAGACGACCAGGAAGCGTTGGGGCCAGTCGGAGTCGCTGCCGTCGGGCATGGAGGCGGCCGCGATGTCGATGTGGTCCGGATCGCCGCCGTAGCGCGCGGCTATGCCGACGAACAGGGCCGCGGTGAAGGACGCCAAGCGCTCCTTCGCACGTGCCACGGAGGCGGGCAGCAGGATCCGCACGGCCTCGGTGGTCAACTCATGGGCGAGCAGCAGGGGCACGTCCTGCGGCTCGGCCCGGCCGGATCCGGCGGGCTGCTGCGTCCTTCGGCGTGGGCACCAGAGCAGGTGATGAGCACCGGCTTTGGAGGGAGCGCTGAGCGACTGGGTGAGGGCGTCGGCCGGAGCGTCGACGACGGGGCGGCCGTCGGCCGTCGCGCCTCCGCAACTCGTGCACACGAAGAACGGGTTGAGACGGACGTCCTCGCCGGCGACGGGTACGGTGCTGCTGCCGTCCTGGCGGTCGACGCCCAGGTTGAGCGTTCTCACGACTGCACGGCGGGCGAAGTCCACCCCGAAGGTCGCCTTGTCGTGGCGCCATGAACCGGGGGCGATCTGGGCCGGGTCGATGTCGACGGAGGTGAGGACCGAGTAGCGTCGACGCTCCCGTTCGTCCTTGTCGTCGCGGACCCGGGCGTCGTCCCGCTTGTCGCGGGCCACCACCTGCCGTGGCTGGAGCACGTACTGGACGCACCCGGCGTCGGCGATCGCACGACCGCCGCAGCGCGGGCACGGCGCGGTGTCGGTGAGTGCGTTCTCGGTGCGGATGAACCCGCAGGACGGGCAGAGCCGCCAGACGGACCAGGCTCGTCGCTCGGGGCTGCCGATGTCCAGGGCCCGCACCACGTGCCGGTAGCCGTTGACGTAGAAGCTGCTGCCGGGTGCGAGTTCGGTGAGGGCGAGCCGACGGGAGCGGTCGTAGCTGCGGACCTCGCTGCGGTAGACCCGGGGAGTCTCGCCCGCCGAGCCTCCCGGGCCCGAGGTGGCTCCGTCCGCCTCGGACGGGTCCTCCCGCCAGTAGAGGGTGGCTTCGAGCTTGGTGGTCGTGTCGGCGAGGCTGTAGTTCGGCAGCAGGCCGAGCTCGACCAGCGTGCCGTGGGCGCTTGCCCGGTTCAGCGCGCCCAGGAGGTCGGCGGTGCTGCGCAGTTCGGCGCGCAGCTCGCGTCGTTCGCGGTCCTGTTCCGGGTCGGTCGTGACGAGGGCGTCGACGGCCTTGTTGATGGCCGCGAGGCGTCGTTTCAGTTCCTCGCGGCGAAGGACCCACGCTTCCTCGGCCTCCTGCAGGCAGCGCGCGATGCCGCCGGTGGCGTAGGAACGCAATTCGTCGGCAGCATGGCCGGACACACCGGCGTCGTCGTCCGGGCCGGCGCCGCTCGGGAAGAGCGCCAGGAACTCCTCCACCAGGGTCTTTCCGTGGGTGAGCGCCGCGTCGGCCAGGTCCTGGCACCAGCCGGTGGTGCCGAACAGTGCCGACACCAGCCTGGGCACGGGCTGCAGTTGTTCGCCGTCGGCCGTGGTCAGCCGGCCGGCGGCGGCCAGGTCGAGCAGCCGTGCCGTGTACTGGCGACGGAGGATCTCGACGGCCGACAGGTAGCAACCCGGCGGCACGATGTCGCCGGCGATCATCTCGCGCGGATCGTCGAGGTAGTACAGGTCGCGGGCCCTGCGGCCGCCGAAGGCGACGACGAGGGCGTTGCCGGTCTTCCGGCCGGCGCGACCGGCCCGTTGGACGTAGTTCGCCGGTCCGTCGGGCAGCGAGCCGAGCAGGACGGCGGACAGGTCACCGATGTCGATGCCGAGTTCGAGAGTCGGCGTGCAGGACAGCACGTTGGGGTCGGTGTAGTGCGTACCGGACCGGAACGACCGCTCGACCCGCTCCCGCTCGGGGCGGGTGAGCATGCCGGTGTGTTCGGCGGTGACCACGCGGAAGGTGCCGCCGGTCAGGTAGAGACGCCGGTAGTAGTCGTCGGTGTAGTCGCGCTCCTGGACGCCGCCGAAGCCGGACGTGGTGCCACCGGTGCGGGAGGCGCCGTACTGCGGCGGAGTCAGGATTCCCTTGCAGCGGTAACGCGGGCACGGGTGCCCGTACCAGCGGGTGCGCCGCTCGGGTGGCACGACCTGCTGCCAGCCGCAGTCTTCACAGCTGACGAAGGCCTTGTTGACGATCGAGTCGCCGAGCAGCCGGACTTCGATGTGGCCCGGCTGAAGCCCGTAGACGCGCGTGGTGCGGTCCTGGGCCGTGCGGACGGCCAGGACCCGCTCGTCGGCGAGCGCGGGAAGCAGCCGGCGCAGGTACTCGGTGGCACCGGCGGAGTCCAGCCCGAGACACCGCCGGGTCCAGTCCTGGTACCAGCCGCCGCGGCCCGACACCGTGTCGAAGGGGGACTTGTCCTTCTGCCCGTCGAGCAGGAATCGTGGCGGTGCCATTCCGTCGGGGAAGGCCGGCATGCCGTCGGGGCGGCCGCCCCAGATCTTGAACCGGGCGACGCCCGCGTCCTTCATCCACGGCTCCAGCCAGCGGTGCCGCACCCCACCACGCTGTCGTAGGCGTTCCAGCAGGCCGCGTACGTAGGCGACGTAGCGCTCGGAGGTCGGCATCGACTCCGCGGCGACCAACTGCCCTGGCAGGGCGAGGTGCAGATCGCGCGCGAGAGCGGCGACGCGTTCGGGATCCTCCAGGACGACTTCGGCGGCGGCTGTCCTGGTGAGCTCCAGGGTGCGCCCCAGCCTTGAGCGCAGGCCGAACTCCATGACGGTGGCGAACGCCAGGCGCTCGCCGATCAGCTTCCAGGTGCGTGCGTCGCCGGTGCCGCGGCCGGACAGCAGCCGGTCCACGCCGGCCTCGTCGTGCAGGTCCGGTGGGACGACCGCGGCCAGCGTGCCGGGGTCGTCCACCGAGTCCAGGACGTTGCCGATCAGGTCATTGAGCGGGAGTGGTGCGCCGGAGTCCTCCAGGTTGTGCGCCAGCAGCGACCGGAGGGAGAACTTGTAGGAGGCATTGGCGATGTACCCGGCCCGGTGCGCCGCGTCCTGGGTGGAGTCGTTGAAGACCAGTGTCTTGCGCTCTTCGGGGACGAGGGCGATGTCGCCACCGGTGAACAGCTGGGTGACGGTCGCCGAGGCGAGCGCGGCCAGGGCCGTACCGAGGAAGCGGATGCCGTTGTCGGTGTTGCACGCGGGGCAGCGGTCGTCCGTGGCCGCCTTGTCGGCGGTCTTCTTGTCCAGGATCGCCAGCGCGAACCAGGCGTCCAGCAGGTCGCCCTCGTCGGCGGCGACCGGCATGCGGTAAGTGCCCTGCGACCCGTCGAGCACGACGACGGAGAGCGGGTCGACTCCGCCGCTCGCCGGCCGGGAGCCGGTGAGGGCGGCGAGCGCCTCCTGCTTCTCCGAGCGGGTGGCGGAGATGAAGTAGCGGATGCGCCGCTTGTCCCGCCCGAGGCCCGCCCGCCAGATCTTGTCGTGGGCCATCACGAGCTGATGCGGATCGGCCTCCGGGGAGAGCGCGGCCCAGCCGGAGCGCCCGCAGTTGCGGCAGTAGACGGCCGGAAGGTGCACCTGCGCCGGGCGAACCGCGGTGTCCGCGCCGGGAAGCGCCGCGGGCCGCTGTGATCCGCTCGACGGCCAGCCGCCGGACGAGGAGTCGCCGTCCTCACTGTCCACCGGGAGGGCGGCGGCCGCGACCCGCCGGGCGGCGGCCCGGTCGTCCTCGTACCAGCGGAACTCCGGTGAGGCGCCGAGGCCGCGCAGCACCCTGGTCACCGGCCGGACCCACAGGTGGGCCTCCACGTGCAACAGCGGGCGCGGTCGGCGCTCGTCGGAATCCGGGTCCCGTGCCGCGGACAGCAGGGCGACGAAACGGGAGAGCGCCTGCAGGACGAGCCGGGGGTTCTCCCGCGCGGTACGGCCCCACGCGTAGCCGAAGCGCGCCAAGCGGTCCCGCAGACCCCACTCGTCGAGCGGTTCGCCGTCGAGCAGGGTCAGGACCCCGTGAGTGAAGTCGTGGCGCCGGAGCATGCGGCCGACCTGGAAGGCGTCGAGGCCGGCGCGCCCCAGCATGCGGGTGGCGAGGCCGTTCAGGTCCAGCAGCTTGGGATTCGACTCCACGCCCGGACCACCCGAGGCCGTGATGACCTCCTGCGGGGTCGGAGGCTCGGGAAGCTCGTAGTCCACCGCTCCGGTGAACTCCTCGGCGGTCATCCGCTCCTCGCCGATCAGGGTGTCCGGCGTGAAGGGCATCCCGAACACCTGGGCAGCGACGTCCAGGATGCCGCCGGCCTGCGCGCCGGGGCGACCTTCACCGAGGGTGGCCGAGGTCGCCACCGGGCAGATCGACCCGAGCGGGCGGCCCGGGCGGGTGGCTCCGACGACAGCGGCCAGGCGCCGCAGCAGCATGGCGACGTCTGTGCCCTGCGCCCCGTCGTAGGTGTGGAACTCGTCCAGGACCACGTGGGTGATCTCGGCGCCCTCCCACAGGGGGCGGTCCTCGCCGCGCTGCAGGAGCAGGTCGAGCATCTTGTAGTTGGTGATCAGCACGTCCGGCGGCGAGACCCGCATCTCCTCACGGCGCGTCATCACCCGCCGGAAGTCAGTGTCCGGGCGGTCACCGATGTAGAGCCCGGCCGTGACCTCCGCCAGCTCCGGCTGCGCCAGGTAGTCCCCGATGCGCCCTGCCTGGTCCGTCGCCAGCGCGTTCATCGGGTACAGCAGGACGGCCTTCACCCCTCGCCGACCGCGCGCCTTCTCCCGCCGGCAGTGGTCGAGGACGGGGACGAGGAACGACTCGGTCTTCCCCGAGCCGGTTCCCGTCGTCACCAGTGTCGGCCGGGCCGGGCCGCGCAGGGTGCTCAACCGCTCCCAGGCCTTGGCCTGGTGCCGGTACGGCGGGAATCCGGGCTGCCACTCCAGGTGCCGCTGCCAGCCCTCGTCCGCGAGGTGGAACGGCGTCCTGATCCGCAGGTAGGGCCCGCGGAAGATGCCCGTCTCCGGGTGGCCGAGGAAGCGTTCCAGTGCGCCGCGGGTGTCCTCGTCCGCGAGTGCGTACGTCGTCGTGAGGTACTGCGTCAGACTGCCGCGCAGCTGCGCGGCGGCCAGGGTGGGCCTCACGGCGGACTCCTTCGACGTGCGCTTTCACGGAGCGTGGATCACTGGATCACACCGTATAGTGCGGCACCGACCTGTCGGAGCCCGTTCCCGGCGGTCGGTTGCCCAAAGGTGACCATGGGACGGACAGTTGCCCGCCGCGTGAAGGCTCAGCGCAGGCACTCCGCCCAGACTGTCTTGCCCGGGGCCGTCGGACGCGGGGAGGTGCCCCAGCGGTCGGCGAGGGCGGCGACGAGGAGCAGGCCGCGACCGGACTCGGCGTCGTCCGCCGGAGTGCGGAGAACGGCCGGGGGCGTCCGCTCGGTGAGGGTGTCGGACACCTCGACGCGCAGCACGTCGGGGTGTTCGGCGAGCCGGACGGCGAAGTCCCGTCCGGGGACGCGGCCGTGGCGGACGGCGTTGGCGGCCAGTTCGGCGGTGATCAGGCTCAGGGTGTCGTTGAGCGGGGAGTCGTAGCCGTACCCCCAGTCGTCGAGCCGGTGGGAGACGAGCCGGCGGGCGAGCCGGGCGCCGCGCGGGGTGGAGCTGAACCGCATGGCGAACTCCCGGAGCGGAGCGGCCGCTGCGGTGGAACTCGGGTTGTGCAGGGAGGTCATGACCAGGAGCGTGCCGGGCGCGGAGGGCCGGTGACCAGCGGCGACGCGCGTACGGCCGTGCCCTGTACGGCGGTCGGGCGGCGGTGTACGCGCGAGAGACAGCTGTTGTCCGCATGGCGGGGAAGCGGTCACGCCGCCGTTTCCCTCACCGAGGTGGGTGATGGAAGCACCCGGGCTGGACCCGCCCTCGCGCAGGCGCTTACGGAGCTCTCGCCCAACCGTCGGGGAGTCTCGTCCTTCCTGCCCTCGTCCCGACTGTTCGGCCGTCACCCGATCGACATCGGGCTGAAACGATCAATGATCCGTTAAAGTCCGTAATCAAATGATCTACGAGCCGGGCAGTAGCCGGGTGCGAACCAACCGCCGGGGGGCGAACGTGACAGATCCTGATGTGGCCTTGGAGTTCAAGGCCAACCGGGTCGAACTGGACGGCTGCGGACAGGGCGCGTCGGCCGAGCTCATCGCGGGCTCAGTGAGGTCCTCCCGCGCGAAGGCGGCCGAGTAAGCGGTGGACATCAAGACGCTCTACGACGCCGACATCAACGACATCACCATCGCGAAGAACGCCTTCGACAAGCTCTACTCGGCCTTCGGCCAGCACATCGAGTCCTGGCAGCACGAGGTCGTGGACCGGTTGGCCAACTCGCAGTGGTCCGGCACCGCCTCCGACCACGCCCAAGCCCGGATCCGTTTCCTGGGCACCGAACTCCAGTCCGCGCACAGTGAACTCGACTTCGTCGGCAAGGCGCTCGCCAAGGCCGCCGAACAGTTCGCCCTGGCGCAGTCCCACTTGGTCTACGCCCTCGACGACGCGAAGGACGCGAAGCTCACTGTGGCCCCGGACGGCGGCATCACGTGGGACAAGGATCCGGCGTCCCCGACCTACGCGGGCGCCGGTGCCGAGACGACGGCGATCGCCATCAGCAACCGCATCACCGCGGCGCTCAACGAAGCGGCCCAGGCGGACCAGGAGATCAGCGCACGCCTGAACCACTTCGCGACCAACGCGAGCAACGGCACCGGCCTGGACGCCGCCACGGTGGCGAAGGACCAGGCCGCCGAGACAGGACGCGAGCAGGTACCCGCCTCCGGCACTGACCCGAACAGCGTCAAGCAGTGGTGGAACGGCCTCACCGACTCCGAGCGGCAGAAGTTCATCAACGACCACCCCGACCAGGTGGGCAACCTCGACGGCGTCCCCGCCACCGCCCGCGACCAGGCCAACCGCATCAACATGAAGCGTGCCAAGCAGGACCTCCAGAGCCAACTCGACGGCCTCGGCCCCGAGCCGAAGAAGTACCTGAGCGTCGCCGAGACCAACGGCGGGCCCGTGGAGAACCCCGACTACGACGAATGGCAACGCAAGCAGCAGGACCTGAAGGAGAAGCTCGCCTCGATCGCCGACATCGAAAGCCGGCTGAGCGGCGACAAGCTGAAGACACGCGGCGAACCGGCCTTCCTCATGGGCTTCGACACCAAGGGCAAGGGTCGGGCGATCATCTCCGTCAACAACCCCGACACGGCCGACAACGTCGTGACTTTCGTGCCCGGTACCCACGCCAAGTTCGGCACGGCCATCGGCGACGTGGACAAGGCGGACGAGATGGTGAGGGCCGCGAAGGAATCGGACCCCGGCAGCCCCAAGACAACGGCCGCCATCGCCTGGGTCGGCTACGACGCGCCCCAGAGCCTTTTCCCCGAAGCGTCGTCGGACTCGTACGCTGAGAACGCGGAGAAGGACCTGGCCCGCTTCCAGACCGCCCTGCGCGCGACCCATGAGGGCAACCCCTCGCACAACACCCTGATGGGTCACAGCTACGGAACCGTCGCCGTCGGCTTCACCATGCGCGACCACAAACTCCCGGTGGACGACGTGATCCTGGTAGGCAGCCCCGGCGTCGGCGTCGATCACGCCAAGGACCTGAACATCGACCCGTCCCACGTCTACGTCGCCAGGGGCAGCGAGGACACGATGATCAAACACGTGGCGAGCACCGGTCTGGCCTTCGGGCTGGACCCCGTGGACAACGACTTCGGAGCCCGACACCTCCCGGCCGGCAGTACCGACCACTCGCACTACTGGCTGCCGGGCAGCGTATCCGTCAAGGCGTTCGGTGCCGTGATCGCAGGCAATGGGGTCGGCCAGTGAGACGACACCGGACGATCGCGGTAACGGTGGCCGTCGGCCTGCTGTTGACGGTCGCAGCATGCAGCAAGGACTCCGACGATGCCCCGACCATGACGCAGGCGCAGGCGAAGCAGCAGACCGCGGACTACGTGGGGCAGGCCCTCGCCGACCTGCCCCAACCGGTCACCACGGCCAGCGAGCGGGAGAACGGCACCAACTGCTTCAAGAACGACGCCCCTTCGGAGTACGACGGGCGGGTCGTCGCAGTCACCGAGAAGCGGCTCTCCGGCATTCCGACGGACCGCCAGGCCGAATACGTCGACCACCTCCGGACCCGGATCGAAGCCATGGGCTTCAAACGGGACGACTCCGGAGCCCTCCGGACATCCGTCCACTTCACGAACCCGACCAACGAGTTCACGGGGTCCATCGACGGCATCGGCAGCTCGTACGGGACACTCGTGATCGGCTTCTCCTCCCCCTGCGTGTGGCCCAACGGCACCAGACCCCCGCATTGAGCGACGTTCGCCCGGTCCTTCGCGCCACCCCGCGCGAAGGACCGGGCAAAGCAGGCTGAGGGCTGAGCCGGAACTCACGGGTCACGGACTCGACCAACCGTGGTGGATGCTCATCGCTCGTCGGGGCGGCGAATCACGGATTCGGGGAGCGGGAGTTCGTCACCGCGTGCTACCGTCCGGCTACAGATCAATAGGTGACCCCGGCGGTGCGGCAAACACCCCGGGGTCGGGCACAGGGAGTTGGACCTCCTCATGCACGTGCACTTTATCGCGCCCGAACGCTATGTGCGGGCGTCACACGAGATCATCCGCCACCCGCGTCTGCGGGCCACGGCGAAGACGCTGCTGCTGTGGGCGCTGTCGCTGCCGCCCGGCAGCCGGGACACCATCCTCACCATCGGCAAGCGCATGCCCGAGGGGCGCACGGCCGTTGCCGGTGCGCGGGCACAGCTGATCGAGGAGGGCTTCCTGCACGTCCGGCGCTCCCAGCATCCGACGAAGGGGACGTGGACGACGCGCGTCCTCGTCAGCAGCGTGCCGCTGACGGAGGCGGACGAGATCGAGGCGGCGTGGCGCGGTTCGGTCCGAAACCCGGCACTCGGTGAGGGAGAGGGTCGGGAGGTCGGCACTTCCCCCAAGGGGGAGAAGAACGAGGGGAACACCTCCTCCCGCGAGGCGGCGACGACGGCGGCGGGGGACGACGGCGGCGGGGAGGCCACGGCAGCTGCGGCCGGGCTTCTCGGACGTCTGACGGCCAGGGACCGGCGGCTGCGGTTGGGGATGGTCGAAGTGCTCGACCTCGCACCGCTGGTGGCGGACTGGCTCGCCCGCGACCCGGACGTGGGGCGGCTGCGGGAAGTGCTGCTGGGCGGCCTGCCCTCGCATGTGCTGGCGCCTGCGGGCTTCGTGCGGGCGCGCCTGGAGCGGAGGATGCCGGGGGCGGTGGTCACGGTCGGCGGCGTGGGGGAATGCGCGCGCTGTGCGGATCCGGTGGCGAGCGGGGGCGCCATCTGCGGACGCTGCACGGGAGTTGCACCTCCTGAGGTCGGGCCGGACGTTGCTGCTGTCGAACGCAACCGGCGAGGAGCCGAACGCGCGCGCGGTCTCCTGCGCGGTGCGGTGGTCGCATCTGCGGCGTAGCAGGGGTGAATTCACTGGATTCCGGACACGCCGGCTGGTTGCGGTCCGTATCGTTTCGGTAGCCGATCGTGTGCGGGTGCCTGGTGGGGTCTGCGCGGTGGGCGATGCCGTTGAGGGTGGCGGGTCGGAGGTGGTCGGGGTGGCGGAACAGGATGATGGGGCAGGCTTGCTGCGCTCCTTCGGGCGGCAGCTGAAGCTCCTGCGCGAGCGGGAGGGCCTGAGCCGGGCACAGTTGGGCGTGCGACTGGGGTACGGCGAGGACCAGATCGCCTCGGTGGAGCTCGGCCGGCGGATTCCCCGGCCGGAGCTGATCGATAAGGCGGACCAGGAGCTGAATGCAGGCGGTCTCCTGATCGCGATGAAGGACGAGGTCGCGCGGGCCCGGTACCCCGCGTTCTTCCGGGACGCCGCCAAGCTGGAGGCGGAGGCGGTGGAGTTGCAGTCCTACGACACGCATGTGATCAAGGGGCTGCTACAAACCGAGGAGTACATGAGGGCGCTGCTGGCGATGCGCAGACCCCTCCTGGATGAGACGATCATCGAGCAACGAGTGGCCGCCCGACTGGCACGGCAGGAGCATTTCGCTGCCCGCCCGGCGCCTCTCTTCAGCTTCGTTATGGAGGAGTCGGTGCTCCTTCGTCCGCTCGGCGGCAAGGCCGTGATGCGAGGACAGCTGGAGCAAATTCTCCTCATCGGGGACAGACGGAACGTTGAGGTGCAGGTCATGCCCCTCGACCGCGAAGACAACGCCGGCGTCGATGGTGGGTTCACACTCTTCACGCGCAAGGGAGGTGAGCAGGTCGGTTACATGGAGGCCCAGGGACGGAGCACACTTGTCACCGATCGTGAGGAAGTCCGCGCCCTTGCATCGCGCTATGGGATCATCCGAGCGCAGGCCATGACGCCTCGTGAATCGCTGGCCTTCATCGAGAAGCTGCTGGGAGAGCTATGAGTTCCGAAGAGACCACCGCCGGACCGCGAGACCTGAGCTGGCGCAAGAGCAGCTACAGCGGCGCGGAAGGGGGCGACTGCGTCGAGGTGGCTCTGACGGATATAGCCGTTCAAGTCCGCGACTCGAAAGACCCGGAAGGTCCTGTGCTGAAGGTCGCCCCTGCTAGCTGGGCTGCCTTCGTCCGGTTCGCTTCCGCGAGCCACGTCTGACCTGGGGGCACATGACCGTCGTCGGGACGGCCGCACCTCAAGAGTCCGCGTCGCTACCGAGCTTGTCGCCGACGTACCCGAGCCGGATCGCCCGCTCCTCGGGGACGAGTCGGAAGTGCAACCGTCCCTTTCCCGGGGTGAAGCGGCCGTGCCACGAGAAGCAGCGCTCCTTGCCGTCGAGGTCGGTGAAGGTGCACAAGTGCTGACGGCTCTGGGATTCCGGAGTGATGTGCGGATGCTGCCACTTGGGCTCGGGCGAGGTCGCAGGGTCCCAGCCGGCGGCCGTCGCTTCCAGGTCGATCAGCAACTTGCGGACCGGCCGATGCCATTTCATGTCGAGGCGGCGAAGGCAGCGCTCGAAGCGGGGGATCTTCTGGAGGTGCGGGAAGAACTCGTCCCATGAGTCGAGGATTTCCGCGGGCGTGGTGAGCGAGGCAGTAGCCGTGTCCTGCGCCCAGGTCTTGTGTTCGTCGGCCTCGTCCGGGCTGGAGCAGTGCCGGGCACGGTCATGACTGCTCTCGATGCCGTCCTCGGTGAGGTGCTGGATATCGAGGTCCAGCCACGAGGTCGCCCACTTCGCTGACACCGGAAGGCTGACGGCGAGGCCGTCAGTGAGGTGCGCGAACGCGATTCCCTCCACAGTGCGGTTGTCGTGCTGGTACTCGACCTCGTCCGGGTCGAGTGTCAACTGAACGGCGTCCCGGAAGGGCGAGCGACTGCGCAGCGCGAGAAGGTAGCGGTGCCGATCGCGGTTCTGCCCGCCCGCGTTCACCCACTGCTGGTACAGGTACCCGCGCGCCAGCTCGGACGTCGGCAGGGGGCTCCTGGTGACCAGCGCGATGCTCTGCCAGCTCTTGAGGTGGCGCAGCGTGGCGACGAAGCCGGCCATCGCGGTGTCCACCTCCCTGGGCCCGGACTCGGACTCGCAGGACAGCTCGTTGAGAAACAGTGTCAGTGACACTCCCACCCCTGGGATTTCTGTTGAGGATCGTCTTCCGGAACACGGTGCGCGAGGTCAGTCGAGAAGCTTCTCCAGGGAGTTCTCCCACTCGTCGAAGAACCCCGTCGGCCACTCGGAGAGCATGCCGTCGTCACCCATGACGGGGCTGACCACCTCGGCGGTCTGCTCGTGGCGCCGGAAGAAGTGGACGGCCGTGAACGAGGCGGGGATGCGTCCGTCCTTCACGGCGATGCGCAGGCCGTTGAGGACGTGGTCGGAGTGGGTCTCCACGATCACCTGTGCTCCGGCGGCGACCGTGGCCACCGCGAGGTACGCCAGCCAGGTCTGCCCCTGCGGGTGGAGGTGTGCCTCCGGGTTCTCCAGGAGGATCAGGGCACCCGGCTGGGCCGACAGGCAGGCGACGACGATCGGCAGCGCGTAGGTCAGCCCGAATCCGACGTTGGTCGGACGGTAGCGGTTGGAAGCGGAGACGCCGGAGCCGAAACCGTAGCTGAGGCGCACGGTGTCAGTCCCGTCGATGCCCACGGCTTCGAGATTGACGCCCGGGCAGAGCCGCTGCATCCACGCTTCGGTCTGGGAGAGAAGCGAGGCGGACCGGGCGTCGTCGAGGCGGAGGGGGCCGGCCGTGACGGGGTCGTCCTGGTGAGCCCTGAGGAAGTTGACGGTGTGCTCACCCCGGGAGCCGAGGAATCCACGGCCCACGGCTGCCTGGTGGGAGCGCGGGTAACTGACAGCCGGGACGATCCGGTCGGCCTTGAGGTACTGGAATCCGGGCTGGAAAAGCGAGCACTCATCCGCGTCGTGGGCGTCCGGGCCCATCGGACAGTCGATCATCCTCAGCAGATCGTCCTCACGGCCGTATGCGGCAGACCAGTCGTAGCGGGTTCCGTCGGACGTCACGGCGAGCGTAATGCTGCGAGCGTCCCCGGCGGCCGACTCGTGTCGCACGTACGTGTCGTGCCGCACGTCCTGACCAGTGCCGAGCTCGACGAGTTCACCGTTGAGGAGGAAGCCGCCGCTGTCGTCGTAAAGATGGAGAAGCCCGTGGGACTGGCGGAGGAGCGCGAGGGACTGGAGAACGGTGCTCTTGCCGGAGGAGTTCAGCCCGGTGAGGAGTGTGAAGGGGGCCAGGGCGATGTCCTGGCGGGCGAAGGCCTTGAAGTTGGTGATGCCAATGTGCTCAAGCATCAAGCGTCTCCTGGAAGATCCGGTCCATCTCTCGGAAGCGAAGCCGGACCTTGCCGACATCTCCGGTGCCGGCCGACACGGCGCCCACGAATGCGGGGTCGTCCATCAGCTCCATGAACTTCTTCTCCACGACCGACCGGCGGGCTTCGAGCAGGTCGATCTCGGCGGGGGTTCGGTTCGCCAGGCATGCCGACTCGATTTCGAACAGAGCCTTGTTGACCGGAGAACGGCGGTTGTAGCCACGGAACCGCTTCCGGAAGGCGTGCCCGCCGAAGATGCGCTCTGCCGCCTGCATCGAGTGGGCGAACTGGCCGGCCAGGTCGGCGAGGTCCTCCGGGGAGAGGGTGTTGATGTCGTGCATGGCGGACCGGAGGAATCCGTCGAAGTCCTGCGAGGCATAGGACTCGGGCGAGTTGAGACTGAAGGCCAGGAAGCGAAGGCACATCTCGCGGTCCGACATGCGCTCGGGGGAGACGCTGCGGGACGTCGCACTGAGGAACGGCTTGGTGTTGGCGAGCTCGTACAGGAAGGTGCGGGCCCGGCCGGGGATGAGCGCGTGGCGCAACTCCTGACGCGTCAGAGGGCGGCCGCCCGTGTTGATGCGGGCGAAGATGTTGAACTTCACCTCCTCCGGTGTGCCGCGACGGATGAGGAGGACCACGAGTTCGGTCTCCTCGATCCGGGTCTGCAGGCGGCTCGGAAGGTCGGCAAAAGAAGATCCGTTGAACTCGGTCAGGTATTCCAGGCCGGTGAGGACGAGAGGCTCGGCACCGATGGCGTCGGGGTCGACGAAGCGAGCGATGGTGGACAGCCGCTGCACGCCGTCCACGATCGCCCAGGAGTCGTCGTCCACCTCGGCCGCATAGAGCGTTGGCAGGGTGATTCGGAGCAGAAGCGACTCGATCAGCCTGCTCTGCGCCTTCGCCGTCCAGATACCGGCACGGCGCTGGAAATCCGGGGCGAGGTCCATGGTGTTGCGCCGGATGCGGTTGAGGAGGAGCGAGACCGTGGGGGTACGGGTCTGAACTTCGATCTTGCTGGGATCGAAGGGGCTGGCGATCCGCTCGCCGATGTCCTCGGACTCGACGCCGGAGCTCCTGCCCCCGTCGTCGAACTCGACGGGGAGTTGCGTTCCCGGCTCGTCGAGCGCGAAGAGGGCTTCCGGTGCGAGGCGCTCCTGGGGCTTCCCACCCGGGGCGTTGCTGGTGTCGGTCATGATCCCTCCTCGTTGGGCATCACCGGTGCCGTCGAAGTCGGCGGGGACCATCGGCCCGCGGCGATCTCCGTATCCAGGCGAGCCTGGAAGTGCGCGTGGGCAGCGCGCATCTCGGTTTCGCGGTCGGCCTTGTAAAACGGTGCGGTGTAGCCCGCTGGCGGAGGGGTGGTTGCCGGACTGGCCAGGTGATCGAGGAGAGCAGCATAGTCCTCCTTGGTCTGACCGTGGCCGTATGAATTGTGATTTCGTGCCATTTTTCGACCGTTAGCGTCGAAGTACATCTCCGCCTCATAGTCGGAGAGTACGGGATAGCGAGATTTGTAGACTGCCGCCAACTGATCGGCGTCAATACCTAGCCAAACGGACACTAGTGCGTCCAGCTCGACGAGTGCGGCGCGGCGCTCGCACTCGGTACGCAGCGGAGTCTCGTATTCCCACGTGCTGGTGAGATGAGAAGCCAGTGGTCTGAGATTCGGCCATTGGCATGCCCAGCTCTCATATCCCGGCCATTCGGGATTGAAGAGCTCGCTCCAGAGGAGTGAATAAGCGTTGGTGAGGCAATTCAGGCGGAGCGTTCGTAGGAGCAGGGCAGTTGCGAGGGGGTGGTATGGCGTGGGGGCCGGCATGGTTCTCACCCCTGAGGGTGTCAAGTCTGCTCGCCCAGTAACGCGAAGCTGATAATCCAGAGGCAAAGAAGCCCAAAAGCCGGCTGAGAGGGCGGTTTGAAGATTGTCCTTCAGGGAGAGTGATTGCACCGTGTAGACGTGGGTGGGCCCTGGGGGAATGAGTGCGGCAAAGAGGCTCCTCTCATTTGCGGCGGGAATCATTCGGCGCCACGCCAGGCGATAGAATTCTGTACAGCTCCTAGATTCCCACTGGTCGTGCGCATTCTGATAGCGATCAAGATCGCATGCGCGCATGTAGTTTGCCACGGGGATAGCATCCGGTGGCAGTTGGGTGATGTCCCAGGCTGTCCAGTCGTTCTTGTTTCGACAAGGAATATTTGGCTGTTTCGCCAGTGGCGTTGCGATGCCGAAGTGCGGTCCCTGGAGGATCGTCTCCTCCAGGCTCTTGGGCTGTTCTGTGCGCCACGAGATGTAGCCGTCCCGCTTTCCGGCAACCTCGTCGAATCCGCGAGTTATTCTCGGACGCCGGTCTGCAAGTCGGTCACCGAAAGAGGACAAGGCGGTAATTGCGGATTTTTCGTTGGTGGTAACTGGATAGAGGAGGGGGGTCTCGGTGATTGGCGTTTCCAAGGACCCGGTTAGCCTGTGCCAGTCTCGGAGAGTCTCGGCGTCCACTCGAGTTAGGCGAGATCGATGGGGCCGAATGTCCCACTTGCGTGCATGCTTGATTCCGGGAACCTCTCCCGTGCCATCATGTGCGAGCGATGCCGTTATGGTCTCTGGAGTGAACAGCCAGCTAATGTGCGTGAAATCGATATCTCGGGGTGATCCGTAAATGTTAACCCCGAATTCATTGCGATCTCGAATGTCGAAAAGGAATAGGGAGTTCATGAAGTGTGCATGTAGCCTGAGGTGGCCGTATGATGCGGCACGCAGTGGACCTTCTTTGACGCCGCTAAAGTGTGTTCCAGGATGGATCAAGCCTGCAGTGCCATTGGCGCTGAGGTTCTTCCAGGTTTGACACATGAAGGCTCGATACAAGTCTGGCTGCGTGCCCTGCAGGAGTGGATAAGTGTCTGAAGAGCTCAGAAATGTAGATACTGCGGAGGTTTCGGCGAGCTCGTCAAGGAAGAATTCGTGATTATGTGCTTCCAGGACATCAAGCTTCCGAAGCCGCCACTCCTCAGCGCTCGGTTTCTCGGTAAGGGTGAACCAGGGGTCCAACTCCGCCAGGGTGGCAGGCTCCTGCCAGGTGGGCCGCACCCACGGTGGGTTTCCCATCTGAAGGTCATACCCGCCATGTTCGAAGACCTGTGCGAACTCCAGTTCCCAGTGGAAGAAGCCTTGGGATTCTGCCAGATCCTGCACGGCCGACGTCCATGGGAAACGCGACTCTAGCCAGTGCGCACGGTCCATGCCCATCAGATCGGGTAGAGCGTCCTCGTAGGGGGTCAGCTCGTCCAGGGTCTCAAAGGCTGACACAAGCGACTCGGCTGGTACTTCGTGTGTGCCGAGCAGGGCTTCAGCGAAGTCGAGCCAGTCCTCCAACGATTGAAGTGCGATGACGGCCCGGCGCTGGTCGCGGATGGCCTCCTTGCGTCGGCCGGTGCGCCGGCGCTCGACGGCCTGCTTCGTCAGCTGTCCGGATTCGCTGATCTCGCCGAAGAGGTCCATGGATTCCCAGGAGAGGAGGACGTTCGACGCTTCCTCAGCAGCAGCCACTGCGAGCGGGGTGTCCGCCGCACGTTCATACTGGTCGTCGGTTCCGTCCAGCAGCGCGACTTCCTGGACCGGCCAGAACCACAGTGCACACCACGCGTCCATCAGAGTCTTGAGCCGCCAGTACGGGGTGTCGACGGCCAGAAGGTCCGCCAAGGCCTCCTCACGTTGCACGGCTGCCTCGGGTCGCCGCAACCAGTCCTCCACGGCACCCCACACATCGATGCGCCGGGAGATGTCACGCTCGGAGATTTCCAAGCGCCGCACGACCAGGCCCCAGAGGTATTCCGCCCTCCGCGCCAATCCCTGGAGGCGGGCAGTCTGCTTGGCATTTGGCGACTTGGTGATGGCCTTCCGCCACGCCCCCAGCGCCTTCGCGGCCTCCGGGGCAAGTGCCTTGGCTTCCTTCTCGGCCGCAACCGCGCCCCATTCCTTCGCCGGCAGCAGGAAATGGTGGACGGAGCCCTCCGGCAACGGAATCCCGTTCACCGCATCTGCCAGCGGGAAGCGCTCGGGCGTCGTGCCCAGCCAGGCACCCTTCTTCAGCCTCTCGGCCGGATACACCTCCCGCCGCCCGCCGATGAGCGAGTTGCCCCGTCGCAGGTGTAGGCCGAACCAGGGCGCTTCCATACCGGGGTGCATGGTGTTCAACCACAGCGATACCTCGGCCAGCTCGACCGCCGTCTCGTTGAGGTCGACGCCGTACGAGTTGTGCAGGGCGATGTAGGCCTTCACCTTCTGCAGCTCGACCGGGTACTTCTCCGTGTCGATGGCGACGCCCAGCTCGTCCTGCCGCCGCCGCAGGTACTCGGCCGCTACCTGGTTGATCGCCTCGTTGAGGAACGCGCCCGACCCGAGGGCCGGTTCGCAGATCTTCCAGTCCAGCAGCTCGCGGGCCTCCGTGGTCGTCCCGTCCTGGTCCAGGCGGTGTTGAAGGGTGAGTTGCACGGTGACCTTGGTGAGCGACTCCGGCGTGTAGTACGACGCCGAGGTCTGCCGGTCGCGGCCGGACAGACGGTAGACGAACTCGCCCGGGGCGTACTTGGCCGGCACCTCCTCGCCGGTGTCCTCGTCCCGGGTGCGCACGAACACGCTGTCCGGGTACTCGTCGACCTTCGACCTCGGAATCAGCCACGAGCCGTCCTTCGGGTCGCCACCCTTCGCGACCTCGTACAGCTCCTTGTCCGACACGAAGCCGCTGTACGACATCAGCCCTTCGTACACCGCCCCGAGCTGGTTGATGCCCAGCTGCGCGTACGAGATGAAACCGCCGCGCTCGCCCTTCCGTCCCTTGGTGAGCATCAGCAGTCGCAGCACCTTGTACAGCGTCGCGTTGCGCAGGCGGGTGTCGAGGTAACGCTCCTGGCCGGTCTCGTCGGCATCGAATCGCGGGTCGGGCACCGAAGACGCGCCGATCAGCTTGATGGACTCAGGCTCGAACAACTTGGAGTGCAGCGGCTCGAACCGCAGCCCCACGTCCTCCGAGGCCTTCTCCTCCACGACCCCATGGGTCCGCCGCGGCCGGTAGCCGTCCTGGACCTTCCCGAACAGCAGGTCCAGCGACTCGTACAGGTAGAACCCGCGCCGCGACTTCTCGTCCACCAGGTCCCGCTCGGCGACGAGTTCGCCCAGCCGCCCCAGCCCGTACCCCTGCTGGTACTCCGGATAGTCGGCCGGCAGGATGCCGAGCTCCGGCCGGGCCTCCGCGTACAACAGGAACAGGATCCGGTACAGATACCGCAACGACTCCCGCGTCAGCTGCTTCCCCAACTCGGGGAGCTCCATGACGTCTTCGGGCCGCACGCCCTCGTTCTCGCGGATGCGCTCCAGCACCTCGTTGGCGATCAGCTCGACGCTCAGCCGCAGTCCGTCGCGCAGGTCGCTGGAGACGCCCACCGCATGCTTGGTGGACTTGTCGACGAGCTCCGCGAGCGGGTTCTCGCCACCCGCCTCCGGCGTGCGCAGCGAGTCCGCGCCGAACAGCGCCGCCACCGTGTCGAGTTCGCCGCCGGCCTTGGTGTCGTTGCGCTCCAGCGCGCCGTCCAGCGAGACGGCGAGGTACCGGCCCTCGCCCCAGGTCATCCGGTCGGCGAGGATCACGACGCCGCCCACCAGCAGCAGCACATACCGGGGTGCGTCCTCGCAGGCGAACAGGAACGAGGCGAGCTTCGACCCGGTGGCGACGGTGTGCTGCCCGTCGAGCACCAGCGGTTCGAGCAGGCGCCCCGGGCCATCGGGGTCCAGGGCCGCGTCCGGTTCGGCGGCCCAGCCGCAGTCCAGCGCAACGAGGCCCTTTTCGCTGTGTGCGACCTGCACCTGGTGGGCCTGGTCGGCCCGCTCGACCGTGATGGTGCCGGGCTTGGCGTCGTAGCCGAGGGCCAGCAGCACCCGCGCGTTGAGCGCGTGCACCTGTTCGCGCCAGGCCGGGGAGCCGTAGGTGGCGGTGTCGTCGTCTGCCACGATCTGGCCGTCATCCGCCGCCTCTGCCACGGCGAAGCCGGCCCGCGAGCGGAAGTAGGGGCGGCGCAGCGCCCGCAGACCGGCCCGCGGGGTGACCGGCAGGGCATCCGGGTCCTGCTCCACATCGTCGGAGGAGGCCGCAGCCTTCGCTGCCTCCTCGCGCTCCTTCCACACGCTCAGCAGCCCCGACTTGAGGTCCTTGGGCAGGACCTCGGCCAGGTAGTGGGCGGAGAAGTAGTCGCCGCGGTTCACCAGGGAGTCGTACGTCATTACTGCTTCTCTCAGAGGTCAGACGGCCTGGGGCGGCGTGGGGGCGAGGACGGCGAGGACGCGCAGGAGAGGGCGGCCGGTGGTGAGCAGCGAGTCGGCGATGCCGGCGAGCCGGGCCTTGGTGCGCTCGCCGGCCAGCGTCGGCTGCTCCCACGCACCGAGGCGGAGCCGGTAGTTCTCGATCGGTTCGCGCAGCGGCTCGTCCCAGGCCTCCCGGTGGTGTTCCAGGAACGCCTCCGCACTCTCCAGTGCGGCGGGGATGCCGTCCTGCAGACGGTCGACGGGCCAGTGCTTCAGCGGGTTCGCCATGGTGGGGCCGACGCCGGAGCGGCGGAGTATCGCCACCATGTCGTCGTCGACGGCGCCGTCCCGCGTGACCGCCATCCACTTGACCACCGTCGGCCGGCCGAGGGCATTGGAGTAGACGCCCTGGATCAGGTACGTGGGTTCGGCGACGTCCGCGCTGACCACCAGGGCCTCCTGGCGCCCGAGGCGCACCAGCACCTTGTCGGTGAGCCACTCCACCACCGGGTGGAGGTCGGTGAGCAGCGAGATCTCCGGCCAGCTGGAGGTGGAGGATTCGCGGGCCCGCTGGAGGGAGTGTTCGGCGAGGCGGCGGTTGAGGGTGACGAGCAGGCGTTCGCGCAGCCGTTGCTCGCGGACGTAGTCGAGCGGGAGTGCCTTGAGCCGGTGGACGAGGTCGGCCGGCGGGCGGAAGGAGATCAGGCCGGAGGTCTCGTCGCGGTCCATCTCCAGAGTGCTCTGGGCGTCCGGGAAGACCTCGCGCAGGGCCTCGTCCAGGAACTCCCGGGTGGAGGCGAACAGGCGCGGGACGTCGGCGCGCGGCACGGAGGTTTCCTCGCCGGTGGGCTCCTCACCGACCGAGCCGAAGAAGTCGGCGAGGAAGTCGTCCATGCCGTCGGCCTCGTCGGCTTGCGGGCGGTGCGCCTCCAGGGATTCCTCCACCGTGCGGCCGCGTAGCAGGTCCTGGATGAGCGACTTCTCCTCGGCCTCCGCGCGGTAGAGGCCGGTGACCGCCTCCGCGGTGCCGAGCTTCTGGTGGGCCTCGCGCTCCCGGTCGAGCAGGCGCTCGGCGACGAGCGTGTCGTCCTTGGCGCCCTCGACCTCGCTGGTGAGGATCAGCGCGCGGAACTCGGGGGAGCGGGCCTGGCCGTAGCGGTCGATGCGCCCGTTGCGCTGCTCGATGCGGATCAGCGACCAGGGCACGTCGTAGTGCACCAGCTGGCTGCACTGGCGGTGGAGGTTGACGCCTTCGGACGCGACGTCGCCGGTGAGCAGCACGCGTACGGGGGTGTCGGCGAGGCCGAAGTCCTCGACGCACTGCATCTGCTGCTCGTCGGTGAGACCGCCGTGCATGATGCGGACGGCGCCCTCGGCTGCCCGGCCCTTGAAGCCGAGCGCGGCGGGGAGGACGCGGTGCAGCCATTCCAGGGTCTGTACGCGCTCGGAGAAGACGACGACGCGGGTGTCGGAGCCGGGCTTCACACCGATCGCCCGCAGCTCGGAGACGAGCGCGTTGAACTTCGCCGAGTCGGTGTCGGACATCGAAGCCGTGAGGTCGCGCAGCCGGAGCAGGGCCTCCCGCTCGGCGGCCACCGAGGACTGGCTCTCCTTCTTCTCAAGGGTCTTGATCCGTGTCTCGACCGTCGCCCTGAGAGCCGCGGGCGAGGACAGGAAGGACTTGAGCAGGGTGTAGGGGAAGAGCGGTACGTCGCTGACCGACTTCCGGCCGTCGGACGGCAGCCAGACCTCGGCCAGCTCCTCGAAGACCTTCTCCTCGGCCGGCGTGGCTGCGCAGCGGACCGATCGGGAGGCGCCGCGGTCGGCCCACTGACCCTTCATCTGCTCGCGCACTTCTTGGCTGATCTTGGTGCGACGGATGAAGAGGTGTTCGATGTCCTCGGCCCGGTAGTTCTCCGGGTCTCGGATGGCCGCCGGGTCCAGCAGACCGATGAGCTCGGCGAAGGACTTCGCGTCGCCGTTGTGCGGGGTGGCGGAGGCGAGGAGCAGGGCGTCCGTGCGCGGGGCCAGGATCTGGGCGAGCTGGTTGCGCAGCGAGCCGCGGTTGATCAGGTTGTGCGATTCGTCGATGACGACCGCGTCCCAGCTGATCCGTTCCAGGTGGTGCTTGTACTGGTCGGTGTTCTTCAGGGTGTCGATCGAGACGATCACGCGCTTGAAATAGGTGAAGGGGTTACGGCCGGCGGGGATCTCGCGCTGGATCCGCTCGATGCCCACCGAGTCCAGCCGGATCAGCGGGATTGCGAAGCGCGTCCACAGCTCGTGCTGGAACTGCTCCAGCACGTGCTGCGGGGTGACGACCAGGATGCGGTCCCCCCGGCCACGCCGGATCAGCTCGGCGAGGGTGAGCCCGATCTCCAGGGTCTTGCCGAGGCCAACCACGTCGGCGATCAGCATCCGGGGCCGCAGGTTGCGCCCGGACAGCGCGAGCTCGGCCGGGCGCTGCTGATAGGGGAGGGGGTCCAGCAGGAAGGAGTCGGCGAGGGCGAGGCCGCGCTCGGACTGGGGCAGGGCGGTCCGTCGCAGCACGGCCTCCAGGAAGAGGCGGGAGCGGCGGAAGTTCGGCGAGTCGTCGGCGACGAGCTTCGTCTGCCGGGGGTCGACCAGCTCGATCCGGTCCAGGGCGGTGAAGAAGACCGCCTCCTGGTCGCGGACGAAGTCCGAGACGCCGACCACTTCGACCCGGGCGCCGTCGTGCTCGGTGAGCGAGCTGTTGCGTACGAGCCACACTTCGTCCCGAACGAAGACCTGCGCGCCCGCCGGATACGGGTCCTCCGCGGTCCCGGTCGGTTCGGCGCTGCTCAGCTCGGGGGTCACCCGCGGCCTCCTGTGTTCATCGTGCTGTGTGATGGTGCCGGCCGTCCTCGCAGGACAGCGCACCAGGTGAAGAGCTTACGGCGAGTGCGAGGAGGGGGTGGGGCTCCGCTCAGAACGGAGCCTTGGCTGCGTAGACCTCGCGCAGCTGCTGGGCCGTGCGGCGGGCCTGCAGGGATCGCCGGCGTGTGCGAGGCGCTGATGCCGAGGGCGGTGCCGATGCCGGCCCAGGCGTGTCGGCGGGTGCGGCCGCTGCCGCCGGGGCGTCTTTGAGCGTCGGTGTGTAGCCGGGACCTTCGTCGGGTGTGGGGCCAGGCAGCGAGACGACCACCGGTGCGGGAGGGGACGGGGCCTGCACCGTGGGTGCGTCGACCGGGGCCGGTGGCAGCAGCTTCACGGTCGGGGCCGTTACATCGAGCCCGGGAGCCGGTTTCGCCGTGGTCAGGGCTGTCAGCCGTCGGCGGGCCTGGGCGACCTTGAGTCCCTGAGCCTCGATGACGGCGCGGAACTCCTTGACCACGGACGGCAGGGACGGCCGATTCTTGGCCTCGTGGGCCAGCATCGAGGCCAGGATCGGTGACAGCTCGGTCGGGACGCCGGTCAGGTCCGGTGGCGTGTCCGGATCGGTGACCATGTGGAAGAGCACATTGATGTTGGCCGCCTGGTACGGGTACCGGCCGGTCAGCGCGAAGAGGAGGACCGCGCCCAGTGCGTACGCGTCGACCGCCTCCGTGAGCGGCTTCACGCCGTTGGCCTGCTCCGGAGCCATGCACATGGGTGTGCCGACGACCGTATTCGGGGCGGTGAGGGAGGAGCTCGACTCGGCGAACACCGCGAGGCCGAAGTCGATGATCTTGGGCCCGTTGGGCCCCAGCAGGACGTTCGCCGGCTTGAGGTCCCGGTGCAGCAGTCCTTGCTTGTGCACCAGGGCGAGGGCCTCGGCGAGGGTCGCGCCGAGCGAGGCCGCCAGGACGGCGGGGAGCGGGCCGTAGGCGTCGACGTGCCTTCGGAGATCGGCGCCCTCCACGTACTCCGTGGCCAGCCACGGCGGTTCCGCCTCGGGGTCCGCGTCGAGGAAGGCCGCGACCCGGTTTCCCCAGACGGTCTTGAGTACCTCGATCTCCTGGGCGAAGCGCAGCCGGGTCTCCGAATCGACCAGGGACGGCTTGATCACCTTGACCGCGGCCTGCTCCCCTCCGGGGGACTCGCCGAGGTAGACCTGACCCATGCCCCCCTGGCCGATCCGGGCAAGGAGTTCGAAGCCACCGATCTCGGGCGGGTCCTCGGGACTCAGGGGACTAGTCGTGTGCACGCCCATCCTCGTCATGGTGCTGATCGGAGACATACTGTGGCCACCGTAGTAGACGTTGTCCGGTCAAGCGGGTGGATCGGGAGACATGGTCCGGAGGCCGACGGCGCTGGTTTGCTGACCACGCCTGCCGGGTGGGATCCGTGCGGACGCGCCGACGGCTGGTCGTAGGTTCCGGGCGATCGCGGCTATTTCGGCCAGGAGTCCCGCGGGCGGCTGCTCCAGATCCAAGGCGTGCTGGTGGATCGTCACTCCTGCGTGGCGAACCCGGTGCGAGGCGCGTTGCGCGCGGCCCTTCGCGTACACGAGGTGGCCCTCGGTGAGTCCCAGCGTGGTGCAGTAGGCGAGCATCTGATAGAGGTCGGCGTCCGGATAGCCGGCAGGTTTCTCGGCCTTGTACTTGGCGTCGGCGACGCCACGGGGTGTTCCGTCGGGGCCGTAGTGGACGAAGTCGGGCCTCATCCGGATGGCGCCGAGATCATCGAGGTGATGGTGCGGCTGGAGACGGCAGTAGCCATCGCTGTCGCGCAGGGCCTCCCGCAGGGCGACAGTGGTGAAGTCCTCGAACAGCTTGTTCATGTCGAACAGGAAGCCGCTGGTACGGACATCGCCCGTGCGGTGGTCCACCGATCCGCCTCGCAGGATGGCAGTGGCGAGGTGCAACGCCGGTTGGTAGTGGGCATTGAGTCGTGACGGTTTCCAGCCAGGCAAGGTCCGGCCGGGCACCAGACGGGTCGCATCCGTCAACCGAGCCTGCTGGTGCAACAGTCGGCTGCGGACGGCCGGGGCGACCCCGGGCAGCCGCAGCAGGCGCTCGGTGGCGGCGCGGAGCAAGCGGTTCTCGGCCGTGTCAACGGTGAACTCGTCGTACGTGATCTCCAGTGGGAGCATCGTGCCGTGGCGGCGGCGGATCTGGTCGCCCTCGCGGATGCGGCCCCGCACGACCAGGCTGCTCTCGTCCGTAGCGCGGTAGCCCTTGAGCGGTCCTGTGCGGAGGGCGACGCGGAGGAGACGCTCGAACGCGTGGGCGACGGCAGGGAGCAGTTCCATCTCCTCAGCCAGCTCCACCAGGTCGTCCTTCCAACCCCTGGGGTCGAGGGCATAGCCGAGCAGGAAGAAGAGCCGCGCGATCCTCAGCTTGGGGATGATGCGCAGGAGTGTCGGCGCGCCGCCCGGCACGGATACCGTCACCGCGCCGACCTTGCTGCCCGCCTTCAGCAGCCAGTGGCCGGGACGTTCGGGATCGGGTGTCGCCGTGATGATCCGGGAGGCGGCAAGCGCCCGGCCTGTGGCGGTGTCGACCGGAAGGGACACCGGGCGGGCGTGTTCGACGAGTTCGATGGTGGTCATGCGCTGGAGGTGCCCAGGCGGTGACGTAGCGCCGTGCGGAGGGCGTCGAGGCCGTAGCGGGCTTCGACGTCCATGCCCTCGCCGTAGTGGTGTTCCTCCAGCAGGGGAAGGATCTTGGTGCGCCAGGTACGTTCGAGTCCACCCTCTCGGTAGACGCCCTCCTTCATCAGATACGAGGGACCGACCTGGAAGTCCGGATCGTCGACCCGTGCGTTGAGGGCCTCCAGGAGTTCGGCCGGCTCATCGTCCTTCTCGACCGCCCTGAGCCATCGCCGCAGCAGCCCACGGGTGGGTTCGACCCGGGGCGACAGTTCGACGAAGGCGAAGCGCCGGCGCATGGCGGCGTCCACCAGGGCGATGGATCGGTCGGCAGTGTTCATGGTGCCGATCACGAACAGGTTGGGCGGCAACGAGAAGTCATCGCCGGAGTAGGTCAGGCGCACAGTCCTGCGCCGGTACTCCAGGAGGAAGTACAGCTCGCCGAACACCTTGGCGAGGTTGGCTCGGTTCATCTCGTCGATGACGAGGAAGTACGGCACGTGCTGGTTGCCCTCACGGGAGGCGAGGTCGGCCAGCTCGCGCAACGGGCCGGGCGTCAGACGGAATGCGACCTCCCGGGAGTCAGGGTCCTCCTGAGGACGGAAGCCCTCGAAGAAGTCCTCGTAGGTGTAACTGGGGTGGAACTGGACGAGCTTGACCCGTTCGGGGCCGCCGCTCAGGAATTCGGCGAGCTCCAGGGCGAGGTGGGTCTTCCCTGTGCCAGGAGGGCCGTACAGGACCAGTTGGTGCTCGTCGCAGAGGAGGTCACGGATCTCCTGGAGCCACGTCAGGTCGTGCACATGCAGCTTGTCCGCGAGACCCTGGTCGGGCCGGGGGAGTTCAGCCCCGCGGCGCGCGGTGATGGTGGGCGATCCGGTGCCAGGGCCGCCACCGGTCGCCTCGGCTTCGTCGGCGAACTCCTGGTCGGTCAGGCCCAGACCGGTGATCAGGGCATGGACTGCCGTCAAGTCGACGATGTCGTGCGGTGAGGAGAACCTCTGCCGAAGCTCGTCGGGAAGCTCGTCGTACGGGAATCCACCGGGGCGCCACTCGACGGGACGGCGGAGGTTGGAACGCCCGTCCTCGGAGACCACCTGCTCGGCCGAACCGGTGACCTTCGCGCGATAGAGCTGCCCGCCGGAGACCGTGCAGATCGTGTCACCCGGCTTCATCCGGGAGAGGAACGCATGGCAGTCCTCGACGATCTGGTCGCGGTGCACATACGTCGCCGTGGAGCCGTAGTCCTCGTCCACGAAGGAGCGGAGCCGGTCCTTGCTCATGCCCTGTTCGGCTCTTGGCCGCAGCTGGGTGGCAGGCAAACTGACCAGCGCTTCCGGCAACCAGAGATGCTGCACGAGATCCATCCCGGCAACGTCGGAGCCGCGCACCAGCCAGGCTCGGTTGGGGCCCCACCACACCTGCTCCATGAAGTCGGACAAGCGGCGGCCGTCGGCGGTCTTCCACACCTCCCAGCCGTTGACACTGCTGCCGGTCAGGATGGAGCCGGCGGCGGACGGAGAGGTGCACTCGACGTCCGCGAAGACTTCCAGCCAGCCGGGCCACTGATCGGACGGCCGGATCGTCCCGTCCTCGATCAGCTGCTGCCGGAGCCGGTAGGGCGCTGTCGTTCCCAGTGCGAACGACGGCACGACCTCGGAGCGCACCGGAGATCCCGCCCTGATCACGAACTTCTGGACCGCGCTGACCTTTTCGGCCAGCAGGCGGCCGTGCGCGACCGGGCCGCCGTTCGGCAGGCGCAGTTGGAACGCTGGATAGTTCTCGGACACGCTGCTTCCCGCCCCCTGATGAACTGATATCGCTGAGGATCGTATCCGTACGGTGTGACAGGGATGGCCGACGAGCTGAACCGCAGAGGCGTTGGTTGGCACGTCGGGCGGGACAGGTCCATGATCGCTCCTGGACGAGCGGGCGTGCTGGGGGAAGGGAAGAGCGATGGGTTCGAAGCAGTCGAAGGATGTTGCGCAGGAGGATGGCTGGCTGTTCGCGGCGTTGATGCCGAGGAGGGAGTTCGTCCGGGCTGCGGGTCGGTTCGATGGAGACGCAACGGCCATGCTGCGGCAGTCGGTGCAGGCGGCGGGAAGGGCGTTCGACGAACTCGGTGTTTGCCACGAAGTACTCGATCGGGCAGCGGAGGAGGGTAGGTCGGTCGCCAAAGAACTGGGCCGTTGCCTGGTTGCCGAGTACGAACGCGACGTTCCCAGGCTGATCGGGAGGTTGCACGACCTCGCCGACCGGGTCCGGCGGTCTGAGGAGAACCGGGTTGTGGTCAGCCGGATCCTGGGCCAGGCAGAGCAGCCGGCACCGTCGGCCGTGGCGGTGCCGCACTTGGCAGAAGAGCAGCTTCCGCGAGTGCCGACGCTCTACGAAGAGGAGGACGGGGAACACTACGGTGATCTCGAAAGGATGCTGGCAGCCAGGGCAGAGAAGCTTCCAGAGCGGGCGCACGCCGAGCGGGTCGGGAGGGTCGCTCGACACCTGACGACAGTGGTCGACCTGATGGTGGAACAAGGCTTCGTGGATGGCGTGTTTACTGCCGCTGTGCTGGAGGAAGCCTCTTCTGCCTGTGGTTTGTGGTTGCGTTGCCTCGCCGAACGGCGTCGAGACCTTCAATAGCCTTCTTGCCCTGGGCCGAGGTCGGCATTGCCGGTCCGCGACCCGGTGGCCAAAGCCGCAAATGTCATTGGTTCTGTCGCCCGAACCGTCCGACGCTGACCTTTTGCTGACCCCCGATGGTCGACCAAGCCTCTGACCTGGGAAGAACCGTGAAACGCGTGGTATGTGGTGGAACTTCATCGGCCGATCCGGTGACGAGATCGTGCAGGCGCGAACCGACTGGGAGAGGGGTTCCCGGTTCGGCGGCGTGCAGGGCGCCGGCGGTGTGGTGGACGTCGGTGGGATAGGGGTACGCGTCGATGCGGGTGGTGCGTGCGTTGAGTCGGCGGATCTCGTCGGCGGCGGCCACCGCGATCTGCTGAGGGGTGCGATCGGTTGTCATCGCCGGCCTTCCTTCGGCGGATGTGCGCGGGGTTCGAGGTCAGGCGTGTGCCGCGACCGGGCCCGGCACGCGCCGGCGACCGGTCCTGCCGGGTGGGGCCGGTGGAGCGGCGGGGGCCTCGGGCGCGGGCGCCTGGTGGGTGGCGGTGGGGGTGGCGCGGCGAATCGCGGTCCGCAGGTCGGCCGCGGTCTGCGGGGCCCGGGTGGTGTGGGCGGCGATGCGGGCGTAGGGCGCGGGAGGGCGCAGGTCGATGCCGACCGCGCTCGCGCCGAACGGGCGAAGGGCGACGAGGTCGCGTCCGCGGGAGTGGCGCCAGATGCCGGCGCACAGCCGGCCGGGGATGAGCAGGCCCCGCTCCCGGGTGCCGCGCAGAAGCCGCCACGGCTGCCGGGTCGCCGTCACGCTCTCCACCGCCGCCAGCGGGATGCGTATCCGGCCGGTGCCGGCGGCGAGGCGCTCCCACCATGCGAGGTCGACGACCAGGTCCTGGCCGTCGACGGTCAGGACGGCCATCGCCTCACACCCCCTCGGCAGGTGAGCGGTCGGGCCCGCCGGTTCGCGGCGGCTGGGGGTGGGCGTGAGCCCCGAGCCGTGGCGCGCCGTGGCGTCCGGGCCGGTGGCTCACGCTGTCGGTGACGTGCCGGCGCAGCGTTGCCGGGGTGCCGGGCGGGATCGCGGTGGGGCGGTGGGCGGCGATGCGGCCCGCCCGGCAGCGCCCGCACCCGGGGCGGGTCATGGCGGCGGACGGGGCGCCGGGGGAGGCGGGGGCGGTGTCGTCCCGGGAGAAGTACTCCCTCGTCGTCCCGTCGTCGTGGTACTGCCGGACGTCGTAGTCGATGCTCCGCAGGTGCCGGCAGTGCCCGCGGGTGAATTCCACGCATTCCAGGGCCAGTTCCGTGATCATCTGCCATTACCTCATCGGCGGGCTCGGTCGGGGGCGGTGCCGCCGGGCTCCCTGCGAAAGCGCCGCGGCCCCCAGTAGTCCGTATACCTCGCCGCAGTGGTTCGCGACAACCGCCGTCAGGGCCTGCTGCGGCGGTTGTGTGCGGCGGGCGGGGCGGGGCTCTCGCGCATGGCGTCACTCCTTTGGTGACTCGCATATTTGTCATCGGATGGATGACATGCTAGAACGGATTCAGGTGAAGCGCACTGGCCCCCTTTGATCCCTACTGGAGGTGTTTCGCGATGCTGATGCGCACCGACCCGTTCCGCGAGCTGGACCGCGTGGCCCAGCAGTTCCTCAGCACGACCGGTACGTGGTCCCGCCCCACCCCGATGCCGCTGGACGCGTACCGCACCGGCGACGAGTACGTCATCTGCTTCGATCTGCCCGGGGTGGACCCGCAGGCGATCGACATCGACGTCGAGCGGAACATGCTGACCGTCAAGGCCGAACGACGTCCTCGCCGCGAGGGCGAGGACGTCAAGTGGGAGCTGTCCGAGCGCCCGCTCGGCGTGTTCTCCCGCCAGGTCATGCTGTCCGACACCCTGGATCCCGAGGGGATCAGCGCCGACTACGATTCCGGCGTGCTGACCCTGAAGATCCCGGTCGCGGAGAAGGCCAAGCCCCGCAAGATCGCGATCAGCCACGGCGGCGACCGCAAGCAGATCCAGGCCTGACCCCTCACCCCTCCCCGGAAGCGGGGCTGTCCCGCGCGGCTTCCCCCCGGCCGCGCGGGACAGCCCACCCCCGTTCAGCGCCGAGCCCCGCAGCACGCGCAAGCCCAGGTCGAGACCGCCGCGACGGGCCAGCGGCTGCCCGCCGGACACCCCGTACGCCGCACCAGCCGGCCCCGTGACCCGGAAAGGCCCTGATCCGTCATGACGTGGCACCACCTCGTGCAGCAGGTCCGCGACCTCGGCCGCTACGACACCGACCAGAAGGCGGAGCGCGTCCTGGACGCGGTCCTCACCGTCCTCGGCTCCCAGCTCAGCGGCGACGAACGCTGCGACCTCGCCGCCGCCCTCCCCGACCGTGCCCGCGCCGTCCTCGCCGCACAGATCCCCCTGACCCACCCGGTCGCCGCCCCCGCCTTCGTCGAGGCCGTCGCCCGCCTGCTCACCACCACCCTCGCCGCCGCCCGCTGGGACAGCTCCACCGTCCTCACCGTCCTGTCCGACCTCGTCGGGGAGCAGCTCACCGGCCGCCTCCTCGCCTCCCTGCCCCGCAGCTACGCGCTGCTGTTCGGCCGCGCCGACCTCGCCGCCGCCTGATGGATCTGCCGCCCGGCCCACGCCCCCGAGTCGCGCGTCATCCTGTGCCTGGCCGGCCGTAGGGGCAGCCGGCGGTGACCGATGAGGGGCCAGGCTCGTTGGACCGTGGACCTGCTCGGCCGCAGCCAGAAGGCCGGTGCACGGACGTACCCCCCGTACTGCCGAGCGTCCGCCCTACGGCCGTCCTCCCCAGGCGTCTGCGGGCGTGACCTCGCAGGGCGGCCGGGTGGCCGGGCGGTTCACGGGCGCCGGCCGGGCTGCGGGCGGCCGAACAGGAGGTCGTAGCCGGGCGGCAGTTGGAGCAGGACGCGGCCCATGAGGTCCTCGCCGACCGCGTCGGCGACGGTGGACAGGACCGCGCCGACGTCCCACAGGGCGGTGGTCTCGGTGGCGCCCTCGATCCACGCGGCGGTGGCGCGTACGAACCGCTCGGGAGTGAGCGGCTCGGCGGCTTGCAGCGGGTTGAGCAGGACCAGGGCGAGAGTCTCGGGCAGCCGGGCCGCGAGATGGGCCCGCACATCGCCGAGCAGGTGGGCGCCGAGCAGGGCCAGCACGACGCGGGCCGCCCGTTCGGCCTCCTGCGGGGTGCCGTACTCCCCGCGGTCCTGGACGGTCTCGAGGAATGCTTCCCAGCGCAGAGTCATCGCTTTTTCGTCCCTTCGCTCCGCCCGGGTTCGCCGGGCCGGGATTGGCCAGGTCAGGGTTCGACGGGCAGGCGCCGGTGCGGGCCGGTCAGGCGCAGCAGCCGCTTCACCCGCCCACCGGAGACGCGCAGTGTGAGGATGCGGCCCGCCCGCTCCGCCCGGTTGGCGGCGGCGACCAGGGCGCCGAGGCCGGCGGGGTCCACGGAATCGACACGTGACAGGTCGACCACCGCCCGTGGGGCCCGCTCGAGGGCTGCGTCGATGCGCTCGCGCAGCGTCGGACCGGTGGCGATGTCGACATTCCGGCAGTCCCGAAAAACTGCTGGGCGAGGCGGTCCCGTTCAGGGAAGGGATCGGTGCGCATCACCATCACGGAACACCTCCGGTCGCTCCAGACACGTGCTGCCAGTGCTCCTGACCTCTCCACCGTTGTAGCAGGTCGTCGTAACGACGACAAGCGGCAGGTCGTCGAGAAGGTGACTGATGGATTCGCGGCGCTGACGACCACGTCCGCGGCGAGCGCCGTGCGTAGCGCCGGCAGCCCCGTCCGGATCGGTGACGTGCGTGAACAGGCCGATCAAGCGCCTGACACAGCCGTCATCGGCGGCACGCACCGCCCCGACGATCTCGAGCTTCAGCTGGCGGTGACCCACCGGGCGGTGCGTGTGTGCAGAGGAGAGACGACGGCGGCGTAGCAGTGGCCGGGCAGGTCGGCCACCCAGTCGAAGGTGTCGAGGGTGACGCCGTGCTGGGCGGCGGCGCGGAGCATGTCGGTCAGCAGGGCGGTCGCGGCGGCCTTCTGTTCCTCGGTGCCGGGGGTGGTACGGCGCTGGGCGGCTTCATCGATGCGCTCGGTCAGGTCGCGGTGCCTGACGACGGCGCGGTAGCACGTGCTGGGCAGGTCGGTGACCCAGTCGAAGGTGTCGAGGGTGAGGCCGTGCTTCGCTGCGGCCTGGAGGATGTCCGCGAGCAGGGCGGTCGCGGCGACCTTGTCCTGCTCGGTGCCCTGGTCCGGGCGGCGCTCGGCGACGGCGTTGACGCGCTCGGACAGGTCGCGGTGCCTGGCCACGGCGCGGTAGCACGTGCTGGGCAGGTCGGTGACCCAGTCGAAGGTGTCGAGGGTGAGGCCGTGCTGGGCGGCGGCGCGGAGCATGTCGGCGAGCAGGGCGGTCGCGGCGGCCCTGTCCTGCTCGGTGCCCTGGTCCGGGCGGCGCTCGGCGACGGCGTTGACGCGCTCGGACAGGGTGCGGTTCCTGCGGTCGGTGTACTCGTACACGCTTCGGTTTCCTTGATCGGTCGGAGAGGCGTCGACCGGGGCCGGCTTCCGTTTCCGACTGCCGGCGTGGGTGACCGCGGCGGTACCGGAGGGGGGTGGATGCCGGGCCCGGCGCGGCCCAGGCGTTCCGCCGGGGCCGGGTACGGCTCGTGGACCTGGCCCCGGCGGTGCGTGTTGGCTGGGCGGAGGTGGCGCCGAGCGGTGCGGGGTGCGGCCGGGCCGGCTGGGACGCCGGGCGGGCCGCACCCCGGCGCGGGCTACAGGGTGTTGGCGAGGCGGTCGGTCAGGAGGCGGGTGAAGCGGGCCGGGTCGGGCAGGTCGCCGCCCTCGGCGAGCAGGGCACTGCCGTAGACGAGTTCGGCGGTGTCCGCGAGTACCGGGCCCGTGGCGTCCCTCTCGTGCGCCTGACGCAGGGCGGTGATGAGGGGGTGAGCGGGGTTGAGTTCGAGGATGCGCTTGACCTGGGGGAGTTCCTGGCCCATCGCCCGGTACATCTTCTCCAGGGTGGGAGTCAGGTCGTGGGCATCGCCGACCAGGCACGCCGCGGAGGTGGTGAGCCGGGTGGAGAGGCGGACCTGCTTGACGTGCTCGGCCAGGACGGTCTGGAGCCAGGAGATCAGGGCGGCGAAGTCCTGTTCGCGCTGGGCCTTCTCGGCCTTCGCCTCGTCACTGCCGTCACCGTCACCGTCGGCGTCGTCGTCGAGGTCGACCTGGCCCTTGGCGATGGACTGGAAGCGGTGGCCGTCGAAGGCGGGGATCTGGTCGATCCAGACCTCGTCGACGGGGTCGGTGAGGATCAGGACCTCGTAGCCCTTGGCGGTGAAGGCCTCCATGTGCGGGGAGTTCTCCACCGTCGCGCGGTTCTCGCCGGTCAGGTAGTAGATGGTGTCCTGGCCGTCCTTCATCCGCGCGATGTACTCGCGCAGCGTGGTCTGCTTCTCCGCATCGTGGGTGGAGGTGGCGCTGACCAGCTCGAGCAGTGCGTCGGTGTTGTCGCGGTCCTCGACCAGGCCTTCCTTGAGGACACGGCCGAACTGCTCCCACAGCTTGAGGTAGGCCTCGGTGTTCGTGGCCTGCATGTTCTTGAGGGCGGCGAGGACCTTCTTGACGAGGCGCCGACGCACGGCGGTGATCTGGCGGTCGTGCTGCAGGATCTCCCGGGAGACGTTCAGCGACAGGTCGTGGGCGTCGACGACGCCCTTGACGAACCGCAGGTAGTTCGGCATCAGCGCGTCGCAGTCGTCCATGATGAAGACGCGCTTGACGTACAGCTGCACGCCCCGCCTGGTGTCGCGGGAGAACAGGTCGAACGGGGCGTGGGTGGGGATGAACAGCAGCGCCTCGTACTCGAAGGTGCCCTCCGCGCGCATGTGGATGGTCTCGGCCGGGGCCTGCCAGTCGTGGCTGATCTGCTGGTAGAACTCGTTGTACTCGGCCTCGCTCACCTCGCTTCGCGGGCGGGCCCACAGCGCCTTCATCGAGTTCAGCGTCTCCGACTCGCGCGCGGCCCCGTCCCCGGCGGCGGACTCGATGCCGTCCTCGGTGGCGGACTGGGTGGCGGACTTGGTGTCGGCGGGTTCGGTGGCCATGCGAATGGGCCAGCGGATGAAGTCCGAGTACTGCTTGACGATCTGCCGGATCTTCCACGCGGCCAGGTAGTCGCCGAGCCCGTCCTCACCGTCCTCCGGCTTGAGGTGCAGCGTGACCGACGTACCCACCGGCAGACCCTCGGCCTCCGCGATCGTGTACGTGCCCTCACCGTCGGACTCCCACACGGTGCCCTGCTCGGTGCCGGCCCGGCGCGTGTGGAGGGTGACCTTGTCGGCGACCATGAACGCCGAGTAGAAGCCGACGCCGAACTGCCCGATCAGGCTCTGCGCCGCCTCCGCGTCCTTGGCTTCCTTGATCTTGGCCAGCAGGCCGGCGGTGCCGGACTTGGCGATGGTGCCGATCAGGTCGACGACGTCCTCGCGGGTCATGCCGATGCCGTTGTCCCGCACCGTCAGGGTGCGGGCCTGCTTGTCGACGTCCAGCGTGATGTGCGGGTCGGAGGTGTCGACGTCGAGGTCGGTGTCGGTGAGGGACTCCAGGCGGAGCTTGTCGAGGGCGTCGGAGGCGTTGGAGATCAGCTCGCGCAAGAAGATGTCCTTGTTCGAGTAGATCGAGTGGATCACCAGCTGCAGCAGCTGGCGGGTCTCGGCCTGGAACTCCAGCGTCTGGGTCGGGCTGGCCACGAGAGGTGTCTCCTTCGAGCGGTGGAAAGGGTTCGGTCGGGTCGCCCGGCATGCGATCGTCGCCGGGGTGGTCACGGTCCGGCTGGGGGCGTGCGGCGGTGCCGGTCACTGTCGGCGCGCAGCTGGTCGGTTTGGGCGGTGACCTGATCGAGGCGGTCGGCGAGCTTCGGGTGGCCTGCCTCCAGGAGGGGCCGGGTTTCGGCGAGCGGGGCGAGCAGGCGGGCGGCGTCGTGGTGGCCGAGCGCGTCGAGGAGGCGTTCCATGGCGGGGGCCGCTTGGGTGCTGAGGTCGTCCAGGGCACCGATCTGACCGGCGAGGCGGCGCAGGTCGGCGGCGTTGTCACGGGCCCAGGTGGTCACCGCGCGGTCGGCGGCGCGCTGAGCCCGCGTGGCCTGGACACGCTGCTCGCCGGTGCTGCCCGCCCCGGTGCCGGCGTCAGCGTTGGGACGCAGGCGCAGGTAGCGGCGCTCGGCTGCCTGGCGGCTCTGGACGCCCAGCGGTTCGGCGAGATCGGCCCAGGTGGCTCCCGCATCGCGGGCGGTCTCGATCAGGCCGCTCTCCCAGCCGACGAGTTCCTCACGAAGGTGGCGCAGCATCAAGAGCGCGGCCAGGGCCTGGCCCGGGTCGTTCTGGCCTGCGTGGTCCGGAGGGGCGTGGCGGGCGGTGCGGGCGGCGGCGTCCATCATGCCCAGCGCGGCGGCGGCGGCCAGGAACGAGGCCGGCCCCACCCCGGCCGCGCCGGTGTCCTGCACATCCATGTCGTCATTCTTTCGCTGACCATGCCGTTGTCATCGGATGGATGACATATTACAACGGCTGGTGTCGCGCCGCACCGGTGCGAACCACCCGAAGACCTCACGGCCCGTCGGGTCCCCTTAGGCGATGTCCGTGCGCACTGCGGTGACCTGCCAGGTGCCCCGGGCTCCGGTCGAGGCCGACGGCGATCCCGACGGACGCCGGGCGCGCGGACGAGGGTTCCGTGATCGTGCTCGACCTGCCCGGAATCGCGCCGGAGGCGAGCGAGGTCGAAGCGCTGGGCCGGATGGTCACCGTCGGGGCCGAACGCCGTTTCGCCCCGCCCAGCGGGGGAGTGCGCACCCGGCTCGCCGAGCGGGTCCACGGGGTGTTCGAGCGCCGGATCCGGCTGGCTGACACCCCCGAGCCGGGCCGCGCCGCAGCTCACCTTCAGGGCGGTGTCCTGGCCCTCGCCGTCCCCATCGCCTCGGCCTCCCGTCCCCGCAGGATCACCGCCCAGACCGGTGAGGCCGCCCCGTCGGCCGCCGGCAGCGGCCGGGCCGTTCCTGCGGCTGAGCCCGTCGGCGGCGCTTCGCGCCCGAGGCCGCCCGCCATTGGTGCTGCCCGGCGGGCGGCTGACCGCCGGCGAGCCCGAGCCGATCGACGACTCCCTCGCAGGCACGCCCTTCCTGCGCGCCAGTGCGGTCGGGGTCGCCCGGACCGACGGCGTACGGGTGTGCCTGCCTCTGCTGGACGGCAGCGAGCAGGTGGGGGTGCCGGCCCTCATGGCCGCCGGGCCGCGGCACCGGCGAACCCGCCCCGGACGGGCCTCACTGGTCGGAGTAGCTGAGGTCTCCCACCGTCCAGCTGCTGATCTCGGCGATGGCGATCCGGTACATGCCTCCGGTGTGGGGCAGGCCGTAGCTGCCCTGCAGGATGCGGGCGACATGCAGATGCAGATGCGTCGGCCTCACGACGGGCGCCGCCGCCGCGTCGTCGCCGCCCGCTCCGCCGTCGCCGGTGACGCGCGCCGTGAACAGCGCGGCGAAAGGCTTCAGGTGGTCGGAGGCGGCGAGGACTTCGGCCACCCGCTCGTTCCACAGGCTCTCCGGCGCCAGTCGGCCGGTGATGACCGCCCCCGGGACGACCACGGTCAAAGGCATCTGGTTACTGCGCTCGGACTCCACCATCGTGGCGATGTCGACGAGCAGCCCATCAGGGTTCGACATGAACCAGAGGATAGTGCCCGCCGGAAGCTGCTCGCACGGACACCCCCGACCCGCCGCCGGCCCATGACGCCGCCGGGCACGACGGATCACGAAAATTCCACTATCTGTGATCGCTGCATGGAAAAATATGGGATGGCCAGAAAAGGTATCGGGCGCGGTTCGGGCGCGACCCGCCCGATCGGGAAGGGGTGACCGTGGTCCTCAACGTGTCGGCCGTGGTGTTCTTCGGCGCGGTCCTTCTGGTGCTGGTGCGTCGGCGCGAGGCGACCGGGTTCACGGCCTGCGTCGCCGTCGTCTTCGGCTTCCTGCTCGCCTCCAGCTCGGCCGCGCCCGCCGTCCACGACGTCCTGGCCACCGCGCTCACCGCACTCGCCCCCCGCTGAACGACACCGCCGCGCAGGCCCCCGCAGGCCCCGGCCGCTGCCCAGCAGATATTCTCCCGCCCCGACCAGGGCGCCCCAGGGCGCAGACACGGCATACGCACCGCCCCCCGCCGGGGCGCGAAGGAGAGTGGAGATGCAGCAGCCCGCCCCGATCACCGACCGCTCCGTGCTCAGCGGAATCGTGGAGGCGGTCCGCGACGGCGACGAGAGGGTCCTGCGCCGGCTGCTGGCGCGCCTGGCCGAACAAGCCACCGTCGCCGACCTCTACGCCCTGCGCGACGCCCTGGCCCCGCATCCCGGCACATGCGCCGGGCCGGAGAGGTCACGCCGATAAGGTCCGGCGTCCAGCCATGGAAACCTCCGGTGGCGAGAGTAGACATTGCCCCACGGTCTGTGTAGTGTTCCTGGTGTTGGAAGAGCAGGACCGCAGGGCAGGCAGACACGAACTGCCTGGGCAGTACCCCAGTTGGCAGTAACAGCAGAGATGCAGGAGGCGTGCAGGTCGTCAGTACGCGGGGCCCGGTCATGGCAGAAGGGTTTCCCGACGGAAGACGGGTGACCTGTCAGGCGTCTCGGGCCCGGTTGTGCATGGGGCCCCAGGCGGTGGCGGTCGCGCACGCGCAGGACGCAGTACCGGCAGCACCCGGCAGTTCGCAGTAACCGCAGTATCTGAAGTCCGCACCACGCAGTACCAGCAGGACGGGTGTTGCCAGCAGTTCGCAATACCGCATTACCGCATTACCGCAGTACGCACGATGCACACCAGAGGAGAAGGGAAGGGTTCACCCCGTCGGATCGCCCGCCACGGCACGCAGTACCAGCCGGGCGGTCACCGCAGCAGCCATCGTCATGGAACGTCATGGAAGAGGTGGTCCTCGGTCACGCATACGCGATCCCCGCATCCTGTCCCTCCCCGGGGCAGTGCGGACACCGCAGGCCGGCGAATCAGCCGGCAGCAGTAGTGCAGTAGATGGTGCAGTGAATCCACATATCCCTGGGCCCCGGCGCACAACAGCGCCGGGGCCCTCGACCCGTTTCCCGAGAAAGAAGGTGCCGGTGGAACAGACCACCCTCGCCACCGACCACGACCCGGCGGACCACATGAGCGCAGAGACCAAGTTCGACGACGACGACTACCCCGCCTACACCATGGGCCGGGCCGCAGAGATCCTGGGCACCACGCCGGGCTTCCTGCGCAGCCTCGACGAGGCCAAACTCATCACCCCCCAGCGATCAGCCGGCGGTCACCGCCGCTACTCCCGCTACCAACTGCGTATCGCCGCCCGCGCCCGCGAAATCGTCGACCAGGGCACCCCGCTCGACGCCGCCTGCCGCATCATCATCCTCGAGGACCAACTCGAAGAGGCCCTGCGCATCAACGCCGAACTCCGGCGCGACCGCACCTGAGGAGAACGCGACCGCACCTGAGGAGAACCGGACTGCCGGCCCGCGACCTCCACGCCGCGTGCCGCGGTCCTTCCCTCCGGGCGTGGCCGCCACGAGGGCGCGATGAGGTGGGAGCCCGACGCGCTCTGTCGGTGAGCTGCGCGGGACGATCGGCCGGCCGGGACCGGCGGCGCCCGGGGTCAGAGTTTGTGCATCGCGGTGTACGGCTGGGTGATGCGTTCCTGCCGTGTCCCGAAGTCGACGAGTACCGCGATGTCGCTGTCGCCTTCGACGCCGATGGCCCGGCCGAGGCCGTACTGGTCATGAGTGACCCGGTCGCCGACGGCGAAATGCTTGCGCGGGGCCTCCACCCGGGCCTTGAAGGGGCTGGTGGGCAGGTGGCGGGGGACTGCTGCGAATTTGGTCATCAGCTCCAGTATGCGCCGGAAAGCGCAAGGTCGGACCTTCTCGCGCCGTCGATTCCCGGGGGACCCGGAATGACGCGTGCGCTCGTCCGAGTCGGCCCCTCGGGGGCGCCGGTAGGCGCGATCCGTCCCCCTGGCGGCTGCACCGTGACGACGGACACTGCGCACCTGCGGTCATCGCGCCGCGGGGCGGCCGGCCGGGCGGAGTGATCCACTCGGCCAACCGGCCTGCTGTCCAAGCGACTTGGCGGACCCGTCGGCTCTGGGCCGGCGGCTCTGGGGTGCGCCGCCGCGGAACTGGGGCGGAAATATCCCACCGCGGCGGGCCGCGGCCTGCTACTGTCGTCTTAGTTGCAGTAGTGGTTCCCATGAACTTTGTGTGCGCCTGCTGATGTTTTGCAGGCGCATTTTTGTTTCCCGGCTCTTCCCCGGGTGGGTGCTCATCGCGGCGACTCGAAGTCCGCACTGTGCGTGCTTCGGACAGCCTCTGAAGGAGAATTTTTAATGGCTAATGGCACCGTGAAGTGGTTCAACGCGGAAAAGGGCTTCGGCTTCATCGAGCAGGAGGGTGGCGGCCCCGACGTCTTCGCCCACTACTCGAACATCAACGCCAACGGCTTCCGTGAGCTGCTCGAGGGCCAGAAGGTCGAGTTCGACGTCACGCAGGGCCAGAAGGGCCCGCAGGCGGAGAACATTCGTCCGCTGTAATTTCTGCCACGGCACCCGCCAAGCAGCGAGGGGCCCGCACCGCGCACACATGCCCGGTGCGGGCCCCTCGGCATTGCGCCACACGCATCCCCGGCCGTTCAGGCTCCTGGCTCCGCCCCCGGACCATCCCCACGCGAGACGCACAGCGCCGCGTCCGGATCGGCGCCCTGCCGTGACAGCTCACGGTTCGAGGTTCTCCGCTCCCGCCCTCCGCGGTGGGCGCCGACCGTAGATGACATGCCGCACGGTTCTCAGATGAACCGCTCCAGTCGCTCCCTCGCCGCGTAGCACCGCCGGACCCGGCTCCCGACACGGACCTGGCCCGCACAGGTCGCCGGGCCGGCGACACCGGATTCCCATGACGACCGCACGCGGAATCCTTCAGCAGCGCCACGGCCCGCTCCGCGGAGCCTGTCGGCCCGTCCGCCACCAGTGCCCTGATCATCACCGCCGGACTCGGCGGGAGAAACACGAAGGAGTCAGCCCTTGACCACCACGATCCAAAGCCCGCCGACCACCGCGACGGTCGGCGATCTCATGAAACACCCCGAGCTGCAGATCAGCGACGATGTCATGGTCGACGCCGCGATGGACATCCTGCAGAGCTCCGGCGCGGACCACCTCCTGGTCCGCGACGAGGACGGCCGCTGCGCCGGGCTGCTGACCCGCCTGCACCTGGCGCCGTTCCAGGCCCGATCCTGGTATACCGAGCGCACCCCGGTACGCGACGTGGCCCTCGACCGAGCCCCGTTCGCCACCATCGGCATGCCCGCCGCCACCGCGGCCGCCGCTATGCGCTCCCGCGGCCTGGACACCTGGCCGGTGGTGGACCACGACGGTCACGCAATCGGCCTGCTCAGCGGGTGCCCTGCCTCGCGGTTCGGGAGCTGATCAGCCCCACGGCCCGGGGGCGGCAGTGCTGACCTGGGGAAACGTGCTGGGGTGGGCGGGCTGCCGCTATGCCGTTCCGGACCAGGCGTTGGTGCCGAGCAGGGTCTTCACGTCGGAGGCGAGGCCGTTGTCGGGGTTCACCAGGAAGCCCAGCTCGTAGAGGGTGTCCTTGTCCCAGTTGGTGGTCAGGAGGCGGACCGGCACGTCTCCGGGGTGCGCCTGGAGAGCGAGCTTGAGTTCGGCCACCTTCTCCGGGGTGATCCGGGCGGCGGGGATGCTGATCTGGACGGGCGGCTTGGTGCCGAGTTCGGCGGAGGACATGTCCAGGGTGGTGATCTCCTGGCCGAAGATGCTCAGTGAGCCGTCGCGTTCGTTGAGCCGCCCGCGGACGGAGATGACGTTGTCCTCGATCATCTGGGCGGACATGAGGTTGTAGGTGGCGGGGAAGAACAGCACCTCGACCGAGCCGTCGCGGTCGGCGAGGGTGATGATTGCCCAGGCGTTGCCGGCCTTGTTGATCCGTCGGTCGACGGCGGTGATCAGGCCGGCCAGGCGGATCTCTCCCTCGGAGCGGCCGGAGCCGAGGAGTTCGGCGATCGAGGTGTCGCGGTTGCGGGAGAGGATGTGCTCGGCGCCGTCCAGCGGGTGGCTGGAGACGTAGAGGCCGAGCATCTCCCGTTCCAGGGAGAGGAGTTGGCGGCGCGGCCATTCGCGGTCGGTGAGCTGGAAGTCGAGACCGATCGCGGGGGTGTCGGACCCGGTCTCGAGGGAGCCGAAGAGGTCGTCCTGGCCGATCGCCTGTTGCTTCTTGACGCCTGTCACGGCGTCGATCGCGCTCTCGTGCACGGTGCTGAGGGAGAGGCGGGTGTGGCCGAGGGAGTCGAAGGCGCCCGCCTTGACGAGCGAGTCGACGGTGCGCTTGTTGCACACCACCAGCTCGACCTTGTCGAGGAAGTCGGCGAACGAGGTGTACTTGCCCTGCTCCTCGCGGGTGCGCACCAGGGATTCGATGACGGGCACGCCGACGTTGCGCACGGCCTTGAGGCCGAAGCGGACGTCGCTGCCGACGGCGGTGAAGTCGACGACGGACTCGTTGACGTCGGGGGAGAGGATGCGGATGCCCATCTGCCGGCACTCGGCCAGGTAGATCGCCATCTTGTCCTTGTCGTCGGCCACCGAGGTGAGCAGTGCGGCCATGTACTCGGCCGGGTAGTTCGCCTTGAGGTAGGCGGTCTGGTAGGAGACCAGGCCGTAGGCGGCGGAGTGCGACTTGTTGAACGCGTAGCCGGCGAACGGGACCAGGACGTCCCAGACGGCCTTGATGGCCTCGTCGGAGTAGCCGCGTTCGTGGCAGCCGGCCTGGAAGGGGATGAACTCCTTCTCCAGGACCTCCTTCTTCTTCTTGCCCATGGCCCTGCGGAGCAGGTCGGCCTGGCCGAGCGAGTAGCCGGCGAGCACCTGCGCGGCTCGCTGGACCTGCTCCTGGTAGACGATCAGGCCGTAGGTCGGGCCGAGGACGTCGGCGAGCGGGGCTTCCAGCTCGGGGTGGATCGGGATGATCTCCTGCTGGCCGTTCTTGCGCAGGGCGTAGTTGGTGTGGGAGTTCATGCCCATCGGGCCGGGCCGGTAGAGCGCGGAGACGGCGGAGATGTCGGCGAACTCGGTGGGCTTCATCAGCCGCAGCAGGGCGCGCATGGGCCCGCCGTCGAGCTGGAAGACGCCCAGGGTGTCGCCGCGGGCGAGGAGTTGGTAGGTGGTGGGGTCGTCGAGCGGGATGTTCTCGATGTCGACGTCGATGCCCCGGTTGGCTTTGACGATCTTGATGCAGTGGTCGATGATCCCCAGGTTCCGCAGGCCCAGGAAGTCCATCTTGATCAGGCCCATGGCTTCGCACGACGGGTAGTCGAAGCCGGTGATGATCACGCCGTCCTTGTCCCGCATGTGCAGCGGGATCAGGTCGAGCAGCGGGGTGGAGGAGAGGATGACGGCTGCGGCGTGCACGCCGGTGCCGCGGATCAGGCCCTCGATGCCCCGCCCGGTGTCGATGATCTTGCGGACGTCCGGCTCGTTCTCGTAGAGCCCCCGGATCTCGGCGCCCTCGTTGTAGCGGGAGTGGTTCGAGTCGAACAGGTCGGCCAGCGGGACGCCCTTGCCCATCACGTCCGGCGGCATCGCCTTGGTGATCCGGTCGCCCATGGAGAACGGGTAGCCCAGGATGCGGTTGGCGTCCTTGACGGCGGCCTTGGCCTTGATCGTGCCGAAGGTGTTCACCTGGGCCGTGTAGGCGGCGCCGTACTTCTCGGTGACGTAGCGCACCATCTGGTCGCGCTGGCGGTCGTCGAAGTCGATGTCGACGTCCGGGGGATTGATGCGCTCGGGGTTGAGGAAGCGCTCGAACAGCAGGTCGTGCTCCAGCGGATCCAGCTGGGTGATGCCGGTCAGGTAGGCGACCATCGAGCCGGCCGCCGAACCGCGGCCCGGGCCGACCGGGATGCCGTTGTCCCGCCCGTACTGGCAGATGTCGGCGACCACGAGGAAGTAGGCGTCGAACCCCATCGGGGTGATCACGCCCATCTCCAGCTCGATCCGGTCCAGCACCTCCTGGCTCGGGCTGTCGCCGTAGCGGTGCTGCAGGCCGGCGGCGATCTTCTGCCGCAGGAACGACGCCTGGGTCTCGCCCTCGGGGACGTCGAACTGCGGCATCCGGTCGACGTAGGTGAACACCTCCTCGTACGACTCGATCCGCTCGGCGATCGCCAGGGTGTTGTCACAGGCCTCGGGCAGCTCGCGGAACAGCTCCCGCATCTCCTCGGCGGTCTTGACGTAGTAGCCGGTGCCCTGGAACTTGAAGCGGTTCGGATCGTCCTTGTTCTTGCCCACGCCGACGCACAGCAGGCTGTCGTGGGCGTCCGCCTGGTCGGCGGTCACGTAGTGCGAGTCGTTGGTGGCCAGCAGGGGGATGTCCAACTGCTTGGCGAGCCGCAGCAGGTCGTCGCGGACCTGCCGTTCGATGTCCAGGCCGTGGTCCATCAGCTCCAGGAAGTAGTTCTCCTTCCCGAAGATGTCCTGGTACGCGCCGGCGGCCTTGACCGCCTCCTCGTACTGGCCGAGCCGCAGCCGGGTCTGCACCTCGCCCGAGGGGCAGCCGGTGGTCGCGATGATGCCTTGCGCGTTCGCGGCGATCAGCTCGCGGTCCATCCGGGGCTTCATGTAGTAGCCCTCCATCGACGCGAGCGAGGAGAGCTTGAAGAGGTTCCGCAGGCCGGTGGCGTTCTGCGCCCACATCGTCATGTGGGTGTACCGGCCGCCGCCGGAGACGTCCTTGCCGCCCTCGCCGTCGGCGCCGCTCGGACGCTGGCCGCCGGGGGACCAGAACACCTGCTTCTTCAGGAAGCGCGAGCCGGGCGCGACGTACGCCTCGATGCCGATGATCGGCTTCACGCCGGTCTTCGCGGCGGCGTGGAAGAACTCGTACGCGCCGAACATGTTGCCGTGGTCGCTCATCGCGATGGCGGGCATGCCCTGTCTCTCCGCCTCGGCGAACAGCTTCCCGTTCTTCGCGGCCCCGTCGAGCATCGAGTACTCGGTGTGGACGTGCAGGTGGGCGAAGCTGTCGGACACGGTGGGCAGGCTCCTTGCGTCGGGGCGAGATCGGACGGGGTCGGGCGCGGCGGGGGAGGGAACGCGGCGAGAAGGTGTCCACGCTAGCCGAACGAGGCGCCCGACTCGCCGGACGGGGGTCCGGAAGCACCCTGTTTGACGGCGCCCTGACGTGTGCGGCCGCGTTCGCGATGCGGCGGCGCACTGGCCGGCCATCCCCCGCTGATGCTCCGATTAAGGTGGCCGTAGGTCCGAATTCCACGGTGGGGCCGTGGTGTCTCGCACCGCTCATGGCGTTGGCGGGCCGGCGGTCCGGGGGCTGATCACCGGGCGGTGTGGATCTCCGCCGTGTATCCGCCCGGGAACTGGACGACGGCGCTGTCCCGGCCGCCCGCCGAGACCGGTCCCCACAGCACCGAGGCGCCGGCGGCCTCGGCCCGCTCCAGGGTGGCGCCGAGGTCGGGCACGCCGTAGCCGGTGAGCTCCCGGCCGAAGGGGCTCGGCAGGTGGCCGTCCGTCACCATGACCGTGGTGGCGCCGAAACCGGAGGTGAGGCGGACGAGCCGGTACGTCGTCCCGGGCAGGCCGATCGCGGCGCCGTCGGCGCGCTGGTCGTCGGAGACGATGCGGCCCTTGGTGAAGGCGAGGTAGCTGTCCAGGAAGGCGCCTACGGAGTCCGGCGACAGGTAGAGCCGGTTCTCCGGCACGCTCGCCAGGCCGGGGTAGGACGGCGGGGTGGTGTGCACGTAGAGCTGGGCGTTGATCCCGCCGGGGAACTGGACGACGGCGTCGCGCCCGATCGGGTCGGCGAAGGGGGCCACGGTCACGGCCGCGCCGTCGGCGCGGGCGGCGCGGACCGCCTGGTCGAGGTCGGTGACCAGCCAGCCGGTGCGCTCGGTGCCGAAGGGGTACGGGACGGGCGTGGTGTAGTCGAACACCGACAGGGTGCCGACCGGGGAGACGACCAGTTCGGACAGCGTCCGGCTGGGCGTCGGGGTCACCTGGGTGGAGACGGGCCCGATCGTGGTGCCGCCGAAGGTGGACACCCAACTGGCCACGAACGCCTGCTCGGTGCCGGGTGCGACGTACACGTGGGTGGAGTCGTACTGCGGGCCGACGGCGAACTGCCGGTGCGTGCCCGGCGGCTTCGCGGGGCCGGGGGTGCTCTGGGCCGCCGAGGCGGTGGGGACCGCCGTGAGTGCGGCGATCGCCGCCACCAGCGGGACCATGCGGCGGGTGAAACGAAGCTTCACGGGTGACCTCCTGGTCGTGGTTCGAGACCCGCGCCCGGCGTCCACGGAAGGGGACGCCGGGCGCGGGTCTCTGGTCGGTCGGCCGGTCAGGCTGTGCTGTCAGCGGACCGGCGGGCGGGCGGACGGCCGCGGTCGGGGGAGCCGCGGCCGTCCGGGTCACTTGGCGAGGAAGGCCAGCAGCGCGGTGTTCACTTCCTCGGCGTGGGTCCACAGCAGGCCGTGCGGCGCGCCCTCGATCTCCACGTACTCGGCGGAGGGCAGGGCCCGGTGGAAGACGCGGGCGGTGTTCTCGATGGGCAGGGTGCGGTCGCCGGTGCCGTGCAGGATCAGGGCGGGCACGTCGATGCGGGGGATGTCACCGCGGAAGTCCGTGTACCAGGTGCTCGGTGCGGCCGAGGCGGCGTAGGAGCCGCCGGAGGCCGCGGTGTTCCAGCTGTTGCGGACGGCCTCCTCGCTGATCCGGGTGCCGAGGTTCTCGTCCAGGTTGTAGAAGCCCTTGAAGAAGTCGGTGTAGAAGGCGTACCGGTCGGCCTTCACGGCGGCGACGATGCCGTCGAAGAACTCCTGCGGGGCGGCGCCGTCGGGGTTGTCGTCGGTCTTGAGCAGGAACGGCTCCAGGGAGGCCAGGAAGGCGACCTTGGCGACCCGCTCGGAGCCGTAGGTCGACACGTACCGGGCGACCTCGCCGGTGCCCATGGAGAAGCCGACCAGCACGGCGTCCCGCAGGTCCAGGGTCTCCAGCACGGTGTTCAGGTCAGCGGCGAAGGTGTCGTAGTCGTAGCCGGTGGTGGGCTGCGAGGACTGGCCGAAGCCGCGGCGGTCGTAGGTGATGACCCGGTAGCCGGCGTCGAGCAGCGCGGCGCTCTGCCGCTCCCAGGAGCGCCCGTCCAGCGGGAACCCGTGGATCAGGACGACCGGCTGACCGGTGCCGTGGTCCTCGTAGAAAAGGTCGATGGAGGTGGAGTTCTCCTGGCCAACGGTGATGAACGGCATGGGTTTTCCCGTTTCTCTCGGACAGCGTGTGGGCTGCTGATGGGCCTCACGTTAGGGGCGGCCGGTGGCGGTCGATGGCCTGTGAGAGCACACGGTGTCGTCCGAGAGTGCCGCAGACGGATCGACCGGCGTTGCGATGATCCAGCGCATCTGACGCGGTGTCGGCCGCTGTGCGCTGACCGGCTGTGGGCGGTGCGCCGTCGGAACAGGCCCCGGGCCGGCGCATTCCTACGCTGATGCCGCCTCGCGCACGGCGTCGGACCTCCGGCGCGGTGCGCATGCCCCGAAGAAAGCAGCGATTTTGAGGATTCAGTCATGACGACGAATGACACACCAACTGTCGTGCTCGTGCACGGCGCCTTCGCCGATGCCTCCAGCTTCGCCCGGGTCATCCCCGAGCTGCTGGCCGAGGGGCTGAAGGTGGTGGCGCCGGCCGTGCCCAACCGCAGTCTGGTCGGCGATTCCGCCTACATCGCATCGGTGGTCCGGCAGATCCCCGGGCCGGTCGTGTTGGTCGGCCACTCCTACGGCGGCGCCGTGATCACCGTGGCGGGCGCCGAGGACAACGTCAAGGCGCTGGTGTACCTCGCGGGTTACGCGTTGGAGGAGGGCGAGAGCCTGGGTGAGCTGCAGGGCCGCTTCCCCGCGTCCGAGCTCGCCTCCGCCCTGGTGTACACCCCCTTCCCGCTGGAGGGCGGGGACGGCGAGGGTACCGACGTCTCGGTGGAGGTCGACCGTCTTCCGGCGATCTTCGCGGCCGACGTCGACCCCGGGCGGGCCCGGGTCCTCGCGGTCTCCCAGCGGCCGCTCGCCGCAGCGGCGTTCGGCGAGGCCGCGCCCACCGCCGCGTGGCGGACCAAGCCCTCCTGGGGGATCGTGGCCGGCGCCGACCGGACCATCAACCCCGATGTCCAGCGGTTCGGCTACCGGCGTGCCGGGGCGGCCACGGTCGAGGTCGACTCCTCGCACCTGGTGATGCTCTCCCACCCCGGGCGGGTCGCCGACGTGATCCGCGAAGCCGTCCGGTCCGTGGACAACTGACACCCCCCGAAACAGTGACAGGAGCACCATGACCAACCAGCCACGCCTCCACCAACACGGCCCCGAGATGCAGGAGTTCGGCACCGCCACCCAGCTGCCGATCGCGCTCTCCCACGACGCCCGGCAGTACTCGGCCCAGCGGCTCAACCGCGTCCTCGCGGACACCCAGTTCCTGTACGCGCTGTACAAGAAGTACCACTGGGGCATGCGCGGGCCGACCGCCTACCAGCTGCACCTGCTCTTCGACAAGCACGCCCAGGAACAGCTGGAGCTGGTCGACGCGCTCGCCGAACGGGTGCAGATGCTCGGCGGCGTCGCCGTCGGCGACCCCCGTCACGCCGCCGAGATCACGGGCGTACCGCGCCCGCCGGACGGCATCGAGGGCGTGCCGTCGATGCTCTCGCGCCTCCTCGACGCACACGAGAGCATCCTCGCCGACGCCCGCGACGCCGCCACCCGCACGGCGCGGCTCGGCGACGACGGCACCCAGGACCTCCTGGTCTCCCAGATCATCCGCACCGGCGAGACCCAGGTCTGGTTCCTCGCCGAGCACCTCGTCGTCACCCCCGAGACGGGGGTGTGACGGCAGGCCGGGCCCTCCGATGGCGGGCCCGGCCCCGGTCGGCGGCTGTGCGGGAACCGGGACCCGGCTGTGCGCGTACCCCAGGGGCGGGTGCGCGCACAGCCGGGTCCCGATGCGTTGCGTCACCGCCGGGTCCGGGCCTCTGCGTGGGTTTCCGGGTTCGTGGCGCCGAAGGGTTCGAACCGCAACGAGCTCGGGCCCCTGGACACGGGCGTGTCCAGGGGCCCGAGCTCGTCGGGGGTGCCGCTGCCGTCAGGCCCGGTGCAGGGCGAGCCGGGTGGCCAGGCCGCCGCCCACGCCGGCGAGGGCAGCCACGGGCAGCCACCACAGCGGCCAGTGCGCCAGGCCGAGGGCGCCGTCGACCGACCACTGTCCGGGGCCGGTGGCGGCCAGCGCCGCGCCGATGGTGATCAGGACGAACGGGTACTCGTACCCGTCGTGCTGCACCCACAGTCCGTGGGGCCACTTGACGGTCAGGGCGACGGTCATCACCCCCATGGCGCCGGCGGCGGCCAGCGGGGTGAGCAGGCCGAGGGCCAGCATCAGCCCGGCCCCGATCTGGGTGCCGCCGGCGGCTATCGCGGTGAGCTTGCCGCCGCGGAAGCCGTCACCCCGGAATTCGGCCGTGCCGCCGTTCAGTCCGCTGCCGCCGAGGTGGAAGCTGACCTTCTGGACGCCGTGGCCCGCGATCAGCAGGCCGGCGACCAGGCGCAGCAGGAGAAGACCCGTGTTCATGTCGGACTCCGTCGGGGTCGGTGGCGGGCCGTCAGCCGGCGGCGTGCGGGTTGATCATGGACTGGGCGTAGACGATGCCCATGCCGTAGGCGCCGCCGTGCTCCTTGACCAGGTCCGTCACGGCGACGTAGGTCTCGGTGCGGGCCCAGTCACGCTGGAGTTCCAGCAGCACCTGCACCCAGGTGACGGGCACGGCGCCGGCGGCGGTCATCCTCTGCAGGGCGTGCTCGTGGGCCCGCGGGCTGACGCCACCGGAGGCGTCGGCGACGACGTACACCTCGTAGCCCTGCTCCAGCGCCGAGAGCGCCGGCAGGACCAGGCAGACCTCGGTCCACAGGCCGGACAGGATGATCTTGTGGCGGCCGGTCGCCTTGACCGCCTCGACCAGCGCCTCGTCCTCCCAGGCGTTCATGCTGGTCCGGTCGATGACCTCCTGCTCGGGGAAGACCGCCTGCAACTGCGGGAGGATCGGTCCGGAGAAGGACTCGGCCGCGACGGTGGACAGCACCACCGGGACGTCGAAGATCTTCGCGGCCTTCGCCAGGCCGACGGTGGAGTTGATGATGGAGGTGCGGTCACCGCTGCCGGTGCCGAAGAACATCTGCGGCTGGTGATCGACGAACAGCATCATCGCGTTGTCCGGGGTGAGCAGGTCGGGGCTCGGAGCGGCGTGGACCTGGGTGAGGTCGACCATGGTTCTTCTCTCTTCTGAGGGATGCAGGGAATCTGCAGGGAATCGGCAGCGGATTGGCAGCGCATCTGCCCCGCATCTGTAGCGGGTCTGCGGGGAGTCAGCGGGGAATCGCCCAAGAAGGCGACTCATTGACGCTGCGTCAGTTCCGGCTGTGTCAGCCGCGATCCGGATCATCCGGGGCGGCACGACAGCGACGTTAGTCGGCGATCGGCCGGTGGTTCTGCTCGCTGTGCGCCCTGGACTGTTCCGACAACGCACGGTAGGTCGGCGCCGCGTCCGGCCCCGACCGCAGTGCGCTGCGGGGCAAGTCGCGATGCGCTGCGAAGTGCGTCGGGTGCCGGTCTGCTGCCTAGGTTTCGCCGGGTGGCCCTGTCGGGCCGAGACCACCGTACGAAGGGACCCCTCGTTGTCCAGCATGCCCGTCGCCGGGATCCGTCCCGGCGCCCCCGCCCTGCCCGCCGACCTGGTCATCCGCAACGCCAAGGTGCACACCAACGACCCGCGCCGCCCCCGGGCCGGCGCGCTGGCCGTCCGGGACGGGCTGATCCAGGCGGTCGGTGACGACGCGGACGTGGTCCCGCTGGTCGGCCCCGACACCCGGGTCGTCGACGCGCTCGGCCGTCGGGCCGTCCCCGGACTCAACGACGCGCACCTGCACGTCATCCGCGGCGGCCTCAACTACGTGCTGGAACTGCGCTGGGACGGCGTCCCGACACTGCGCGAAGCCCTGGCCATGCTCCGGCTGCAGGCCGAGCGCACCCCGCCCGGCCAGTGGGTGCGGGTGGTCGGCGGCTGGTCCGCCGACCAGTTCGCCGAGCGGCGCCTGCCCACCCTGGCCGAGCTCAACGCCGCGGCGCCCGACACCCCCGTCTTCGTGCTGCACCTCTACCAGTCGGCCCTGCTCAACAAGGCCGCGCTGCGCGCCGCGGGCTTCACCCGCGACACCCCCGACCCCGCCGGCGGCCAGATCGTCCGCGGACACGACGGTGAACCGACCGGCTTGCTGATCGCCGCGCCGGGCGCCCTGCTGCTCTACTCCACCCTCGCCAAGGCGCCCACCCTGGACGAAGCCGATCGCATCGGCTCAACGAGGCACTTCCTGCGCGAGCTCAACCGCTTCGGCCTCACCTCCGCGATCGACGCCGCCGGCGGCTTCCAGGGCTTCCCCGAGAACTACGGCACCGTCATGGAGCTCGCCCGCCAGGGCCAGTTGACCCTGCGCATCGCCTACCACCTCTTCCCGCAGACCGCCGGGCAGGAACTCGACGACCTCAGGCGCTGGGTCGACACCGTGCGCCCCGGCGAAGGCGACGAGTGGCTGCGCCTCAACGGCGCGGGGGAGAACCTCACCTGGGCCGCCGCCGACTTCGAGAACTTCGCCGAACCACGCCCCCAACTCAGCTCCTATGAGACGGAGTTCGAGAAGGCAGTCCGCCTGCTGACGGAGCACGGCTGGGGATTCAGGCTGCACGCCACCTACGACGAGACCATCCGCCGTGACCTCGCCGTCTTCGAGAAGCTCGCCGCCGAAGGCCTCTTCCCCCACGGCAACCGCTGGCTCTTCGACCACGCGGAGACCGTCAGCCCCGACAGCCTCGACCGGATCGCCGCCCTCGGCGGCGCCGTCTCCGTGCAGAACCGCCTCTCCTTCCAGGGCGAGGCCTTCGTCTCCCGCTACGGCGCCCCGGTGGCCGCCGAGGCGCCGCCGCTGCGCGCCATGCTGGACCGCGGCCTCACCGTCGCCGCCGGCACCGACGCCACCCGGGTCTCCTCCTACAACCCCTGGGTCGCCCTGCACTGGCTGGTCTCCGGCCGCGCGGTCAGCGGGCGCCGCCTCGCCGCCGAGCACAACCGGCTCAGCCGCGAACAGGCCCTGGAGCTCTACACCCTCGGCGGCGCCCGCCTCACCGGCGAGGAGGACGTCAAGGGCCGTCTGACAGTGGGAAGTTACGCCGATATCGCGCTGCTCAGCGCCGACTACTTCACCGTGCCCGAGGCCGACATCCCGCACATCGAGTCCGTCCTCACCGTCGTCGGCGGACGCATCGTCCACGGGACGCAGGAGCACCAGGGCCTGGCCCCCGACCTGCCTGCGGTGACGCCGCCCTGGAGCCCGGTCGCGCGGTTCGGCGGCTACCACGCCACCCCCGCCCCCGGCCCGGCCGGCGTCCTCCAGGCCGAGAGCGTCCTGGAGGCCGTGGCGGCCTCCGGCGAACAGCACGCCTGGCGCGCGGCCCGTGGCCTCGCCACCCTCCCCGGGCACTCTGCGGTGCCGACGGACCCGTGTTTCTTCTGATGGTCCGTCAATTCCACCAGTGGGCACCGCCGGACCGAGGCGGTGCCGTCGCCCACCTTCCCCTACTTCGACACGAGGAGCCGTCGTGACCACGCCCGCGCCCGAGCCTGTGCCCGCGCACGAGTCCCGCACCGCGTCCCCGCCGCAGCTGCCCGGGGCGCAGATCCGCGACCGCCACCCGCTGGCCCTGGCCCTGTTCGGCCTCACCATGGTCAGCGGCCTGATCGACGCCGTGAGCTACCTCGGCCTCGGCCACGTCTTCACCGCGAACATGACCGGCAATGTCGTCGTCATCGCCTTCGCCCTCGCCGGAGCGCCCGGCTTCTCCGTCGTCGGCTCGCTGACCTCCCTCGCCGCCTTCCTCCTTGGCGCCGTCCTGGCCGGGCGCCTCGCCGCGCGGCACGCCGGCACCCGGCGCCCGCGCCTGGTGCGTACGGCCCTGGTCCTGGAGGTCGCGCTGCATGGCGCGGCCGCCGCCGTGGTCTTCGCCTGGAGTGCGGACGGCCCCGCGCAGTATGGCGTGATCGCGCTGCTCGCCCTGGCGATGGGCCTGCGCAACGGCACGGTCCGCGGCCTCGGGATACCGGACCTCACCACCACCGTGCTCACCCTCACCCTGACCGGCCTGGCCGCCGACTCCCGCCTGGCCGGCGGCACCGCCCCCCGCCGGACCAGGCGGATCCTCTCTGTCGCCACCATGCTCGCCGGCGCCGCCCCCGGCGCGGTCCTGGTCCTGCACGGGCAGCTCGCCTGGGCCCTGGTGGCCAGCGCGGCCCTCGCCGGGGTCACCGTCCTGCTCTACCGCGAGTGAGCCGACGACGCCGGGGGCGACCGGGGCCGGCCGGCGCACCGGCTGCCGATGGTGCGGAGCCCCGCCCCCGTCCGGCGGACGGGAACGGGGCTCCGGGTGAACGCTACTGGCCGCGCGTCACGCACTTGTTGGCGCTGTTCGACCACAGGCCCTGGAGGTCGAAGGTGCCGGTGCTCAGGGCGACGTAGGCGTCGAGGTCGACGCACGCGTCGCCGATCTCCCCGCCGCCGCCGTTCCAGCCGATGCTGGGCCAGAAGTCGGTGACCGTCTCGGCGTACTCGTGCGTCTCGGTGGACTCGATGCCGGAGAGCAGCCGTCCGTCCGTGAACGTCGTGCAGGCGCCCGCCCCGTTGTCCGGGATGTACGGGAGGTTGGTGTAGGCCAGGGTGCCGTACGAGGCGCTGGTCTTGTCGTGCCAGGCGCAGAAGCCGGTGTTGGGGAAGCCGTCCGGGTGCGTGTGGGTGGGGGAGACGACCACGTACTGGGCGTTGAGGTTGGGCGCCTGGGTGGTGTTGCCGAAGTGGCCGGCGGCCTTCACGGCCTCGGCGGCGATCTGCGTGGAGGTCGCCTGGGTGGGTGCGGCGGCTGCGTTGTCGAACCACACGCCGGCCAGCGGCGAGGACGTGGGGTGCTGGACGTGGACGCCCTTGGTACCGCAGGTGACGGTGCCCTTGGCGACGCCCTCGCAGTACTGGTCGAGGATGGTGCCCCAGGTGTCCTGGCTGCCGTAGAGGCCCTTGAACATGTTCTGCAGGTCGGGCGCGACCCCGGCGGGGTCGGAGGACCACTGCGAGCCCCAGAAGACCAGGTAGACCTTGGGGGTGGGGGACACCACACCCTGGCCGGCGCTGGAGCCGACCTTCAGGGTGTTGCCGGAGGCGGCCGAGGCGGCCCGCTGCTGCGAGGCGGCGGCGGGGGCGGCAGGGACGAGCGGCTTGGCCCCGAAGTGGGCGGGCGCCGGGGCGGGTTGCGCCTCGGCTCCGGTGGCCAGCGAAGTGGTGCCGACGGCGGCCAGGGCCAGCGCGGCCAGGGTGTGGGCGGCGGCCTTGAACGACTTGCGCATGCGTGTGCTCCCGAGTGTGAGGGTGTGGGAGGTCCGTACGTGCGAGATCGGAGCCCCGACACCACATCAACCCGACGGTGGGCCCGTCCAGATGCGCGGAGGCGGCGGGGGGAAGTGTTTGCCGCGGTCATACCAAGTCCTTGTCCTTGTCTCAGCTCTTGCCCTTGTCTCAGCCCTTGTCCTGCTCCTGTCCCGGCCCCGGGTGGCACTACGATGCGCAGCGGTACTTTCCGGCCGACTCAACGGGGGATCTGATGACAGGTCAGTGGCAGGAGCTGGGCACGCCCGGCGGGGTCGAGGCGTACGTGCACCGCCCGGAGGGCGAGGTGCGCGGGGCGGTGGTGGTCTGCTCCGAGCTGTACGGGGTCAATGCGTACCTGCGGGGCGTCTGCGCCGAGCTGGCGGGCCTCGGGTACGTGGCGGTGGCGCCGGACTTCTACTGGCGCAACGCCCGCCGCACCGAACTCGGGTACAGCGCGGAGGAGCGGGAGGCGGGCCTGGTGCTGATGCGCGCCCTGGACCGCGACGAACTGGTCGCCGACGCCGCCGCGGCCCTGGCGGAGGCCCGGACCCTGGCCGGCGGGCGCGGCGTGGCGTTCGTCGGAACGAGCATGGGCGGGCACATCGCCGTGCGCGCCGCCACCGAGCTGCGCTTCGAGCTGGCCGCGGTGTTCTACCCCGGCTGGCTGCTGAACTCCGGCTTCCCGCTGGTCGGCCCGGTGCCGCCGCTGGAGACGGCCGAGCGCATCGCCGCCAACGGCGTGTACCTGCTCGGCTTCTGCGGCGAGCTGGACCACATCCTCCCGCAGGAGGAGTGGCAGGCGGCCGAGCAGCGGCTGACCGACGCCAAGGTCGATCACGAACTGATCACCTACCCGGGCGCCCGCCACGGCTTCGCCGCCGACCGCCCGGCCGAGCACGACGCCGCCGCGACCGCCGATGCCTGGCACCGCGTCCACCAGGCCCTCGCCGAGCGCCTGTAAACCCGCTGCCCGTAGGCCCGAGCGCCCGTAGACCGGCAGCCCAGGGAGGCGGCACCGCCCTGTCGCAGAGCTGTGACAGGGCGGTGCCGGATCCCTTACGAGTTCCTCATGACGTGCACGTAGGGTCCTCGTATGGCAGAGAAGCTGGTGGGGACGGGTATGCGGAAGTTCGGGCACGGGCTGCGGCTGATCGGGATCAGCGTGGTCGCCGGTGCCGTGGCGGCGGGGATCGCGCTGCCCGCGGTGGCGGCGGCCGGGCTGGGCGCCCAGTCGGCGGCGGACGACTTCCAGAACCTGCCCGACGACTTCAAGACGCCGGCACTGTCCCAGGCCTCGACGATCCTCGACGCCCAGGGCGGCACGATCGCCACCGTGTACGACCGGGACCGTACCGTGGTGTCGGCGGACCAGATATCCCCGCTGGTGAAGACCGCACTGGTGGACATCGAGGACAACCGCTTCTACGAGCACGGCGCGATCGACCTCAAGGGGGTGCTGCGCGCCGTGGACAAGAACGCCTCCTCGGGCACCACCGCTCAGGGTGCGTCCACCCTGACCCAGCAGTACGTGAAGAACGTGTTCGTCGACGAGGCGGGCGACGACCCGAAGAAGGTCCAGGAGGCGCAGCGGCAGACCATCGGCCGCAAGATCCAGGAGCTGAAGTACGCGATCAAGGTCGAGGAGACCCTGGGCAAGGACCAGATCCTCACCAACTACCTGAACATCACCTTCTTCGGGGAGAAGGCCTACGGCATCGAGTCGGCCGCGCGGCGCTACTTCGGCGTCCACGCCAAGGACCTCACCCTGCCGCAGGCCGCGATGCTGGCCGGCCTGGTGCAGTCGCCCAGCGGCTACGACCCGGTGGTCGACCCGACGGCGGCCAAGGACCGGCGCGACACCGTGCTGCGCAAGATGGCCGAGTACGGGCACATCACCAAGGAGGAGGCCCAGCAGGCCATCGCCACCCCGCTGGGGCTCAACGTCCAGGCCCCGCAGCAGGGTTGCATCCTGGCCAAGCAGGGCGAGGGCTTCTTCTGCGACTACGTGCGCAAGGTGGTGCTCACCGACCCGGCCTTCGGGAAGTCGGCGGCCGAGCGGCAGGCCGTGTGGAAGCGCGGCGGGCTGCAGATCCACACCACGCTCGACCCCAAGGCGCAGGCGGCCCTCAACTCCTCGGTCACCAGCCACGTGAACGCGGGCGATCAGGCGGCGACCGCGATGAGCATCGTCGAGCCGGGCACCGGCAGGATCCTCGCGATGGGCCAGAGCCGCCCGTACGGTGTCGATGACAAGCAGAACCAGACCCAGATCAACTACAACGCCACCAAGGCCATGGGCGGCGGGCTCGGCTTCCCGACCGGTTCGACGTTCAAGCCGATCGTCGCGGCGGCGGCCCTGGAGAACGGCCTCACGCCGGGCCAGAGCTACACCACCGACTACAGCATCCCGTGGCCGGCGATGAAGGACTGCTCCGGCGGGAAGTTCCCGTCGGCCGGGCAGGTGCACAACGACAGCCAGTCCCTCACCGGCCAGTTCACCATGAAGACGGCGATGGCCCAGTCGGTCAACACCTACTTCGCGAAGCTGGAGGCCGACACCGGGCTCTGCAACGTCGCCCAGATGACCAACAAGCTCGGCATCACCGAGCAGGCGGGCGGCGAGAAGCTCCAGGTGGTGCCGTCGATGACGCTCGGCAGCAACGACCTGACCCCGCTGGAGATGGCGGGCGTCTACGCGACCTTCGCCGCCCACGGCACCTACTGCGCGCCGACCGCCATCACCTCGGTGACCGGCCCCGACGGCAAGCAGCCGGCCGTGCCGCAGGCGAACTGCTCCGCTGTGATGTCCGCCGACACCGCCGACACCGTCACCGCGATGCTCAAGGGCGTCGTGGAGGACGGCACCGGAAAGGCGGCCGGCCTCACCGGCCGGGACAGCGCGGGCAAGACCGGCACCACCAACGAGAGCCGCCAGGTCTGGTTCGTCGGCTACACCCCGGAGATGGCCGGCGCCACCGTCGTCAGCGACACCGACAACCCCAAGCCGCTGGACGGCCAGCGGATCGGCGGCAAGGTCGTCGGCCAGGCCTTCGGCGGCACCCTGGCCGGCCCGATCTGGCGCGACGCTATGGACGGCGCCCTCGACGGCACCCCGGCCGGCACCTTCCCCGCGATCCAGCTGCCGTAGCGCGGCACGGGGGCGGGTGGACGAAAGTGGGTGGACGAAGGGTGGGTGTGCGGCAGTAGGGTGCGGCGGTCGGTAGTCGGCCGGGTCTCCGGTCGACGGGGGCGACCGCGTGAGGACCTCGGCATGACCTACGGAGAGCAGAACCCGTACCAGCAGCAGGGCTACGGGTACGGGCAGGGCTACGGCCATGGGCAGGACTACGGCTACGGCCACGGCCACGGCTACGGCCATGGCTACGGCCATGGTCAACAGCCGCGGGTGCCGCTGTGGCAGCGCTTCCGGGGCGAGGAGTGGCCCACGCTGCGGGAGTTGCTGGCGCCCGCGCGCAAGGCGATCGGCTGCTGGGTACTACCGCTGCTCTTCTGCCTGTGGCCGTTCCTGGTCTTCCTCGGCCTCTACCCGATGGCGCGCTCGGCGCGACGGCTGGCCCGGAGGGTGTTCGCCGTGCCGGGCCCGCGGGGGATCACCGACCCGGTGGTGCTGCGGGTGCAGCGGATACGGGGGTGGCTGGCGCTCGTGGCCGGTTTCCTGGTGCTGGCGGTCTACGGTTCGCCGGAGGACTGGAGCGAGGCCAACGACCAGTTCCAGCTCCGGCTGGTGATCACGCCCTGGCTGGTACTGGTGACGGCCCCGGTGGTGGTCGGCATCCTGTTCCGGCTCGCCGGCCCGGCCCTGCGGCCCGCGATGCGCGCCCAGGTGCGGCCGGCCGTGCTGAAGGCACTGCAGTACGTCGGCGCCTGCACGGTGGTGCCGGTGCTGCTCTGGCTCGTCGCCCAGGCACGCGGCTCGGTCCAGGTGGTGCTGGTCGGCGCGCTGGTCGACCTGCTGCTCCTGGCCGCGCCGATCTGGGCGCTGATGTTCGTGGCGTTCGCCTCGCCGACCGTCGTCCGCACGGCCTTCACCCTGGACCGGGTGCACGCCGTCTTCCCACCGGTGCTGACGGGCGTCCTGGTGTGGGAACTCGCCGCGATCGGGCTGCTGTTCGGAGGCCTGCCGCCCGGCCCGCTGCCCGTCGAGCTGGGCGCCGTCATCGGCGGCCCGGCGACGGTGACCGCCGTCGCCTGGTGGGAGATCCGGCGGCTCCGCACCCACTTCGGGGTGACGCTGCGCGGGGCGCGGGCGGTGGGCGGCGAGGGCGGCCGGGGTGGCGCCGGTGCCCCGCGGTACGAAGGGGAATGAACCGGACGGAACGGGGCAGACGAACGCCGCACAGCCGTCGGCCCCGCCGTGTCCGCCACCGACCGATGACTGGGCACCTGTCAGGCCTCCGGGGTGCACGCACCCCGGGGTGCCGGGCCGGGCTGTCGGCGGGCAGTCCGGTCCGGCGGGCTCCCGCCACTCGGCGAAGCGGTTTCTTCGCCGAGGGGCGCGGACTCCGTTTACTGCAAGGACCTCTGTCGTTCCATCAGGTATCGTCGCACCTCGCCGAAATACGAGCGTCAGTTCGAAGAGTCTGTGAGGAACCATGGACGCGCAACAGAGGGTGGACCAGCCGCGCGAGGTGCTGCTGACCGGTGCCGCCGGCCGCATCGGGACCTGCCTGCGGGAGCTCCTGCCCGCCTACGGCTACCGGCTGCGCTGCTTCGACCGCGCCCCGGTGCCCGGTGAACCCGAGGCGATCATCGCCGACCTGCGGGATTCCGCGGCGCTGGCCTCGGCGATGGACGGCGTCGATGCCGTCGTCCACCTGGCCGGGATCCCGGGGGAGGCGCCGTTCGCCGACATCCTCGCCGCCAACATCGAGGGCACGTACCGGCTCTACGACGCCGCCCGGGCGGCGGGCGTGCGGCGGATCGTCAACGCCGGCAGCAACCACGCGGTGGGTTTCACCGAGCGGCCCGCCGACGGCGGCACCGTGCCGGTGGACACCCCGCAGCGGCCCGACACCTACTACGGGCTCTCCAAGTGCTTCGGCGAGAACCTCGCCTCGCTGTACGCCGACCGGCACGGGATGGAGACGGTCTCGCTGCGGATCGGTTCCTTCACCGCCGAGCCCCGCAGCATCCGGATGCTCGCCACCTGGCTCAGCCCCGGCGACTGCGCCCGGCTGGTGCACGCCGCGCTCACCGGGCCGGTGGCCGGCCACACCGTGGCCTACGGCATCTCCGCCAACACCCGGGCCTGGTGGGACCTCGCGTCGGCCCGGGCGCTCGGCTACCAACCGCTCGACGACGCCGAGGTGTTCGCCGCCGAGCTGATCGCGAAGCTCGGTGAGCTGCCCGCCGACGACCCGGAGTTCCGCTACCTCGGTGGCGGATTCACGCAGGCCGGGCGCTGATTCCCGAGAATTCGCCCGAGGCGCCCCGAGGATCGGGCGTCACATCCGCCGGACGCGCAGCACGCCGGTCAGCATGGGCAGGGTGAACTCGCCGTCGCCGGTTTCCGGTCGGCTCGCGAGGTAGGCGCGGGTCCGGGCCAGCGCGGCCTCCCGTTCCCGGTCCGGCATGACCAGCATGCCCGCCTTCGTCCCGAGGGTCGCGACGAGGGAGTCGGCGGTCCGGCGCTGCCCGTGCGGGAACTCGGCCTGCTCCGGCGAGTCGAACCGGGCGTCCCCACCCGCCGTGGGACGGTGCAGGCCGGCCGTCTCGGCACGCCAGCCGGCGGGCACGTCGCGCGGGCCGACGGCCGCGCTGCCGCTGACCCGCGCGAGCCCGGCCACCCAGTCGACCCCGTCGTCGAAGACGTTCCACAGCCCGGCCAGGACCCCGCCGGGGGAGAGGACCCTGGCGATCTCCGGGCCCGCGAGGTCCATGTCGAACCAGTGCATGGCGTTGCCGGACACCACGGCGTCGACGGACCCGTCCGGGAGCGGGATCGCCTCGGCGCTGCCCGGCAGCGCGCGCACGGTCGGGAGGCCGCGGCGCAGCTCGGCCAGCATCGCCGGGTCGGGCTCGACCGCGACGACGTCGACGCCCATCGCGAGCAGTGTGCCGGTCAGCTTGCCCGTCCCGGCACCGAGGTCGAGCACCCGCGGCCCGGGCGCCGGTTCGAGCGCCCAGCGCACGGCGGCCTGCGCGTAGTCCGGGCGGTGCTCGGCGTAGGCGGCCGCCGCCGCGCCGAACGACGAGCTGTGGAGCAGCCGTTCATCCATCGCAACTCCTATGACGTCACTGAGGTGACCGGGGCAGCCCAGCGTATCGGTGCGACGAACGACGCAAGGTCCAGTTCTGCTGGCCCGACCTCAGAACGCCATGAGAAGGCGGTGCCTCGCCCGAGCAGGGCGAGGCACCGCTCAGCGGGACTGCTCAGAGGAGCCCGAAGTCGAACTCCCCGGTGGCGACGGCGTTGACGAAGGCGGCGTGGGCGGCGCGGTCGAAGGACAGGGCGGGGCCGTTGTGGTCCTTGCTGTCTCGGATCGCGACCGTTTCGGGAAGGATCGCGAACTCGACACAGTTCTCGTTACCGCCGCTGTAACTGGACTTCTTGAAGTCGAACCCGGTGGTGGAAGCGTCGGGGTAGTAGTAGGTCACTTGATCTTGTCCCTCTGTGCGGTGATGAAGTCGAGCGATGAGTCAACTGACAGGGCTTCGGCAGTGATCTCCTGAAACTTCGCCCGGTACGACTCGACGTCGGTCGGGTCCTCGACCCAGAACCCGTTCAGCGCCCCTTCGACGAACACGACGTCGAGATCCTTCCGCTGAGGGAATCCGAGCAGGGCGAACGCGCCGCTCATGCCTGGGTGGATTGCCGCACCTGCAGGCATGATCTGGATGTTGACGTTCGCCAGCCGACTGAGCGTGAGCAGCTTGTCGAGTTGCGGACCCATGACGTCGGGGCGATTTGCGATCGCACGGAGCGCGGCTTCATGGATGACCGCCCAGACCTCGACGGGGTTCGGGCGGGTGAGGATGGACTGCCGTGCCATGCGGACCTGCACGAGATCGTCAACGGTGCCGCCCTGCATGGTCCGAAGCCGGTCGATGACCAGCCGGGCGTATTCGGCAGTCTGGAAGAGGCCCGGGATGAAGGCGGGTTCGTAGGTCTTGAAGGTCGAAGCCTCGGTTTCGAGCGTGATCAGGTCGGTCGCGGAAGCATTGATCACATCGCGGTAGCTCAACCACCAGCCCCGCTTGCTGCCGTCCTTGGTGATGGCGATCAAGCCGGCGCGGAACTCCTGGTCGTCGCAACCGTAGTGGTCGAGGAGCCTGTTGACGTCCTCGATCTTGGCTGCGGTGCGGGCGTTCTCGATCCGGTTCAGCTTGGCCAGGCTCATGCCGGTGGCTTCGGCTGCCGTGTCCGCTGCGATCTTCTTCTGCTCCCGCAGCCTTCGAAGCTCTTCGCCCAGCCGACGACGCCGAACGGTTGATACCGCCATGCCTTGCCCCTCCTGACCTGTCGGTTGACCAGTCTGCCTGTGTCCCTTGCGTCAGCGCTACCGACAACTGGCAGAGGATGGCACCGAATTCGGGTTCGATATGAGATTTTGCAGATTAGTTGAGTCTGCTTGCGCACGTGATGGCCCTCACGTCATGCTGAGCGTAGCCAGTCGCATGCGCCGAGTAGGCGGCGACTGGTGATCTCGCCGTGCTCTGCGACGTTTCTGTCGGTATGCGGCGCCGCATGATCCACTTCATCCCCCACGGAGGTCTCTTCGTGTTCTCCCTCGAACTTCCCCCTGACTGGTCGGCCGCGCGCGAGGAGTTGCGCGAGGCGACGGCGCGCGCCGGGTGGAAGCCCGACCTGGTCGCCGACGCGGAGCTCGCGTTGCTCGAACTGTTCGTCAATGCCTGGCGGCACGGCGGCAGTCCGTCGCCGCTCGTCGTGATCGTGGTGCTCGACCGGGTCCTCCGGGTGTCCGTCAGCGACGCGAGCCCCGTCCTCCCGCTCCAGCGGGACGACTCCGACCCCTACGCCGTCTCCGGCCGGGGCCTGCACCTCGTCCGTTCCCTCACCCACCGCTTCGGCGCCGAGCCCCGGAAGTCCGGGAAGTCCTGCTGGTTCGAGCTGGACGCCGCCGCGTGACCGCCGCCGATGGCCGCCCGATCGAGCCGGCCGACCCGCTGATGCGGAGCTACACCGAGCCGGAGGTCGCCTACCTGATCGCCGAACTCCAGGAGCGTGGCCGGAACTTCGGCCTGCTCTGGCCGTCCGTCACCACGGACAGCGTCGTGGACGGCCGCGTGCTCGTCCGCTTCGGCAACGCCCCGGCCAGCACTGTCCTGAACCTGCTCGCCCTCCTCCGGGGGCACGGGAAGGTCGAGGCCCCGTGCGACTCCTGATCGGCCTCGCGGCGCTCCTCGCCATCGCGGTCGTCGCGCTCGGCGCGGTGGCCGCCCGGGGGATGCCCCACCGCCCCGACCGCGAGCGCCGATCGGTGGCCTGACGCACAGCCCGACTCCAGCCGCCCGGCCGGGCCCGCCGGGCGGCCGAAGCATACCCCTGCCATCGCGTAGCGGACGCCTCCTCGCGCGCTACTCGTTACTCGTTCGGGTGTTACTCGTTCGTGCGCTACTCCGCGGTGTCCGGTGCGTCGCTGAGCCCGAGCCGCAGGTGCTCGATGTGGTAGATGGCCTGGTCGAGGAGGGCCGCGACATGGTTGTCGTACAGCGCGTAGACCACCGAGCGGCCCTGGCGCTGCCCGACGACGAGGCCGAGGTTGCGCAGCAGTCGCAGTTGGTGGGAGCAGGCGGACTGTTCGAGGCCGACCTCGGTGGCGAGTTCGGTGGCGGCGCAGGGGCCCTCGCGGAGGCGGGAGAGGATCAGCAGGCGGGAGGGGGTGGCCAGGGCCTGGAGGGTGGTGGCCACCCGGGCAGCGCTGACGGCGTCCAGGCGTGTGTGCTGGACGGCGGTGGCGGGGGCGGCTCCATGACCCATGCGGCCAATACTACAACTCATCCATGAAGGAGCGTTCATATGTTCATGTATGGTGGATGAGTCCTTGGCTCGCCCTGCCCCGAAGGTCCTCCCCGCCATGCCCTCCTCCACCCTCATCGAGCGCCCCGCACCCCAGGCCGCCCGGCGCCCGGACCCCGCACCCCGACGGCGCACCCGGGTGCTCTCGCTGCCCGAAGCCCGCTGGGCCGCCACCGCGACGACGCTCTTCCTGATCGCCCTGCCGCTCCAGCTGACCGGCGCCCCCGCCTGGGCCTGGGGCCCGCCAGCCGCGCTCGCGTACGCCACCGGCGGCTGGGAGCCCGCCTGGGCGGGCCTGCAGGCGCTGCGCGAGAAGACCCTCGACGTCGACCTGCTGATGATCGTCGCCGCGCTCGGCGCCGCCGCCGTCGGCGAGGTCATGGACGGCGCGCTGCTGATCGTCATCTTCGCCACCTCCGGCGCCCTGGAAGCGCTCGCCACCGCCCGTACTGCCGACTCCGTGCGCGGGCTGCTCGACCTCGCCCCGGCCACCGCCACCCGGCTGCTGCCCGACGGCCGGGAGGAGACCCTGCCGACCGGGGAGCTGGCCGTCGGCGACACCGTCCTGGTCCGGCCGGGAGAGCGGATCGGTGCCGACGGGCGGGTGCTCGACGGCGCGAGCGACGTCGACCAGGCCACCATCACCGGCGAACCACTTCCCGTTGCCAAGCAGATCGGCGACGAGGTGTTCGCCGGTACCCTCAACGGCACCGGCGCGCTGCGCGTCACGGTCGACCGGGACGCTTCGGACTCGGTGATCGCCCGGATCGTCGCGATGGTCGAAGAGGCCTCCGAGACCAAGGCGCCGACCCAGCTGTTCATCGAAAAGGTCGAGCAGCGCTACTCGATCGGCATGGTGATCGCCACCCTCGCCGTCTTCGCCGTGCCCCTCGCCCTCGGCGCGGCCTTCACCGGCTCACTGCTGCGGGCGATGACCTTCATGATCGTCGCCTCGCCGTGCGCCGTCGTTCTGGCCACCATGCCACCACTGCTCTCCGCCATCGCCAACGCCGGACGGCACGGCGTCCTGGTGAAGTCCGCCGTGGTGATGGAACGCCTCGGACAGACCGACGCCGCCGCCCTGGACAAGACCGGCACCCTGACCGAAGGCACGCCCCGGATCAGTGACATCCACCCGCTGAGCGGATCCGGTCTCTCCGACGACGACCTGCTCGCACTCGCGGCCGCCGCCGAACACGCCAGCGAACACCCGCTCGGCCGCGCCGTCGTCGACGCCGCCCGCGCCCGAGGACTCACCCCGGCGCCCGCGGAGGACTTCGCCGCCGTCCCCGGGGCCGGCGTCACCGCCACCGTCGGCGGGCGGGTCGTCGCGGTCGGCGCGCCGGCGCGGCTGATCAACGACCGGACCGACACCGCCTCCACCGAAGCCGCCGAACTCGCCGCCGAACTGGAGGAAGCCGGCCGCACCGCCGCCCTGGTCGAGGTCGACGGCATCCCGGTCGGCCTGCTCGGACTCGCCGACCGGCTGCGCCCCGACGCCGCCGCCACCGTCACCGCGCTGACCCGGCTCACCGGCCGCACGCCGGTGCTGCTCACCGGCGACAACCCGCGCGCCGCCGCCCGGGTCGCCGCCGAGGTCGGCATCGACGAGGTCCGGGCCGGGCTGCTGCCGAGGGAGAAGGTCGCCGCCGTACGGGACCAGGAAGCGGCCGGGCGCAAGGTGCTGGTGGTCGGCGACGGCGTCAACGACGCGCCCGCGCTGGCCGCCGCGCACACCGGCGTCGCCATGGGACGGGCCGGCTCCGACCTGGCCCTGGAGACCGCCGACGCGGTCGTCGTCCGCGACGAACTCGCCACCGTCCCGGCTGTGGTGGCGCTCTCCCGGCGGGCGCGGGGCCTGGTGGTGCAGAACCTGGTGATCGCCTCGGTGTTCATCTCGACCCTGGTGGTCTGGGACCTGGTCGCCACCCTGCCGCTGCCGCTCGGCGTGCTCGGCCACGAAGGCTCCACCGTCATCGTCGGCCTCAACGGGCTGCGGCTGCTGCGCGAGGCCGCGTGGGCCAAGGCCTCTGCCGAGGACGGAAGCTGAGGCCCGGCCAGGCCCAGGCCCGGCCCGGCCGGCTGCCGTACCTCGCCCGGGGGAGGAGCCGCCTCCCCCGGGCGAGGGCTACTTGACCTCGTCCTTGGCCTCGTTTTCGGCAGGGGCGGAGGTGGTGGAAGGAGCGGAGGTGGGGGCGGGAGCGGCGGCGGCCTCCGGCTCGGGGGCCTGGGCCTGAGCGGCCTCCATCGCGGTCATCCGGGGCAGCAGGAAGAGCACGGCGACCAGCAGCACGAGCAGCAGGGTGCCGCCCGTGACGAGCGGGGTCCGGATGCTGGTGACGGAGGCGATCCACCCGCTGAGCGCGGCGCCGCCCATGATGCCGAGTCGGCTCAGCAGCATGTAGCAGCTGTTGACCCGGCCGAGCAGCTCCTTCGGGATGGCCTGCTGGCGCAGCGAGAGCGCCTGGATGTTCCAGGTCACGATGCCGAAGCCGATCACGCCGTACAGCGCCGCGATCTCGAACACCGAGGTGCTGAACGCCATCAGGATCAGCGAGACGCCCATCAGCAGGAAGGAGAGGGCGATCCGGGTGCCCCGGCTGAGCAGGCTGCTGAGCCGGCCGGCCAGGGTGCTCGCGGCGGTGCCGCCGATCGCGCCGGCCGCGAGGACGATGCCGTAGGAGGCGGCGGGGGCCTTCACGACCTTGGTGACCATCAGCACCATCATGGTGGTGCCCATGAAGCAGGTCAGCGCGCCGAGGGTGGAGAGCACGGCGAGCATCCGCACCTCGCGGTGGCGGAACAGCCAGCTGACGCCCTCGCGGATCTCGGTGAGCACCGGGCGGCCGGCCTTGGCGCGGGCGGCGGTGGAGCGGCCGGTCGCGGCGACCAGGACGGCGGCGAGCGCGAAGGAGACGCCGTCCACCGTGAAGGGGAAGCCGGCGGCCACGGCGAACAGCACCGAGCCGAGCAGCGGGCCGATCAGGTTCCCGCCGACGAGCATGTTGGCCTGCATCCGGCCGTTGGCGGTGTCCAGCTGGTCGGGGCGGACCAGCTCCGGGACGGCCGAGGTGGCGGCGTTGGAGAAGACCGTCTCGCCGCAGCCGAGCAGGAAGGCCAGTGCGGCGAGCGCGACCAGCGGCGGGGTGGCGAGGAAGACCCAGCAGGCGAAGCCCAGGACGACGACGGCGCGCAGGGCGTCGATCGTCCACATCAGCTGTCGCCGGTCGGCCCGGTCGGCGAGTACGCCGCCGTACAGCGACATCAGCAGGAAGGGCAGCGACGCGGCGACGGAGACCACCGAGACCGCGCTGGGCGAGTCGGAGACCGCCACCGCCAGCAGCGGCAGGGCCGAGTCCCGCATGCCGTCGCCGACCGAGGAGATCGCCGAGGCGGACCACAGCAGGGTGAACTTCCGGCCCAGTTGCGGACGGCTTTTGGGTGGCTTCTCGGCCAGGTCTGCTGCGGTCACCGACGCAGTATGTCATGTCCGCGGAGGGTCTTTCGGGCGGATTCCGAACTGCCCGTGGTGTCCCGAACTGCCCGTGTCGGCAAGGAAGTCGGGGTCGTCCCGAGCTGTCCGGACTGTCCTGCCGGTTTGGGAACTCTTGACGGCGTTCCCGGCCGGCCGAGAGTGGCGGGCTGTCGGGGCGGGCCCGGGGTGTGTGGGTGGCGGCGGGCCCGCCCGGTGGGGTGGTGCGGGTGGGGGTGGTCAGTGCTTCGGGACGGCGTCGGCGGTGTCCGGGATCGGGTAGGCGGCGGGGTCGACGGGGCCCGGGAGGTCGGTCGCGGGGCGGCCGGGGGCGGCCGGGTCGGGCAGTGACGGCTGGGCGGGCGGGGCGGGGACCTGGCTGAACGGGATGCCGGGCGGCGCCTGGACCGGGGTGGTGCGGCCGGCGGGTACCGGGCCGCGACCCTGGACTCCGCAGCCGGCCACGGCCTCCAGGTTCTCCGGGCTCTGCACGGCGGGCTGGTTGCCGGTGAAGCAGTTGCCCGGGTCGACGGAGGCCATGGTGAGGTCGGTGCCGTTGCCGGTGGCGCGGTTGCCCTCGACGCGGTTGCCGCTCGCCGGGTGGCCGGGCGGGTCGGTGATGACGATGCCGACGGCGCGGTTGCCCTGGACGAGGTTGCGCTGCACCTGGTTCGCCGTACCGCCGCCGATGCCGATCCCGATGCCGTAGCCGCCGTCGGCCTGTTCGGGGGTGTCGGCGGCGTTGTTGTCGGTGACGGCGTTGCCCGCGATGACCGCGCCGTGCTGCGGGGCGAGGGCTTCGAGGTCGTTGGAGTTGACGGTGACGCCGACGCGGTTGCCGGTGACCCGGTTGCCGAGGATGCTCAACCCGTCGGAGGCGTTGGTGAGTTCGATGCCGACGGCGTTGCGCTCGACGGTGTTGCCGCGCACCAGGGTGTCGCAGGGCTTGCACTGGCCGACGTAGATGCCGGAGTCGGCCTGCCCGGAGGCGTACGAGTCCTCGATGACGCCGCCGCGCGCGTCGAAGGCGTAGATCCCGTACAGGCCGTTGTTGTAGGCGGTGACGCGGGTCGCGCGGAAGCCCTGGACGACGGGGAATCGGGCGGTGTCCAGGGGGTCGTAGGCGGAGCCGCCGGCGCCGCGCTGCTGCAGTTTCTCGTCGGTGACGCCGGTGAACAGGACGCCGTTGGCCAGGTAGCCGTGGACGGTCAGGTTCTCGACCACCGAGCCCGGGCCGGTGACGGTGACGCCGTTGACGAGCCGCACGCCGCCGTCGAGGACCACGGTGTTGCGGTCGGTGCCGCGCAGCACGATCCGGGGCTTGGTGATCCGGACGCTCTCGCGGTAGGTGCCCGGCTCGACCAGGACGGTGTCGCCCTCGCGGGCCACGTCCACGGCCTGCTGGATGGTCGGGAAGTTCTGCGGGACGCGAACGACCGTGCCTTCCGGGTGTCGTGCATCGGACGAGGTCGAACCGGTGGACGAGCAGCCGGAGACGGCGAGCGCGGCGGCGGTGAGCAGGGCGGGGAGGAGGTGGCGGAGCGCGGCTCCCCGTGGGGGCGTTGTGGCGGGCGTCGTAGCGGACGTTGTAGTGGACGCTGCGGCGGAGCGAAATTGACGTGTGATCAAAAGTTGCATAAGGCGTGTTCTATCGTCTCCAATGTCGCCCATGCATGCCGAAAACGGAAAGGCGCAGAACCGGCCACGAACTGTCCGAACTGTCCCGAGCGGCGTGGACCGCAGGGCCCTGCTCGCGGGCGGGGCGGTCCTGGCCGCCGGGGTCGGTGCGGGGGTCGGCGCCGGGGTCACGGCGCTGGCCCGCGGGGGCGACGGCGGACGGGCCGCGGCGCCGCCGCCCGAGCCGTCCGTCCCCTTCCACGGCGAGCGGCAGTCCGGGGTGACGGCCCCGCAGCAGCCGGCCACCCAGCTGCTCGCCTTCGACCTGGCGCCCGCCGCGACCTCGGACGGCCGGACCGCCCTGCGGGGCCTGCTCGGGGAGTTGACCCGGGTGCTCGCCGAAGCCGTCGGCGGCACGTCGGCGGACGCGCGCCTGCGCGGCGGCGAACCGGCCCGGCTCAGCAGCCTGCTGGGGGTCGGGCCGGGGCTCGCTTCCCGGCTGGGGCTGAACGTTCCGGCGCCGGTCCTCGCGGAGCTGCCCGCCTTCCCGGGGGACCGGCTCGACCCGGCGCGGGGCGGCGGCGACCTGCTGGTCCAGCTGTGCGCGGCGGACCGGTGGCCACTGTCCGTCGTCGCCGAGCAGGTCGGCGCGGCGGCCGCGGCGGCGGGCGCCGCCGTGCGGTGGACACAGTCCGGCTTCCTGCCCCGGACGGCCGCGGGCACGACGCCGAGGAACCTGTTCGGCTTCAAGGACGGCACGGCGAACCCCGACGAGGACGCCGCCCGGCAGTGGGTCTGGGGCCCGCCGGGCCCGCACCAGCACGGGACGGCCCTGGTCTACCGGCGGATCCGGATGGACACCGCCGCCTTCACCGCCCTCCCCGAGGAGCGCCGGAACCTCGCGATGGGACGCCGGGAAGGCGACGGCGCCCCGCTCACCGGCACGGCCGAGCACGACGAGCCGGACATCTACGCGAAGAACCCCGACGGCTCGTACGTCATCCCGGCCACCGCCCACGTCCGGCTCTCCAGCCCCCGACTGGACGGCGGCGCCCGGATGCTGCGGCGCGGCTACAGCTACGACGACGGACCGGGCGACCGGGGCCTGCTGTTCTGCGCCTTCGTGCGGGACCCGGCGCAGTTCACCCGGGTGCAGAACCGGCTGGCGGCGCGGGACGCGCTCAACCCGTTCCTGGAGCACACGGCGTCGGCGGTGGTGTACGTGCTGCCGGGGGTGACGGAGGGCGGCGTGCTGGGGGAGGGGTTGTTCGGGTGAACCCTCCCGGCACGGCCCGCTGAGCACCAGCGGCACGGCGCGCTGAGCACCGGCGGCACGGCCCGCTGATCACCAGTCGACGGGGATGCGGGCCGGGCTCCTGGTGGTGCTGCCGAGCTGCCAGGCGATGTCCGCGACCGGGGTGGTGAGGCGGAGGCGGGGCAGGGCGGCGGCCAGGCGGTGGAGGGACTCGCGCATTTCGAGCCGGACGCGCCAGGCGCCGATGCAGTAGTGGGGGCCCGCGCTGAAGGCGAGGGTGGGGGCGGCGAGGGGGAGGTCGAGGTCGGCGTCGAGGCCCTCGGGGTAGACGTCGGGGTCCCGGTTGGCACTGCCGAGGCTGATGGCGACGACGGCGTCGGCCGGGATGGTGGCGCCGCCGAGCTCGATCGGGGCGGTGGCACGGCGGATGGTGGCCTCGTCGTCGCCGAGCGGGATGAAGTGGAGCAGGCGTTCGGCGGTGCGTTCGGCGGTGTCCGGGTCGGCGAGACGCGGCCAGTGGTCGGCGCGTTCGCCGAGGAGGTAGACGAGGGCGTTGCCGAGGGCGCCGGCGACGCTCTCGTTGCCGCTCGCGGTGAGCCCGGCGACCAGGTGGACGAGTGACTCCTCGGGGATGCCGCCGTCGTGGTCGGCGGCCTGGACGAGCCGGCTGACCAGGTCGTCGCCGGGATCGCGGCGCCGGCGCTCGATCAACTCCGTGGTGAACGCGCCGTATTCGGCGAGGGCTTCGGCGTGCGCTGCGGCCTCGGTCCCGGCTTCGGTTCCTGTACCGGCCCCGCCTCCGGCCTCGGTTCCGGTCCCGGTTCCGTTGTCGTTGGAGGCCTCGCCGTCGTCCCCCTGGGCGAGCAGTGCGAGCGTCCAGCGGTGCAGCCGGTCCTCGTCCAGGCTGTCCGGGCCGTCGCCGTCGAGTCCCATCAGCCGGGTGGTGACGGCGAAGGGCACCGGCCGGGTGAATGCGGCGACCAGGTCGGCGGGCGGTCCGGCGGCGACCAGCGCGTCCACGGACTGCTGGACGGCGGCCGCGACCCAGGGCTGCCAGCCGGCGATGGCGCGCGGGGTGAAGGCGCGCTGGACGGTGCCGCGCAGGCGCCGGTGGGCGGGGCCGTCCTGGTTGAACAGGGACGCCGGGTTGGCCGCCACGTCGGCGGTGGCGCCCGCGGTGCCGACGTCGTGCAGGTCGGCCCGGGTGATCCGGGGGTCGCCGAGGACCTGCCGGACGTCGTGGTAGCGGGTGACCAGCCAGGCGGGGGTGCCGTCGGGGAGGGTGGTCGGGTGGGGTGGTCGGACTGGGGAGACGGCGAGCCGGTGGAGCGGGGGGAGGGCGGTCCGGGTGTCGGCGGCGGAGTCCATGGGTCCCTTCGGGCTGGGTGCGACCTTCACATCCAACTGTCATATTTTCAGCCGTAGTTGGATGCTTTCTGCGGTTTTTCCCGTTACGGACCGATGGTAAGCGTCACCACCCCCGGTCGGGCGCCGGACCGGCGGGCAGGAACGGCCGGAGCGCGCCCAGGACAGCGCCGATGCAGGCGTCGCGCAGCTCGTCGCGGGTGCAGCTCTCCTCGGTCAGCCAGTCGATGACCAGCACCCGGACGAACACCAGCCAGCTGCGCAGGATCTGCGACACGGCCGGCCGCGCCGTCTCGTCCGCGAGCGGGAGGACGCCGAGCAGGCGGCCGCGCAGGGCGTCGAGCTCCTCGGTGATGATCGTCTGGATCACCTGGTCGCCGGCCAGGACGCGGTTGGCGGCGAGCACGGCGTGCCGGTTGGCGATGAAGTAGTCCAGGTGGGCGTCCATGCCCTCGACCAGCTGCTCGATCAAGCTGTCGGCGGGGTCGAACCGGGACTTGGCGAGCAACTCGTCGGCGGCCTGCCGGTAGACCTCCGCGAACAGGTCGTGCTTGCTCGGGAAGTGACGGTAGAGCAGGGCGCGCGAGACCCCGGCCTGCTCGGCGACCTCCTCCATCAGCACCTCCTCGTACGGGCGGGCGGCGAAGAGCCGGGCGCCGACGGAGAGCAGCTGGGCGCGTCGCTCGGCGGGGGCGAGCCGGCGGCGCCGTTCGTGGACTGACATGCGCGCCAGGGTACTTGACACGTGTCTACTTGTGGGCTTCAACTAGCTTAGTAGACGCGTGTCAACTAAGGCGGCGTCAACCAAGGCGCGTGTCAGCTGGGTCGCAGGTCCATCGGGGCGCGCGCGGACCGGACCGACGACGGGTGGATGGGTCATGGCCAGGACACTGCGGGTGCTCGCGTGGATGATGGGGGTCGCCGATGTGGCGATCGGGTTCTTCCACCTCCTGCTGGGGAACGTCGCGATCCCCGGGGCCGCGCACGCGGGCCCGACGGTCGACAGCTTCGGCCGCTTCATGGGCGCGATCTTCGCCGGGTACGGCGTGGCCTGGATCTGGGCGGCTCGGCAGACGCCGGTGCCCGCGCGGGTGGTGCGGTGGCTGGCGGCGGTGTTCCTGCTGGGTGGCCTCGGGCGGGTGCTGTCCATCGCGGCGGACGGGTGGCCGCACTGGTTCCAGGTGGTGCTGATGGTGATCGAACTCGGGCTGCCGGCCGTCTACTTCTGGCTCGCCGACGCGGACGAGCGGGCGTGCTCGTCCGCGTCGGGCGGGGTTCACGCCACCGGGGCGTAGCCCCCCAGGTGCCCGGCGATGGTGCCCGGGTCGGCGGTGGCGCCGGTGAGTGCGACGTAGCCGTCCGGCCGGACCAGGACGACGGCGTCGCCGCGCAGCCCGTACGCCCGGGCGACGTGGCCGTCGGGGTCGAGGACGGCGGACCGGCGCAGGCCGGCCGCGCCGGGCAGGCCCGGGAGGGCGTACAGGCCGGCTTCGGTGGCCAGGCCGACGCTACCGGGCAGGCCGGCCTCACTGGGCAGGCCGGTGAGTGCCGGGTGCTCGCCGATGGTCAGCAGGGTGAAGTGCGGGCCGCGGAGGAGGTCGAACAGCCGGGTCGGCGTGCCGTCGGCGGTGGTGCAGGGCGCGTCGGGGGCGCGGTCGCCGGCCCGGATGCCGGTGGTGTCGTCGAGGTCGCGGCCGAGCGGGCCGCCCCGGTAGCCGACGGAGAGTCCGGTGAAGTCGGTGCCCGTGGCGGCCGGGTTGACGAACTGGTCGGTCAGTGCGCGGGCGCCGTCGGCACTGAACAGCGCCTTGTGCTGGGCGGAGGTGGCGGCGAGGACGGCGCGGGCGACGGGCAGCCGCTCGTCCTGGTAGCTGTCGAGCAGCGCGTCGGGCGCGCCGCGCAGGACGGCGGCCAGCTTCCAGCTCAGGTTGTGCGCGTCCTGGATACCGGTGTTCATGCCCTGGCCGCCCGCCGCGGACTGGCAGTGCGCGGCGTCCCCGACGAGTAGTACCCGGCCGTCGCGGTAACGCTCGACCATGCGGACCGTCGGCCGCCAGACGCTGGACCAGATGGGTTCGTGCAGCGTGACTCCGGGCAGTCCGGCGCGTTCGGCGAACAGGTGGCGGAAGGTTTCCGCGGTCGGGGCGGGGATCTCGCCGTGCTCGTCCGGGTCGACGGCGGCGTGTACGGCCCAGTTGGTGTCCGCCCGCATCGGGATCATCGCCAGTGCGCCGACGCCGAGCCGGGGGTCGTTCCAGATGTGCATGGCGTCGGTGTCCAGGCCGTCGACGTCCATCGAGGCCATGAGGAACCGTTCCTCCTCCCAGGTCTCGCCGAGGAAGGGGATGCCGGCCAGCTTGCGGACGGTACTGCGGCCGCCGTCGCAGCCGACCAGGAAGCGGGCGCTCAGCCGCTCGGTCCGGCCGCCGCGCCGGACGGTGGCGAGCACGCCGTCCGCGTCCTGGGTGTAGTCGAGCAGCTCGGTGTCCGTCTCGACGGTGACGCCGTGGTCGGCGAGCCGTCCGCGCAGCACCTCCTCGGTGTGGTGCTGGCCGAGCAGCAGCATGCCGGCGTACGGGCGGTCGGGGGTCGGCCGGTGGCCGGTCGCCGGGTCGGCTTCGCCGAGGAGCCGACTCCCCTCGTACGTACGGACCTTGAGGTCGAGCATGCCGCGGTCGAGGATCGCCTCCACGACGCCGAGGTCGTCGAACACCTCCAGCGTGCGCGGGTTGATGCCCTTGCCGCGGACGCCGCGGTCGCGGAACCGCGGCTCCCGCTCGATGACGCGGCAGCCCACTCCAGCGCGGGCCAGTCCGATGGCGAGTGCGAGGCCCACCGGGCCGGAGCCGACCACCAGGACCTCGGTCGTACGGGTGGTGTGAGTCATCTGGGTGGTGTGAGTCGTGTGGGTGGTGTGAGCAGTGCGCATGACGGATCTCCCCCTGGCCATCCGGCCATAAGATACGGCGCGTTTCTTGCCTTCGACTGTAGACTGACCTTGATAAGAAACGCAACGTATCTACGAGAGTCGGGTGCGGGACCAGTGCGAGACACGGTGCGGGCTTCGGCGGGGGACTCGGCGGGGCACTCGGCGGTGGGCGGCAAGCCGGTGCGGCGGCGCGGCGACGAACTGGAGCGGGCGATCCTGGACGCCGTCTGGGCCGAACTCGCCGACCACGGCTACGACCGGCTCACCATGGAGGGCGTCGCCGCCCGCGCACGGACCAGCAAACCGGTGCTCTACCGCCGCTGGCCGAACCGCGCCGCCCTGGTCATCGCCGCCCTCGGCCGCAACGCCCCCGACTACCAGGAGCCGCCGGACACCGGCGAGTTGCGCGCGGACCTGGCGCGCTTCCTGGGCAGCCTGCTGCACCGCTTCGACGACCTGCCGACCGACGCCGTCCACGGCTTCCTGGTCGACCTGCTGCGCGACCCCGAGCTGCGAGCCGGCTTCACCGGCGGACTGACCGCCGAAGGGCCGGTCAGCAGCCTGGGCGTGATGATGCGACGCGCCGCCGACCGGGGCGAGATCAACCCGGTCCGGATCACCCCGCGCGTCGTCTCGCTCCCGCTCGACCTGCTGCGGGACGCGTTCCTGGTGGGCGGGGTCGTACCGTCCGACCGCGTGGTGGCGGAGATCCTGGACGAGGTCGTCCTGCCGCTGCTGAAGGCGCCCACCACGGGCTGACCGGGGCGGGGCCGTGCTCAGGGCTTGCGCTCGGGGGGCGCGAGCCACTTTCGGGCCGCGCGCCGGCGCTACGGCTCCCGGTCGCTGCGGCGCAGGTCGTAGAGGTACGACTTGCCGGCCTTCCAACTGCGCCAGGGGCAGAGCGGCGGGAACCGCTCCTCAGCCGTTCCGCCGGGCAGTGGCGCGGAGTTGGGCACCCCGTCGGCGTCGACCGTGCACCAGCCGCGCTCGGGCAGCCGGCGGCACCAGATGTCGAGGTCGGTCCGCTTGAACGACGGCCTGCCGTTGAAGGTGCCGTCCGCGTCGAAGCGGTAGACCAGGCCGTCCAGCCGGCGGACGAATTCGATCGTCGACACGGTGGATCCCCCCTGTCCGGTCGGTTCTGTTCTGCCCGGTCGGTGTCCGGTCGTCCCGCCCGTCCGGCGGGCCTTGAGCATACCCCTACCCCCTACCTGGGGGCGGTGAACAAGCGTGGGGCCCAGCAGACTTCGCTGCTGGGCCCACGCGTCGAACGGGTGCCGCCCTCCGGGTGCCGTCCTCGCCGGATCAGGAGCGGACGAGGCGGGCGATGGCCTGGTTGGCCTCGCGGATCTTGGTGCCCGCCTCCTGGCCGCCCTCGGCGATGGCGTCGCGGACGCAGCATTCGATGTGCTCGTCCAGGAGTTGGAGGGCGAAGGACTGGAGTGCGCGGCTGGCGGCGGAAACCTGGGTGAGGACGTCGATGCAGTAGGTGTCCTGTTCGACCATGCGCTGCAGGCCGCGGATCTGGCCCTCGACGCGGCGGAGCCGCTTGAGGAAGTCGTCCTTGTGGAGGCTGTAGCTGGCCATGGCCGTCTCCGGTTCCTGTGCGGTGAGGAGCGTTCTCACTCTACCGGGGCGCGGTAGCAGGGGAGTCGGCCCGGACCGGCGGGGGACACCGTCCGGGCCGATGACGGCGGGTCAGCCGTCGAGGCGGCCGACCAGGTCGTAGCCGGCCTCGTCGATGGCGGCGGCCACGTCGGCGTCGACGAGCGGCCGGGTGCTGCCGACGGTGACCTTGCCGGAGGCGAGGTCCACGGCGACGTCGGTGACGCCGTCGATCTTCTTCAGCTCGGCGGTGACCGAGGTGACGCAGTGGCCGCAGGTCATGCCCTTGACCTGGAAGGCCGAGGTCAGGCTCTGGCTCGACGTCGCGGCGGGGGCCTCGGTGGCGCCGGTGCCGCACGAACCGCAGCAGGAGGCGCCCTCGGTGGTGGCCGACTCGACGGTGACGGTGGTCTCGCTCATGGCTGTGCTCCTGTCGTCAGTACCCGACGCCTCCCGGAGTGGCCCGGTCGGCTGCCTTCTTTCGCCGAGAACATACCATACCCCCCTAGGGTACCGAGAGGCGTCGCTCAGCACTGGTAAACAGTACCCCCCTAGGGTATGTTCGGCGACGTTCTCACCGGGGTCGTCGACCGGCGCGCTTGCCGTGCCTGTCGCGGAAGTTGACGACCACTGAGGTCGCCGCCGGCCTCTCCGTCCACGGCTGATACCCCCAACAGGTAGGGAGTAAGAGATGGCAATCGACAACACCGGGCCGAACCCCCGGAGGTGGCGCGCACTGGCGCTGATCGCCGCCGCGCAGTTCGTGGTGATCATGGACACCTCGATCATCGGGGTGGCCCTGCCCAAGATGAAGGACTCACTCGGCTTCGGCCAGGAGAACCTGTCCTGGGTCTTCAACGCGTACGTGGTCGCCTTCGGCGGCCTGCTGCTGCTCGGCGGCCGGCTGTCCGATCTGCTCGGCGCCCGCCGCCTGTTCAGCGCCGGCTGGGCGATCCTGGGCGCCGGCTCGCTGCTCGCCGGCCTCGCCCAGAACGTTCCGGCCGAGCTGGCCGGCCGCGCCGTCCAGGGCCTCGGCGCCGCGCTGATCGCCCCCTCGGCGCTCACCCTGCTGATGATGCTCTTCGGCGGCAGCCCGAAGGAGCTGACCAAGGCCTTCGCCCTGTACGGCGCGGCGGCCCCGGCCGGCGGCACCGCGGGCGTCTTCCTCGGCGGCCTGATCACGCAGTACATCAGCTGGCCCTGGGTGTTCTACATCAACATCCCGGTCGCCGCGGTCGCCCTGCTCGCCACCCCCTCGCTGATGCCCTCCGCACCGCGGCGCAGCGGCGGCATCGACGTCCTCGGCGCACTCACCGTCACCGGCGGCCTGGCCGCCGCCGTGTACGCCATCGTCCGCGCCCCGGAAGCGGGTTGGGCCTCGGCCCCGACCCTGCTGACGCTGGCCGGCGCGGCCGTGCTGCTGATCGCCTTCCTGGTCATCCAGGTCAGGCGCCGCGAGCCGCTGATGCGGCTGGGCATCTTCAAGGTGCCGAACCTCGGCGCCGCCAACCTCGCCCAGTTCCTGCTGGCCGCCGCCTGGGTGCCGATGTGGTTCTTCCTGAACCTCTACCTGCAGCAGGTGCTCCACCTGGGCGCCTTCGCCAGCGGCGCGGCGCTGTTGCCGATGACCGTCGCCATCATGGGCATCATGATCACCCTGGCGCCCAGGCTGATCGCCCGCTTCGGCCCCAAGGCACTGGTCGTCACCGGCATGCTGGCCCTCGGCGCCGGCCTCGGCGGGCTCTCGCTGGCCCGCCCGGACGGCAACTTCTGGACCGACGTACTGCCCGCCTCACTGCTCGCCGCGATCGGCATGGCACTCGCCTTCATCCCCTCCCTCGGCACCGCGATCTCCAGCGCGCCCCCGGAGGACGGCGGCCTCGCCTCCGGCATCGTCAACACCGGCTACCAGGTCGGCTCGGCGCTCGGCCTGGCCGCGATGACCGCCATGGCCGGCGCCCAGACCCCCGACACCACCGTCGAAGGCCTCACCTCCGGGTTCTCCGCGGCCTTCGTCGGCTCCGCAGCGATCGCGGTGGCCGGCGCCCTGCTCGCGGTGGCCACCCTGCGCACCCCGCGCCCCGACGGTGCGGCCGCCTCGGCCGCGTCGGCCGCCGAGGCGCGGTCCGCGGCGGTCGGGTGAGGCCGTGCGCCGTCCCACCGCGGGGCGGGCCCCGACCGGGCGGCCGTCCCGCCGGGCCCTTGCCGCTCCGGGCGCTCGGCGTGCCAGGGTTCTCCATACCCCGTACGGGTATAGCGTGATCAGCGCCCATCAGAGCCCCACGGCACAGCCGCAGGCTCCGGCACCGGCACCACGGGAAGGCGGACCCCCATGCACGCGATCCTGCACGCGCTGTCCATCACCGGGTCGATGACCTGGGAGATCACCTGGGCCCTGATCCTCGGCTTCCTGCTCTCCGCCGTCGTCCAGGCCGTCATCCGCAAGTCCACCGTCGTCCGGATGCTCGGCGACGACCGCCCGCGCACCCTCGCCGTCGCCGCCGGTCTCGGCATGGCCTCCTCCTCCTGCTCGTACGCGGCTGTCGCGCTGGCCCGCTCGCTGTTCCGCAAGGGCGCGAACTTCACCGCCGCGATGGCCTTCGAGATCGCCTCGACCAACCTGGTCGTCGAACTCGGCGTCATCCTGGCCCTGTTGCTCGGCTGGCAGTTCACCGCAGCCGAATTCGTCGGCGGGCCGGTGATGATCCTGCTGCTCGCCGTCCTCTTCCGACTGCTGCTGCGGGACCGGCTGCTGCGCGAGGCCCGCGAACAGGCGGAGCACGGCCGGGCGGGGTCGATGGAAGGGCATGCGGCGATGGACATGTCGGTGGGCGGGGAGGGCTCCTTCGCCCGCCGGCTGCTGTCCGGCCGGGGGCTGACCTCGGTCTCGCACGTCTTCGTGATGGAGTGGGCGGCGATCCTCAGGGACCTGGTGATCGGTCTGCTCATTGCCGGCGCCATCGCCGCCTGGGTGCCGGATTCCTTCTGGCAGGCCTTCTTCTTCGTCGACCACCCGCTCGCCGGCAAGCTCTGGGGCCCGCTGGTCGGCCCGCTGGTGGCGATCGCGTCGTTCGTCTGCTCGATCGGCAACGTGCCGTTGGCCGTCGTGCTGTGGAAGGGCGGCATCAGCTTCGGCGGCGTGGTCGCGTTCATCTTCGCGGACCTGCTGATCCTGCCGATCCTGAACATCTACCGGAAGTACTACGGCGCCCGGATGACGCTCTTCCTGCTCGGCACCTTCTACGTCGCGATGGTCCTCGCCGGGTACGCTGTCGAGTTCCTCTTCGGCGCCCTCGGCCTGGTGCCGGACCAGCGGGACGCGGAGGTCCCGATGTCCGGCGTGGAGTGGAACTACACCACCTGGCTCAACATCGCCTTCCTGCTCCTGGCGCTGGGACTGCTCATCCGCTTCCTCCGCACCGGCGGCGCCGCGATGCTACGGATGATGGGCGGCGCCCCGGATGCGGGCGAGCACGCGGGCCACGACCACCACTGACAACACGTGCGCGAGAAGTCGGCCCGGCCGACTTCTCGCGCAACGATGTATCAGGCGCCCGGAAGGTTCCCGGCCTTGATGGCGGTGATGAACGCCGTCCAGGCGTCGGCGGGGAAAGCCAGAGCCGGACCGTGGGGGTCCTTCGAGTCTCGGACGGCCATGCCGCTGCTGACGACGCGCCCGGTTTCTACGCACTCCGTCGCCTGAGCGCTGTAGCTGCTCTTGTACCAGCCCTGGGTGGGGATCTCCGGCATGGTCATACGCTCACCCTCTTGTTTGATCTGGCACTCACGTCTCTGCCGCGATGGCGGTGATCATATCGAGTGACTGGGTCGGGTTGAGGGCCGACGACCGCAGGTAGTCGAAGACGAGCCCGTAGCCGTCCAGCTCTGGCTCCTTCTCAAGGTAGTGACTGCTGGTAAGCGTTTCGAGAGCCACCGCGCCCGAGGCCGACGAGTCTGTGAACCCGAGCATCACAAACCCACCGCAGGCTCCGGCCGTGGCGCCGACATCCAGCGGCACGACCTGCATCGTGACGTTTGGGAGTTGCGATGCCTCTGCGAGGGAGTGCAACTGTGCTCGGTGCACCTCGGCCCCGCCCACAGGACATCGAAGGGTCGGTTCCCAGATGATTGCCCAGAAGCGTGCCGGGTCCGGCTTGGTCAGAACCGCCTTGCGCTCCATCCGCACCTTGACCAGCTGATCGATGCGTTCCGGGCGAACAGCGGCGGGGTTCGCCTCCAGCAAAGCCCGGGTGTAGTCCTCGGTCTGCAAGAGGCCTGGGATGACCAGGGGTTGCCACGTTCGGATGTACCGGGCGTCGCCCTCCAGATCAAGGTAGTCGGCGTAGGCAGGCGGGACCGTGTCGCCGTAATCACGCCACCAGCCACGCTTCTTGCCTTCCCGGGCGAGCGTTTCAAGAGCGTCCCTGTCGCGTGACTCCGTGACACCGTAGAGGTCCAACAGGATTCCGAGATCCAAGCGCCGGATCCCCACCGAGCCGGTCTCTATCCGACTGATCTTCGCGCGGGAGCACTTGAGCGCGCCCGCAGCATCGTCGGTCGTCTTGTTCGCCGATTCCCGGAGCCGGCGAAGCTCCGACCCCAGACGACGGCCGCGCACGGTCGGCCTCGATTCGTCGGTCACGGTGTTCCCTTCTTGAGCCCATCCCAGTCTGCCTTGTGACGAGGCATTGGATCCAGGCTAGTAAATCTGCACTGATGCAGAAACGCTTGTTGCGAGCCGCACTGATACGGGTGCATGCTACTCGTCGTAGTGCGATGCAACACACAGCGTGATCCTCGCGGCTCATGACTCGGGCATCCCTTTGCCCTCCGCCGCCCCTCGGATCGCGAACTTTCCCACCACCCCCGGAGGAGGCCCCGCCATGCCCGGAACGTTGGAGAAGCCGCCCGCTCCCACCAATCCGTACTCCTGGTGGCTGCCCAGGCACCACAAGTCCGCCGGCTTCGCCCGGCGGCTGCTCCGAACCTTTCTCACCAACCAGCCCGATGGTGAACGGTTCATCGAAACCGGCGAGTTGGTGCTCGGCGAGCTCGTCACCAACGCGGTCCTCCACGCCAAGACCCCGCCGGGGCGGCTCATCTTCATCTGGTTCGAGCTGCGCCCCGACTCGCTCCGCATCGAAGTGCACGACGCCGACGCCAACCGGCCGTCCGTGCCGCGCCCCGCTGCCGAGTACGACGAGACGGGGCGCGGGCTCTGGCTCGTCTCCCACCTGGCGTCCGGCTGGGGCTGTTGCCCGCGTGCGGGTGGCATCGGCAAGGTGATGTGGGCGCTGATCGGTGGGGGCGCGCAGTGAGCGTCGAACTTCCCTTCGCCGTCACCGTCGAGATCAAGGGCGTCACGAAGGCCGCCACCTTCGCCAAGCTCGCCGATGCCCTCGATGGCATCCGGACCAGCCTGGCCCGGCTCCCGTTGGACGACGACCAGGCCGGCTACCTCGCCGACTACTTCTCCCCGGCCTCCACCGGGCGGATCGCCCACCAGCTGGTCGAGTTCGGCGAGGTGCGTGCGATCGCCTTCATCGGCGTGGAGTCTGCCCACCCGATCTGCCTGTGCGCGGCGGCGCCCGAGTGATCGGGCAACTCGCCTGGGCCCGCGTCGAGATGTGGTGGTGCCTCAGCGCCCAGTTCTCCCGTCCGATCCGTGCCATCAGCCCGCGCCGCCAGGCCGCCCACGCCGAGATGCAGCTTTGGTCGGCCACCCCGGGCAACCCGGAAGCCCTCCTCCTCGCAGTGCTCCGGCAAGCCGCACGACACCCGTTCGCGTAAACCTCGGTGCCGGGCGTTCCCGTGGGGGAACGCCCGGCCCTGTTCGTGCGGGTGTTGCTCAGTGCTGGTGGGCGCCGGCAGCCTCGGTCGGCTCGGCGGGGGCCGAGGCGGGGGTGCCGGTCGTCGTCATGGTGAAGGCCGCCGTGTGGACGGTGCCCTGGTGCTGGAAGTCCAGGAAGAGGCGGTAACTCCCGCTGCTCGGGGCGGTGGTGGTGAAGCCGATCTCCGGGCCCGGGGTGGTGGTGTCCGGGTGGACGTGGAGGTAGGCGAGGTCGCCGGCGCGGAGCGCGACCAGGTGGCCGTAGGCACCGAGGTAGGGCTGGAGGTCGGTGACCGGTGTGCCGTCCTTGCTGACGTTCAGGGTGAGCCGGCCGCTGCGCCCGGGGGTGAGGTCGCCGCCGAGGGTGACGGTGTAGCCGTCGACGGTGACGGTCCGTCCGGTCTCCGGCAGCGGGGCCGGGCGCAGGTCGCCGGCGGCGTGCAGGTCGGCGCCGAGGGTGAGGCCTTCGGCGTCGCCGGCCGGGGTGAAGTCGGCGAAGACGCGGTACTCCCCGGCGGCGGGTACGGCGGTCGTGGCGCTCCAGGTGCCGTCGGCGGCGAGGGTCGGGTGCAGGTGCTGGAAGGTGGACAGGTCGCGCGGGGCGACGATCAGGTGCAGTTCCTTGTCGTGCTGCTGCTGGTAGGCGGTGACCGGCTTGCCGTCGGCGCCGAGGATGCGGAACCGCAGGTCGGTGGGGGAGCCGGCGGTGACGAAGGGGTTCTCGACGCTGAGCGTGTAGCCGCGTTCGGAGATCTGCAGCCCGCCCGGCAGGTGCTCGGCGGCTGCTCCGCCCCCCGCGTCCTCGGTGTGTCCGGCGTGTCCGCCGGCGTCGTGTCCCGCGTGCCCGGCGGTGGCGGGCTTGGGGGAGGGACCGCTGCCGGTGGCATTGCCGACGCCGAGGGCGAGGCCGAAGGCGGCGGCGAGGCCGGCGGTGAAGGCGGTGATACGCAGCGCGGTGTTCATGGCGGGTTCTCCTCGGGCGGTCGGGTCTGCGGTCGTGTCGGCGGTCGTACAAGCGGTCGTACGGACGGAACGGAAGGGGCTCAGGCGCGCATGAGCCGGGCGATGGCCTGGGAGGCCTCGGCGACCTTCGCGTCGGCTTCGTCGCCGCCGCCCGCGATGGCGTCGTGGACGCAGTGGGCGAGGTGGGAGTCGAGCAGTTGCAGTGCGACGGACTGGAGGGCTTTGGTGGCGGCCGAGACCTGGGTCAGTACGTCGATGCAGTAGGTGTCGGTGTCGACCATGCGCTGGAGGCCGCGGATCTGGCCCTCGACGCGGCGCAGTCTGCGCAGGAGCTGGTCCTTCTCGGTGCGGTAGCCGGCCATGCGGTCCTCCTCGGGATTCCGGCGGGGTGTGCGGGGGGTGCAGGAGGCGCGGGGCTGCGGCGGCCCCGGCTCGACACCCTCGAGTGAATACCCCGTGGGGGTATCAAGTCAAGCAGTCGGGCGCCGCGAGAAATACCTGCCAGGGGTATCGCCCGGGGCTTGCCCTCGATACCCCATGGGGGTATAAATGAACCCGGCACCGCCCGCTACCCCTCCTGGGTATGAAGGCCCGGCCGCCGAACGAACCGCACGACGACTGTGACGAGGAGCGACGATGACTACGCAGGCACCCGCCTCCGCGGAGGTGGAACTCTCGATCGGCGGAATGACGTGCGCCTCCTGCGCGGCCCGCATCGAGAAGAAGCTCAACCGGATGGACGGGGTCACCGCCAGCGTCAACTACGCCACCGAGAAGGCGAAGGTCTCCTTCGAGGACGGCGTCGAGGTCACCGACCTGATCGCCACCGTCGAGGCCACCGGCTACACCGCGGCGCTGCCCAAGCCCCCGGCCACCGACGGCCGGGCCGACTCCGGCGAGCCGGCCGAGCCGGCGGACGACCTGGCCCCGCTGCGCGCCCGGCTGTTCACCGCGCTGGCGCTCGCCGTACCCGTGATCGCGATGGCGATGGTGCCGGCCCTGCAGTTCGACAACTGGCAGTGGCTGTCCCTGACCCTGGCCGCCCCGGTGGTCACCTACGCCGCCTGGCCGTTCCACCGCGCCGCCTGGACCAACCTCAAGCACGGCGCCGCGACGATGGACACCCTGGTCTCGCTCGGCACCGGCGCCGCGTTCCTGTGGTCGCTGTGGGCCCTGTTCTTCGGCGACGCCGGGATGCCCGGCATGCGCCACGGCTTCGAATTCACCATCGCCCGCAGCGACGGTGCGTCCAACATCTACCTGGAGGCGGCGGCCGGCGTCACCGCCTTCATCCTGGCGGGCCGCTACTTCGAGGCCCGCTCCAAGCGCACCGCCGGCGCCGCGCTCAAGGCGCTGCTGGAACTGGGCGCCAAGGACGTGACGGTGCTGCGCGGCGCGACCGAGGTCCGCATCCCGATCGCCGAACTCGCCGTGGGCGACCGCTTCGTGGTCCGGCCGGGCGAGAAGATAGCCACCGACGGAGTGGTGGTCGAGGGCGCCTCCGCGGTGGACGCCTCGATGCTGACCGGCGAGTCCGTCCCGGTCGAGGTCGGGGCCGGCGACAACGTCACCGGTGCCACCGTCAACGCGGGCGGCCGACTGGTGGTCGAGGCCACCCGGGTCGGCTCGGACACCCAGCTGTCCCGGATGGCCAAGCTCGTCGAGGACGCGCAGAACGGAAAGGCCGCCGCGCAGCGCCTCGCGGACCGGATCTCCGCGGTCTTCGTGCCGATCGTGATCACCCTCGCGGTGGCCACCCTCGGCTACTGGCTGGGCACCGGCGAGGGCTGGACCGCCGCCTTCACGGCAGCAGTGGCCGTGCTGATCATCGCCTGCCCGTGCGCCCTCGGCCTGGCCACCCCGACCGCGCTGCTGGTCGGCACCGGCCGCGGCGCCCAGCTCGGCATCCTCATCAAGGGCCCCGAGGTCCTGGAGTCCACCCGCAAGGTCGACACCATCGTCCTCGACAAGACCGGCACCGTCACCACCGGCCAGATGACCCTGCTCACCGTCCACACCGCCGGCACCACCACCGAGGCCGAGGTGCTGCGCCTGGCCGGCGCCCTGGAGCACGCCTCCGAGCACCCGATCGCCCGGGCCATCGCCAACGCCGCCGCCAAGGCCGGCGAACTGCCCGCCGTCGAGGGCTTCGAGAACGTCCCGGGCCTGGGCGTCCAGGGCGTGGTGGACGGCCACGCGGTGGTGGCCGGCCGGGAGGCGCTGCTCAACGAGTGGTCGCAGTACCTGCCGGAGGGCCTGGCCGAGGCCAAGCGCACCGCCGAGGCCGCCGGCCGTACGGCGATCGCGGTCGGCTGGGACGGTGAGGCGCGGGCCGTCCTGGAGGTCGCCGACGCGGTCAAGCCGACCAGTGCCGAGGCGATCCGCAAGCTGGGCGAACTGGGCCTCACCCCGGTGCTGCTGACCGGCGACAACCGGCTGGTCGCCGAGGCCGTGGCGGCCGAGGTCGGCATCAAGCCGGAGCACGTGATCGCCGAGGTCATGCCCCAGGACAAGGTCGACACCGTCAAGCGGCTGCAGGCCGAGGGCAAGGTCGTCGCGATGGTCGGCGACGGCGTCAACGACGCCGCGGCCCTCGCCCAGGCCGACCTGGGCCTGGCGATGGGCACCGGCACCGACGCCGCGATCGAGGCCGGCGACCTCACCCTGGTCCGCGGCGACCTTCTGGCCGCGGCGGACGCCATCCGGCTCTCCCGCAAGACCCTCGGCACCATCAAGAGCAACCTGTTCTGGGCCTTCGGCTACAACGTCGCCGCGCTGCCGCTGGCCGCCGCCGGGCTGCTCAACCCGATGATCGCGGGGGCGGCCATGGCCTTCTCCTCGGTCTTCGTGGTCGGCAACAGCCTCCGGCTCCGCCGCTTCCGCTGAGTCCGACTCCTGCGGGCGAGGCCCCGGAACCGACACCGGTTCCGGGGCTTCGGTGCGTCCGGGCTGCCGGGCCTCGGGGCCGCCGCCCGCGGGGCCGCCGTTACGCACCGTAGCGGCGAGTCGATGGCCGGCCGACTCCTCCCAGGTGGGCCGCTTCCTCCCGTTCCGGCCTGTTCTTGAAGGGTGTTTTGCGTTCACTTGGGGTAGCGCTCACCAAAGTCCTACCCTGTCGCGACCGGACCGAGATGTGACGCTCCGACACTTGTTAGGCAAGCCTTCCCTGCCCTAGGTTCTGGTGTCGCCAGCCCGGTCCCCCGCGTCGACCGCGGGCCCGTACGGCCGACCCCCGCCACCCTCGGAGGACCCTCACCATGCCCGGAACCACCCTGCCCGGCACCGTCCGACCCCTCGCGGCCCTGTCCCTCCTCGCCGCCTGCGCGCTCGCCCTCACCGCCTGCGGCAGCAGTGGCTCCGGGAACACCCCCACGGACTCCGGCACGGCGTCGGCCGGCCAGACCATCACCGTCTACAGCGGTCAGCACGAGCAGACCGTCAAGGCCCTCACCGAGGACTTCACCAAGCGCACCGGCATCAAGGTCGAGCTGCGCTCCGGCGACGAGGCCGAGCTCGCCAACCAGATCCTCCAGGAGGGCGGCGCCTCCCCGGCCGACGTCTTCTACGCCGAGAACCCGCCCGCACTCACCGTCCTCGGCGACAAGGGCCTGCTCTCCAAGGTCGCCCCCGACACCCTCAAGTCCGTTCCGGCCGCCGACAGTTCCGGCAACGGCGACTGGGTCGGCATCTCCGCCCGCACCTCCGCCTTCCTGGCCGGCACCGGCAAGGGCGCCGACACCGCGCCGCCCGCCTCGGTGCTCGACCTGGCCAAGCCCGAGTGGAAGGGCCGCCTGGGCATCGCCCCCGGCGAGACCGACTTCGCCCCCGTCGTGACCCAGGTCCTCAAGGCCAAGGGCGAGGACGCCGCCAAGCAGTGGCTCAAGGGCCTCAAGGACAACGCCAAGGTCTACGACAGCAACGAGGACCTCTCCGCCGCGATCAACAGCGGCGAGGTCGAGGGCGGCGTCATCGACCACTACTACTTCTACCGGATGCGCGACGAGAAGGGCGCCGCCGAGACCCACGCGACCCTGCACTACTTCCCCAAGGGCGACCCGGGCTCGCTGGTCGACGTCTCCGGCGCCGGCGTCCTCAAGCACGGCAAGCACCAGGCCGCCGCCCAGGCCTTCCTCGGCTACCTCGCCTCCGCCCCGGCCCAGACCGTCATCGCCGACTCCGCCAGCTACGAGTACCCGCTGGTCCCCGGCGTCCAGGGCAAGCCCGAACTGCCCGCCCTGGACGGCCTCGGCACCGTCGCCGACCCGGCCCAGCTCGGCGACGGCAAGCAGGCCCTGGCCCTGCTGCAGGACGCCGGACTGCTCCAGTGACATTCCCCCGCGACCCGCTTCGCGCCAAGGGCCCGTCCCCGCTCCGGCGGTGGCGGGCCACCGGCCTGCTCGCACCCGTCGCCGTCGCCGTCGTCGCGGTGGTCGCCTCGCCGCTCGGCTTCGTCATCGCCCAAGCCGCCCAAGCCGGTTGGGGTCAGACCCGGCGACTGCTCGGCCGCCCGCTGATCGCCACCCTGCTCGGGCACACCCTCGGCCTGGCCGCCGCCGTCACCCTCGCCACCGCCGTCCTCGGCTTCGGCGCCGCCTACCTGGTCGAACGCACCACCATTCCCGGCCGTCGCGCCTGGACCGTCGCGCTCGCCCTGCCGCTCGCCGTACCGGAGTTCGTCCGCGGCTACTCCTGGGTCTCGCTGTTCCGCTCCGTCCACGGCTACTGGGGCGCGGTCCTGGTGATGACCTGCTCGCTCTACCCCCTGGTCTTCCTCCCGGTCGCCGCCGCCCTGCGGCACGGCGACGCCGCCGCCGAGGAGGTCTCCCGCTCGCTCGGCCACGGCCGGCTCGCGACCCTGTGGCGAGTCACCCTCCCGCTCACCCGGCCCGCCCTGGCCGGCGGCGTCCTGCTCGTCTCGCTCTACCTGCTCGGCGAGTACGGCGCCTTCGCGATGCTGCGCTACACCACCTTCGCCACCGCCGTGTTCACCCAGTACAAGCTCGGCTTCGACGCGGCCTCCGCCTCCCTGCTCACCCTGGTGCTGGTCGGACTCGCCCTCCTGCTCGTCGCCCTGGAGGCCTGGGCCGGCCGCCGGGCCCGGATCACCCGGCACGGCGCCCTCGCCCGCCCCGCCGTACCCGTACGCCTCGGCGGCTGGACCCTCCCGGCCCTGGTCGCACTGGCCACGCTGGTCGGCGTCTCGCTCGGCGTGCCGCTGTACGCGCTGGCGTACTGGCTGGTCAAGGGCAGCTCCACCACCCTGCCCTCCGCCTCCGTCCTCGGCGCCACCCTCGCCACCCTCGGGTACGCCCTCGGCGCGGCCCTGGTCGCGACGGTCTGCGCCATCCCCGTCGCCCTGTACGGCTGGCGGCGCGGCACCCGGCCCGCCCGCGCCGTCGAGCGGATCGCGTACCTCACCCGGGCGCTGCCCGGCATCGCGGTCGCCCTCTCGGTGGTGTTCTTCGCCGTCCGCTGGGCCCAACCCCTTTACCAGCAGCCGCCGATGCTCATCCTCGGGTACGTCCTGCTGTTCTTCCCCCTCGCCCTGACCGCGGTACGCGCCGCCCTCGCCCAGGTACCGCCCGGCGTCGAGGAAGCCGCCCGCTCGCTCGGCACCCGGCCCCTCGCCGTCCTCGGCCGGGTCACCCTGCCACTGGTCCTGCCCGGCCTCGGTGCCGCCGTCGCCATGGTCGGCCTCACCGCCTCCACCGAACTCACCGCCACCCTGCTGCTGCGCCCGACCGGCACCCAGACCCTGGCCACCCAGTTCTGGGTCTACACCAGCGGCCTCGCCTACGGGGCGGCCGCGCCGTACGCGGCGCTGATGGTGGCGCTGTCCGTCCCCTCCGTCCTGCTGCTGACCCGTCGAAGCCTAGGGAGCACCCGATGACCGGGTTGTCCGTCGTCGACCTGCACGCCGCCCACGGGCGCAGCCCCGTCCTGCACGGCATCGACCTGACCGTGCCGGACGGCGCCCTCGCCTGCGTCCTCGGCCCCTCCGGCTGCGGCAAGTCCACCCTGCTGCGCGTACTGGCCGGCTTCCATCCGGCCGCCGCCGGGCAGGTCGTGCTGCACGGCCGCGTCCTGGACGACGGCCGCAGCCGGCTCGCCGCCGAACGCCGGGGCATCGGCCTCGTCCCGCAGGACGGAGCCCTGTTCCCGCACCTGAGCGTCGCCGCCAACATCGGCTTCGGACTGCCGCGTTCGCAGCGCCGTGCCCGGGTCGAGGAGCTGCTGGAGCTCGTCGGCCTGCCCGGCCTCGGCGAACGCCGCCCGCACCAGCTCTCCGGCGGCCAGCAGCAACGCGTCGCCCTGGCAAGAGCGTTGGCGCCCCGCCCCCGACTCCTGCTGCTCGACGAGCCGTTCGCCGCCCTGGACGCCGCGCTGCGGGCCGAACTGCGCCGCGAAGTCGCCAGTACCCTGCGGCAGGCCGGCACCACGGCGGTCCTGGTCACCCACGACCAGGACGAGGCGCTCTCCTTCGCCGACACCATTGCCGTGCTGCGGGATGGCCGGATCGCCCAGTCCGGCAGCCCCGACGAGCTCTACCATCGCCCGGCCGACGCCGCCGTCGCCGGCGTCCTCGGCGAGGCGAACCTCATCCCCGCCGAGGCCGGGGGAGTCGACGCCCGCACCGCCTTCGGTGTCCTCCCGCTCGCCACCCCCGCCTCCGGAAGTGCCCTCGCCCTGCTCCGCCCCGCCCAACTCCGCCTCACCGCCACACCGGTGGCGGGCGCCGTCCCGGCCAAGGTGCTCGGCAGCGACTTCCGTGGCCACGACCACCGGGTCGAACTGCGGCCCGAGGCCGTCGACCTGCCGGACGGGCTGATCGCTTCCGCCGACCGCCCGTGGCCGGTCGGCGGCGAGGCGTACGTGAGTGCGGTCGGCCCGGTCCACGTCCTGCCGGAGGCCTGATCGGGCCTCGACCCGGGCCGCCTTCGGCGCGGTGGACGACGCGGCCGACCTCCGCTGCGCAGACGGGCGGCCCTACGGCTCCTCCGGCAGCTCCACCGCCTGCCAGCGGTAGGCCGCGTCCTCCTGCCACACCTGCAACTCGCCCTCCACCACCGCCGCCAGGCAGAGCCGCCAGTCGTCGCCCATCGCGAGCGCGACGCGGGTGGCCGGGCGCAGGGTCGGTCGCCACCAGCGCGGCCGGCGGGAGGCGCCGCCGGCCGGCAGCCGCAGCCGTACGCCGCCCGCGCCGGCCAGCGCGATGGTCGGGCCGCCGCGGTGGCCCGCCATGGCGATGCCGAGGGAGGGCTCGCCGTCGCCGATCTCGGTGCCCGGCCCGGCGGTGCCGAGGGTGTGCAACTGGACGGAGCCGTCGGGTCGCAGGGTGGCGGCCTGCGGTCCGGCGGAGGTGCGGGCCAGTGCCCCGGCGCGCGGCGCGCCGTTCGGGCCGAGCGGGGCGGGCGGTTCGGCGGAACCGGGCCGCCAGCTCAGGACCCGGCCGCGGTGCTCGACCAGGACCAGCCACCAGCCGGGCCGCTCCTCGACGGCCGCGAGCACCCGGTCGGCGGGGCAGCCGGGCAGCTCCTGGCCGGTGAGGGTGAGGCCGGGTGCCCAGCGGTAGGAGCGCAGCGCGCCGCCGACGGCCGTCCAGACCGTCATCTCCCCGGCCGGACCGACCGCTCCGGCCAGCCCGTTGACCCCGCGCGCGGCCTCCCACCAGCCGGCCGACGTGCCGATCCACAGGGTGTTGCCGCGGTCCTCGGCGCAGACCACCAGCTCGCCCTGGCGTCCCGCCCAGCCGGCCATCAACTCCCGTACGGCGCCGGGCCCCTGGCCGGTGGGCAGTCGGTGCCCGGCGCGGCCGGGGCCGGCCAGCGCGGTGCCGTCACCACCGCCGGTGACCACCAGGGGGCGTCCGGCCCGGTCGGGCAGGACGGCCAGGCCGGCGGTGCGGGCCACCGGCCGGTGGGCGCGGAGCAGTTCGCGGCCGCGGCCGGCCCACGGGCCGAGCGGGGAGGGGCGGCGTTCCGGGGCGCGGGCCAGCGGCTCGCACGCCCAGCGCGCCAGCTCCTCGCCGTAACCGGCCGCGAGCAGTTCGGCGCGGGCCTGTTCGGCGGCGAGCCGGTGGTCGAGCCGGCCGTGGTCGGGCAGCAGCAGGGTGCGGGCGAGGGTGCCGACCGCGAACAGGTCCTTGGCGGTGGTCGGGAAACCGCCGACCTGTTCGGCCTCCGGCGGGACGTGCCCGGGGGTGAACACCGCGACGGTCAGGGTGTGGTCGAGCGGGGCGAGGAAGGTCAGGTCGATCAGCTTGACGTGGCCCTGGCCGTCCACCAGGACGTTGGCGGGGGAGATGTCGCGGTGCACCCAGCGCTTGCGGTGCAGCTCGTCGACGATCCGGCAGAGCCCGGCCAGGACCTCGGCCACCGCCGCCGGACCGCCGCGCTGGGAGCGGGCCCAGGTGTGCAGCGGCACGCCCTCGACCCAGGGCGAGATCTGGTAGCCCAGCAGCGCGCCGGAGGGCACCGCGCCGGGCCGGTGCGGGGAGGGGCCGAGCAGGAAGCTGGGCACCACCAGGTCGGTGACGTCCAGCCGGTGCGCGTTGTGCGAGACGTCGTCCCAGCGCCCGAGCCAGCGCCGGACCTCGGAGGGATCGCGCTCCAGCATGATCTTCGCGGCGACCAGCTCCTTGCGGCCGTTGTGGCCGGTGCGCACCGCCCGCCACACCTCGGCCTCGCCGCCCCGGTGGTGGAATTCGAGGAGTTCGTACTGCTCGGGGTCGAACTCCGGCCCGAACCGGAGCCCGGGTACCCAACGAGACTCGGACACAGGACCCCCGACGCTTCTGACCGCTCGACGCTGACCGCTCGACGCTTCCGACTGCTCGGCGCTTTTGACCGCCCGCCGCTTCCGACCGCAGTTGACGCGCTTGTTCACGTCCTGCTGACGCGTTGCCCAGGATAGTGCTCTTCGCTGTTCGTCTGTCCGACCGAGGGCCTATTCTGATGGCGCCCGAGCAACATCACGACACAACGTCAACTCATGATCGGTCGAACCTCATTGATCATGGAGTGGGCGACATCCTGACACAGGGGGACGGTGCATGGCGCTGCTAGCGGTGCTGCTGATCGTGGTGGCACTGGCCGGAGCGGCCGCCGTCGTACTGGCGCGCCGCCGACGGGCCCTGGACGCCGCGACGGTGACGAAAGCCCTGGCCACGGCCGCCGAACGGCTCGCCGCCGGCAAGGCCGCCCAGGCCCGGCGCCGCTACGCCCGGCTGGCGAAACAACTGGCCGCCGGGCCCGCGGAACTGGGCCCGCAGCGCGGCCTCGCGCTGATCGGCCAGGCCGAGGCCACCCTCCCCACCGGCGACCAGCAGGCCACCCTCGCCCTGCACCGCGAGGCCTTCCCGCTGCTCCCCGACCCGGCCCGCCAACTGCCCCGGTGGAGCCTGCGCCACCTCGCCGAGGAACGGATACAGGCCCCGGACGGCGACCTCGGACCGCTGCTCGCCTTCCTCCAGGCCACCGACGCCGGCGCCGAGCCCGGCGAGGAGGCCGACGCCGCCGCCCGCACCCTCGACTGGCTGCAGCGCCGGTGCCGTGACGGCGCCCCCGGGCAGCGCGACGACGCAACCGCCCGCGCCCTCGCCGCCCTGCCCGGCCGCGACTGGCCGGTGCTCGCCCGCGCCGCCCTGCTCCGCGACACCGACCGGGCCGCCGAGGCCGAGGCCCTGCTCGCCGCCGCGGCCCCCGCCGGCAGCGGCGAACTCTGGTTCCGCTGGGGCGCCCAGCTGTACACCCTGCACCGGGACGAACCCGCCATCGCGGCCTTCGACGAGGCGCTGCGGCGCGACCCCGGCGAGCCCTCGCCGTGGGGACGCGGCCCGGCGCTGCGCACCGACAGCCTGCTCTTCCGCGGCCTGGCCCGGCAGCGGCTCGGCGCCACCGAGACCGCCTGGACCGACTTCGCGTCCGCCACCGTCGAGAACCCGACCGACCCCCGCCCCCGCTACGCCCTCGGCCGGCTCGCCCTGCTGCTCGGCGCCGACGACCAGGCCCGGGAACAGTTCACCGCCGCCCTGACCGTCCAACCCTCCTTCGCCCCGGCCCGGTTCGGCCTCGCCCTGGTCCACGAACGGGCCGAGCGCCCCGCCGAGGCCGCCGCCGACTACCGCGCCGGCCTCGGCCAGGCCCCCGACTGGCGCCCCGCCCGGGTCCGGCTCGGCGCCGCCCTGCTCGCCGCCGGGCAGGCCGAGGAGGCCCAGCCGCTCCTGCGCGCCGAATCCGACACCGAACCCGGCTCCCGCTGGACCCGGATCGCCGCCTTCCACCACGGCCTCGCCCTCGCCCGCACCGACGACCCGGCCGGCGCCCTCGCCCGCTGGGAACCCCTGGACGACGCGGACCTGCGCGAGCGCCAGGCTCTGGCCCGCGACACGCTCGCCCGCACCCGCCTGGCCACCGACCCGGTCGCCGCCCGCGCACTCTGGCAGCGGGCCACCGCCGAACACCCCGCCGCCCCCGGCTACCGCACCGCGCTGCGCGAAGCCGCCCTGCGCGAGGCCGCCCACCTGCTGGTCACCGGCCGCGACCGCCCCGAGCAGCGCGAACGCGCCACCGCCGCGCTCGCCCTCGCCGACACCCTGCCCGGCGCCCTCACCCACCGGCAGGCCCGGCTGCGCGCCGCCCTCGCCCTCGCCGAGGGCACGCCGGAGACGGTCACCACCCTGCTGGACGCCGCCGGCGGCCTGCGCGACCGCTACCACCTGGCCGCCGTCGCCCTGCTGTCCGGCCGCCCGGCACAGACGATCGCCCTGCTCGGCCCGCCCGACCCGACCGGCGACCCGGCGATCGCCCGGCTGCGCGCCCTGCTCGCCGAACGGGCCGGCAACTGGGCCGCCGCACTGGACTGGTACCGGCACTTCCTGACCGCAGGCACCGCCCCTTCCCCGGGCACCGCCCCGTCGGGTTCAGCGGATGCCGCCGGCGACTGCGCGGTCTGCGACCGGCCCGCCACCGGCTCCTGCGGCGGCTGCGGCCGCGAGGCCTGCACCGACCACCTGCACACCCCCGACGGCGCCGGCTCACCCCGCTGCGTCCGCTGCGCCGGCCCCGCGCTGCGCGCCGTCCTGGACTGCGCCCGCCGCGTCGGCACGCCCGAACAGGCCGAACCCGTCCTCGCCGCCTGGGCGGCGGCGCTCGGCGACAGTGCCGCCGCCGCGCCCGTCCGGCTCGACCTCGCCCTGCTGCGCGCCGAACTCGGCCGCCACGACGAGGCGCTGGCCGAACTGCCGCCGGACGCCACCGCCGTCCGCGCCGCCGTCCTGGTCCGCCGGGCCGGCGCCGCCCTCGCCGCCGAACAGCCCGGACGGGCCGCGGGGGACCTGCGCCAGGCCCTCGCCCTCGCCCCCGTTCACCCGCAGGCGGCGGGCACCCTGGTCCTGCTCGCCGAGCACGAGGCGCACCAGCACGCCACCGAGGGCCGCCACCGCGAGGCCTGGGAGGCCTACCGCGAGCTGCTGCTCAAGGACCCGGCTCACCCACGGCTGCTGCACGCCCTCGGCCTGGCCGGCTACCGCCTCGCCGCCGCCGCGTCCGCGTCCGCCGCCTCCGTCACCCCCGGCGTCTCCGGGACAGCGGACGAGGAGGTCTGGGCCTGGACGCTCGGCTGCCTGGTCGCCGCCCTCTACCAGCCCGAGCTGTGGGCCGAGTCCGCCCGGATCACCGGCCGCACCGCCGAACCGCAGCGGCTGGCCGCCGCCCGTACCGGGCTCATCGACCGCCTCCGGGACGACCTGCGCGCCGTCGACCGGGCCGCCGGCCGCAGCGGCGACGAGGTGAGCGCCTGGACGCTGCTCCTCGGCATGGAGGCCCACAGCGCCGACGCCTTCGCCGGCGAGGACGTCCGAATAGCGCTGCCCGGCCGCCCCGCCCGCCGCCTGACGGCCGGCCCCACGCTCGACCGGCTGCTCCGCGCCGAGCCCGAACTCGCCGCCTGGGGCGAGGCCTTCGAGCAGGCCGTCCGGGTCTGGCGGCGGCCCGCCGGCCCCGACGCCCCCGCGCCCACCCGCGCCCTCGCCCTGTTCGGCGCCCTCGGCCCGCAGCGCTACCTGCAGCTGCAGGGCCGGCAGGCGGCCGCCGTCGCCGCCCTGGACGCGGTGGCAGAGAGCGAGCGCGGCGAGGGCTGGCAGGCGCTGCTCGGCGAGTCCCTGGTCAGCCAGGCCCGCGAGCACCACCGCAACCAGGACTGGCGCGAGGCCCTGGACTGCCTCACCCGCGCCCGCTCCGTCCCCGGCGCCGTCCTGCCCGCCGACGCCGCCGCCATCGCCGCCGAGTCCGGCGTCCGGGCCGCCCGCGCGCTGCTCAAGAAGACCGTCGACGACCAGCCCGGCGCGGCCGAGCTGCTGGAGAAGGCGTTCGCGCTGGCCCCCGACGACCCGGAGGTGCGCGGCGACCTCGGCGCCACCTACGCCCAGTGGGCCCGCAAGATCAACAACGAGGACAAGGACTACACCCGCGCCCTCGACCTGCTGCAGAAGAGCATTGAGCTCGTCCCCGGCGACCCGACCGCCCGGCACTTCCTGGAAGCCGCCCTCGGCAACCGGGCCGGCCAGCTCAGCCGCCCTGAATCGACCGACGCGGAGCTCGAGGAGGCCGCCGACGCCTGGCGGAAGCTGATCTCCCTCAACTCCGACCCGGACCACAGGCTCGGCCTCGCCTTCGTGCTGCGCCAACTCGCCCGCTCCGCCGCCTTCGCCGACGACCGCGTCCGCGCGGTGCGGCGGATGGCCGAGGCGCTGGACGCCGACCCGGAGTGGGACGGCGACGTCGAGCGCGAGGCCCCGCGCCGGGTCGCGGTGATGCTCGCCAACCACGTGCTGGACGCCATGCAGGACAAGCCGTTCACCGCCCAGGCCGCCATGCTGCAGAAGGCCAAGTCCTACGACGACTCGACCGACATCCGCCGCCTGATGGTCAGCGTCTGGCGCGGCGAGGCCATCGGCCACTACGAGGCCCGCCGCTACCCCGAGGCGATCCGGCTGCTGGAGGAGGCGGTCAGCCTCTCCGACACCCCGGAGGACACCGGCAAGCTGCACCGCGAACTGGGCATCGTCTGCGGCTCGTTCGCCGTCCAGCGGGCCAACGCCCGCCAGCTGCGGGAGGCCCGCGACCTGGCCCGCAAGGCCGTCGAGTACAGCCCGGAGGACACGGAGCTGCGAGCGATGCAGCGACGGATCAACTCGCTCTACTGACCACCCCGACCGGCGGCAACCGCACGGCAGTTGCCGTCGTCCTAGACCGTGCGCGCCACCGGCCCGTCCGACCGTCGTCCCAGCCGTACCGATCGAGGCGCCATAGCGATCGACCCGCTGCACCGAGCGTCCCCGTCGTACCGATCGACCCCGTCGCCGTGAGGAGAGAGACCGCCCGCCATGCCACTGCCTGAACCGTCGCCGTACGAGGTCCTGGGCATCCCGCTCACGGCCGGTGTGCGCGAGATCAACCTCGCCGTCGGACCGGCGATGCGCACGGCCCGCTACACCCGCCAGCAGATCCAGGAGGCCGCCGCGCTGCTGCGGAATCCGGACCGGCGGCTGGAGGCGGACCTCCAACAGCCTCTCCCGCCGGAGCCCGTCGGCCAGGCCGCCGAGCTGCTCGCGCCCGCCCTCGCCGAACCGCTGCTGGTGATCGAGCGCCCGCCGCTGCCGCCTGTCCCCGCCCTGCTGGCCCTGCACCGTGCCGAGCTGGCCGCCGACTTCGCCGAGCCCGCCCCGGGCGGCGCCGACCCCGAACCGCCCGTCCCCGCCCGCTACGCGGCCGACCTGTCCGTGCTGCCGCAGATCGAGGTACCCGAGTGACCGACGCAACGACCGCATCCCTGCTCGACGGCCATCAGCGGCTGGAGCTCCCCGCTGGCGTCGAGGATGTCGACCTGGAGCAGAAGTTCGGCCAACTGCTCTTCCGGGCATCCCTGTTGGGGAACAAACTGGCCGAACAGCGGCAGACCGCCCGGGCCGAGCAGCGCGAACTGCTGGGCATCCTGGTCGACGTGGACGACGCGCTCGCCGCCCTCGGCCTGGACCGCGAACTGGTCGCGCTCGGGCGCGGCGAGGGCATCGAGGCCACCCGGCGACGGCTGCTCGGCCGGCTCGCCAAGGCCAAGGTCCGCCCGATGCGGCTGGAGGGCATGACGGCGGACCCGGATCTGGCCGAGATCGTCGGCGTCGAGGCCCGGCCGGGGGTGGCGCCGGAGACGGTGGTGCGGACGGTCGTCACCGGGTTCTTCTGGGAGAACGAAGTGCTGCGGCGGGCCCAGGTTGTGGTCGCCGCACCGGAGTCGGCGCAGGAGCCGGCCGGGCCCGTGGCACCCGCCGAGCCGGCCGTGCCCGAGACACCCGCCGAGTCGGCCGTGCCCGTGGCACCCGCCGAGCCGGCCGTGCCCGAGGCACCCGCCGAGCCGGCCGTGCCCGAGGCACCCGGCGCACAAGCCGTCCGCGCCCAGCCCAAGCAAGCCCCGCCCCGGGCCCGTCGCAAGGTCACGGTCGCGGGCAAGCGGGCCAAGCGCAAGAAGTAGCCAGAACCACGAGGGGCAAGAGGGGAACGACATGTACCGCACACTCGGCATCGACCTGGGCACCACCAACTCCGTGGTCGCCCACCTGCGCCGGGGCGAGCCGGAGATCATCTTCAACCGGCAGAACCAGGAGGCCACGCCCTCCGTGGTCGGCAGCGGCCGCAAGGGCGAGCTGCTGGTGGGCTCCACCGCGCGCGGCCGGGTCGCCATCGACGGCGCCAACGTGATCCGCTCGGTCAAGCGCTTCATGGGCCGCAAGTTCAAGGACCCGCAGGTCCAGGCCGCCCTGAAGGAGGTCGACTACAAGGTCACCGCGGGCACCGACGGCGACGTCAACGTCTGGTTCAACGGCCGCTCCTACACGCCGATCGAGATCTCCGCGATCATCCTGCACCGGCTCAAGGAGGACGCTGAACAGCGCTTCGGCGAGCCCTTCCCCCGGGCCGTCATCACCGTCCCCGCCTACTTCGGCGAGCGGCAGGTCGCGGCCACCCAGGAGGCGGGCCGGATGGCCGGCCTGCACGTGCTGCGGATCATCAACGAGCCGACCGCGGCCGCGCTTGCCTACGGGATCACCTCGGAGGCGGGCGACGAGGGCAAGACCGTACTGGTCTACGACCTCGGCGGCGGCACCTTCGACATCTCCATCCTGCTGCTGGTGCCCGGCTCGGTCTCGGTGCTCGGCATCGAGGGCGACAACCTGCTCGGCGGCGACGACTTCGACCGCGCGATCACCACCGCGCTGCTGGAGGACATCCGCGAGGAGTACGGCTCGGACTACCAGCCCGACCTGCGCGACCGCCCGAAGATCGCCTCCACCGCCGAGACCATCAAGATCGAGCTGTCCAACCAGGAGTCCTCCGAGGTCATCCTGCCCGGCCTCGGCGCCGGACAGCTGGTGCTGGAGACGGAGTTCGAGCGCGCCCGCTTCGAGGAGCTGATCGAGGCCCAGATCGAGCGCACCATCGAGCTGACCCACAAGGCCATCATGCAGGCCAACCTGACCGTCGGGGACATCGACGAGGTGGTGCTGGTCGGCGGCTCGACCGCGATCCCGCTGGTCGCGCGGCGGCTCGGCGAGGTGTTCGGCCCCCGCCGGATCCGGCGCGGCGTCAACCCGATGCAGTGCGTGGCGCTCGGCGCGGCCGTGCAGTCCGCGCTGGTCGGCGAGGTGGAGTGCCCCGAGTGCCGGGCCCCCGGCGACCTCTCCGCCTCCAACTGCGCCAACTGCGCGACCTCCCTGCTCGGCGGCGACCGGGTCTCCTGCCCGACCTGCCACATCCCGGTCCACTCCGAGGCCGCCGACTGCCCCAAGTGCGGCCAGGACATGGCCGGTTCGGGCGCCGGCGGCACGGCCATCCCGAAGCAGGCGCAGGCCGCCACCGTGGTGCGCAGCGACAACTGCCCGCGCTGCGGCACCCCGGCCGCGCCCGGCGTCACCGCCTGCGAACTGTGCGGCGAGGCGCTCAACTCGGCGGCCCCCGGCCAGACCAAGGTGATCGCCACCGCCGCCGAGGACGTCGGCCTGCGCTGCGCCTCCTGCGGCCAGGTCAGCCCGCCCGGCAGCGAAATCTGCACCGGCTGCGGGGAGTTGATGCAGGTCACCAACCCCTTCGACATCACCCCGAAGAACCTCGGCATTGAGCTCAACGACGGCCGCCTCGCCGTCATCATCCCCAAGAACTCCAGCTACCCGACCAGTTCGCCGGTCAGCCGGGAGTTCGTGGTCTCCGGCAGCGGCCGCCAGCGGCTGGAGATCGCGGTCTACGAGGGTGAACACGAGATCGCCCAGCAGAACGAGCTGATCGGCCACCTCACCCTGCGCCTGCCCGAGGGTCTCGGCGGCCGCACCCCGGTCGACGTCTCCTTCGGCCTCGACCGCGACCGCACCATCACCCTGTCCGTACGGATCCAGGGCGGCGCGGAGAAGACCGTCAAGCTGGAGCGGGTCACCCTGGACCCCGAGCTGAAGGTCCAGGTCGAGGAGCAGCAGCGGCAGATCGAGACCTTCACCGACCGCTGGGGCGGCGAGCTGACCGAGGCCGAGATGCGCGAGGCCCAGCGGCTGATGGACGCCCTGGACGACCTGGCGGCCGGCCAGACCCGCGGCCAGTCGGTGGACGAGGCGCTGGAGCGGGCCCAGCGCCAGCTCAAGGCCCAGCGCTGGGTGCGCGGCTCGGAGGCGTACCTGAGCCTGTTCATCCACTACTGCGAGAAGCACCTCGACCCGAGCGACCTGGACCGGCTCCGGTCGGTCTCCGCCGAGCTGCGGCTGCGCCGCGAGGCCGCCGACTGGGAGGGCGCGATGCGCGCGGCCCAGCGCGCGGACGAGCTCTGCGACGCGCTCGGCCACACCATGCGGATGCTCACCATGTGCAACGTCTACGTGACCCAGAACATGGTCTCGCCCGCCCTGGGGCAGCTGATCATGGCCGAGCTGCGGGGTCTGGACGCCGCGGTGGAGGCGCCCAACATGGAGGAGGTCAACAAGCACATGTCGAACCTGCTGGCCCTGTACGCGCAGGCGCAGCGCGAGCTCGGCAGTGAGCCGGCCGCCGAGTCGCTCGGCCCGGTGCGCCCGGAGGAGGCGGGGCCGCGATGAGTGCCGTGGTGGACCTCGAGGTGCCCTGCCCGCTGTGCAAGGTCGCGGCGGACCCGCAGAGCCTGTGCTGCCCGTCCTGCCGGGAGGACCTGTCCGCGCTGTTCCGGCTGCGTTACGCCGGTCGGATCGATTACAACCGGGCGCTGGAGGCCCTGGCGGCCGGTGACGAGGCGACGGCGCGGTTCCGGCTGCGCGGCGCTTTGGAGGCGGAGCCGGGACTGCATCCGGCCCGGGAGCTGCTGGAATCACTGAGCGTGCCCGGGTCCGCCAGGCCCGCGCCGGCGGGGCGGGACGGCGACACGCCCTCTGAGTGACCAATTCGGACGCTCCCGGCCTGCCGTCGAGTTCGATCGGTGCGAGTGTGATCGTCACACGGATGTTCGCCATCCTCACAAGGAGTGACGCAATGCGTATTCGCACCTACCTCGCCGCCCCGGCCCTCGCCGCGGTGTGCGTGCTCGCCGGTGCCGGTACCGCCGCCGCCGACGCCGACGCCCATGGTGTCGCCGTCGGCTCGCCGGGTTTCCTGTCCGGCAACGTGATCCAGATCCCGATCCACCACCAGATCAACATCTGCGGGAACTCGGTCAACCTGTTCGGCATCGCCAACCCGGCCGTCGGCAACACCTGCGTCAACGCGTGACCCGAGCCCTGGGGCCGTCCGTCGAGCACGACGGGCGGCCCCAGCGCCGTGCCCGGCTCGCGTCGTGTCCGGCTCGCGTCGTGTCGTGCGCGGGTACCCCCGTTCGGGGGTGGCGGGGTGGCCCGTGGACCGGGACCATGGTCCCCGACCCGCCCCGCCGTACCCAGGAGTCACCACGTGCCGACCACGCCGACCCCGCGCAGCTACGCCTCCGGCACCTCGGACGTCCCGCTGCTCGGTGACACCATCGGGGAGAACCTCGACCGCGCGGTACGCGCCTTCCCCGACCGCGACGCCCTGGTCGACCGCCCCACCGCCCGCCGCTGGACCTACGCCGAACTCGCCGCCGACGTCGACGCCCTGGCCCTCGGCCTGCTGGAACTCGGCATCGCGAAGGGTGACCGGGTCGGCATCTGGGCACCCAACTGCCCCGAGTGGACACTCACCCAGTACGCCACCGCCAAGCTCGGCGCGATCCTCGTCACGGTCAACCCCGCCTACCGCGCGCACGAGTTGGAGTACGTGCTGAACCAGGCCGGCATCCGGCTGCTGGTCGCCGCCGATCGGTTCAAGACCTCCGACTACGCCGCGATGGTCGAGGAAGTCCGGCCACGCTGCGTCGAGTTGGAGCGCGTGCTGCTGATCGGCAGTCCGGCCTGGGACGACACGCTCGCCGCCGGCCGACGGGCCACCCCGGCGCTGGCCGCGGAATTCGCCGAACGCCAGGGCGAGTTGGCCACCGACGACCCGATCAACATCCAGTACACCTCGGGGACCACCGGATTCCCCAAGGGTGCGACCCTGTCGCACCACAACATCCTCAACAACGGGTACTTCGTCGGCGAGCTGCTCAACTACACCGAGCAGGACCGGATCTGCATCCCGGTGCCCTTCTACCACTGCTTCGGCATGGTGATGGGAAACCTGGCCGCCACGTCGCACGGCGCCTGCATGGTCATCCCGGCCCCCTCCTTCGAACCCGGCGCCACCCTGGCCGCCGTCGCCGCCGAGCGCTGCACCTCGCTGTACGGCGTGCCGACCATGTTCATCGCCGAACTCGCCGACCCCGACTTCGAGCGCCACGACCTCGGCAGCCTGCGCACCGGCATCATGGCCGGCTCACCCTGCCCGAGCGAGGTGATGAAGGAGGTCATCGGGCGGATGGGCATGGCCGAGGTCTCCATCTGCTACGGCATGACCGAGACCTCGCCGGTCTCCACCCAGACCCGGGTCGACGACGCGGTCGAGCGCCGGGTCTCCACCGTCGGCCGGGTCGGCCCGCACCTGGAGGTCAAGGTCGTCGACCCGGCCACCGGCCGCACCGTCCCGCGCGGCGAGCCGGGCGAACTGTGCACCCGCGGGTACTCCGTCATGCTCGGCTACTGGAACGAGCCCGAGCGCACCGCCGAGGCCGTCGACGCCGCCCGCTGGATGCACACCGGGGACCTCGCGGTGATGGACGAAGACGGCTACCTCGCCATCACCGGGCGGATCAAGGACATGGTGATCCGCGGCGGCGAGAACCTCTACCCGCGCGAGATCGAGGAGTTCCTCTACACCCACCCGGACATCCTCGACGTCCAGGTCATCGGCGTCCCCGACCCGAAGTACGGCGAGGAGCTGATGGCCTGGGTCCGGATGCGCGAGGGCGCCGAACCGCTCACCGCCGAGGCCGTCCGGGCGTACTGCACCGGCCGGCTCGCGCACGTCAAGATCCCGCGCTACGTGCACGTGGTCGAGGAGTTCCCGATGACGGTGACCGGGAAGATCCGCAAGGTCGAGATGCGGGAGGCGGCGCTGCGGATCCTGGGGCTGTAACGCCCCGGGGCGGTGGTGTGTCGGGCCGGTGGTGCGTCGCATGGCGGGGCGGCGCGTGCCGGGGGTGTGCGCTCGTCCGGGTGGGTGGAAGAGCGGGCCATGGAGAATGCGGCACCGTCGGGGTGCGCACAGTCCAGCCATGACCGCTCACACCCCGGTCCGCTCGCTGCTCGCGGACGCCGCCCTCGCCGTGGTCCTCGCCCTGGCCCTCGCGTACCCGGCCGCGCCCGCCCTCGCCGACCCGGCAGGACCCACGGCCGCCTGCGCCCGCAACCCCGTCGACCGGCACCCCGTCGACCGGCACGGCGACGCCGCCGACCCCGCTCCGGCCGGCCCCTGCGCCCGCTGACCGGGCCAGTCCGGAGAGCGGACCCGCACACCCGGCGGGACAGTGTGATCATGCCCCTCGACGTCACAGTGGAACACCTGATCCCCCTGCCGCCCGCCACCGTCGCCGGCTACGCCATGGACTGGCGCCACGACCACGAGTGGACCCAGGGCATCCGCAACGCCACCCTCACCCGGGAGGCCGACACCGGCGGTTTCGGCGTCGGCGCCGAGGTCACCCGGACCGCCCACTTCCTCGGGCGGCGCTTCGACTACGTGCTACGGGTGGCGGGCTACCACCCGCCGCAGATGCTCGACATGGTCTCCGTCGCCGGGCCGATGCCCATGCACGTCACCTACACCTTCGAACCCACCCAGGCCGGAACCTTCGCCCGCATCCGCGTCCGCGGCGGCACCTCCCTCCACCACCGGCTCACCGCGCCGCTGATGTCCCGCCAGGTCCGTACCTCCCTCACCAAGGACCTCCGCGCGCTCGAGGCCCGCCTCACCAACTGACCTCCTCACCAACCGGCCGCCTCATCTCCTGGCCGCCGCATCGACGTCGCACCTGCCCCTTCGCCCTGTCCCCGCCCGTCCCCTGCCGTTCCACGTCCTCCGGTATCGTGCGCCGTCGTCCAGGCCCGACGAGGAGAGGTGCAGGTCGATGAGTGGGGTGGCGTCGGGGTCGGCGGCCGGGTCGGGTGAGCTGCGGCGGCACCTGGGCGCGTTCGACGCCGTGGTGATCGGGCTGGGGTCGATGGTCGGCGCCGGCGTGTTCGCCGCGCTGGCGCCCGCGGCGGCCGCCGCCGGGTCCGGGCTGCTGATCGGGCTGGCGCTGGCCGGCGTGGTGGCGTACTGCAACGCGACCTCCTCCGCCCGGCTCGCCGCTCGCTACCCGCAGTCCGGCGGCACGTACGTCTACGGCCGCGAGCGGCTCGGCGAGTTCTGGGGCTACCTCGCAGGGTGGGGCTTCGTCGTCGGCAAGACCGCCTCCTGCGCGGCGATGGCGCTCACCGTCGGCTCGTACGTCTGGCCGGCCCAGGCGCACGCCGTCGCGGCCGCCGCGGTCGTGGCGTTGACCGCGGTCAACTACGTCGGCGTACAGAAGGCGGCCTGGCTGACGCGGGCGATCGTCGCCGTCGTGCTGGCCGTGCTCGCCGCCGTGGTCGTGGCCTGCCTGACCGGCGGCGCTGAGGACACGGCCCGCTGGGCGGTCGGTGCCGACGCCGGCTTCCACGGCGTGCTGCAGGCCGCCGGCCTCCTCTTCTTCGCCTTCGCCGGGTACGCCCGCATCGCCACCCTCGGCGAGGAGGTCCGCGACCCGCAGCGCACGATCCGCCGGGCGATTCCGCTCGCGCTCGGCATCACCCTGGTCGTCTACACCGCCGTCGCACTCGCCGTCCTGGCCGTCCTCGGCCCCGAACGCCTCGCCCACGCCGCGGCGCCGCTGGCCGACGCGGTCCGGGCCGCCGGGGCCCCCGGACTGGTCCCGGTGGTGCGCGCCGGGGCTGCGGTCGCCGCCCTCGGCTCGCTGCTCGCGCTGATCCTCGGCGTCTCCCGCACCACGCTCGCGATGGCCCGCGACCACCACCTGCCGCACCCCCTCGCCGCCGTCCACCCCCGCTTCGGCGTGCCGCACCGCGCCGAGCTCGCGGTCGGCGCGGTGGTCGCCGTCGTCGCGGCCGTCGGCGACGTGCGCGGCGCGATCGGCTTCTCCTCCTTCGGCGTGCTCGCCTACTACGCCGTCGCCAACGCCTCGGCCTGGACCCTCACCCCCGCCGAAGGCCGCCCGGCAAGGCCCGTCCCGATCGTCGGCGCGGCCGGCTGCCTCACCCTGGCCCTCGCCCTCCCGGCCGCCTCCGTCCTCTGGGGCGCCGCCGTCCTCACCCTCGGCGCCGCCGCCTACGGCGTCCGCAAGGCGGCGGCCCGCCGCTGACGGCCGCTCGGCCGACGCAGCAGACGCTGCCCGGCACCTCGGCGAACGCGTCGCCGTTCGCGGTGACGACGCACACCTCCCAGCGCTCATGGCCCGGGCGCCGCCACTTGCTCGTACGTCCGAAAACGCCGACGGCCGGCGCGGCCTTTCCGCCTCGCCGGCCGTCCGTGGGTCGTGCGAGTTACCGGGCGCCCCACTCCTGGTCGGTGTGGACGATCTCGCGGCCGAGCGGCATCAGGGAGATCGGGATCATCTTGAGGTTCGCCCAGCCGAAGGGGATCCCGATGATCGACAGGAACAGCGGAACGCTGGTGATCAGGTGTGCGAGGGCCAGCCACCACCCGGCGAACACCAGCCAGATGACGTTGCCGACGCAGGACGCGGCCCCGGCGTCCGGCCGCTCCACCGCCGTCCGCCCGAACGGCCACAGGATGAAGCCGGCGATCCGAAAGGACGCAATGCCAAATGGGATGGTAATGACAAGCAGGCAACAGATAATTCCGGCGACAACATAGGCCAGGGCCATCCAAATTCCGCAGAAAACCAGCCAGATGACATTGAGAATGAATTTCACCGCACTCATACGTGGCACCTTCTCACGGCTGATGGCGTTGCACTACGACCGTGCCATGCCCACTGGCGAGCGTGTCTACGCCCTTAGGGGTTGTTCCTCAGGGGGCGGTCCGGGTTCCCGCCTCAGGTAGGGGCTCCTTCGGCCTCGGCAGCCGCAGGGAGGGCCAGGTGGCCACGAAGGCGTAGTAGCCGAGCATGATCCGCTCACGCGCCGGGTTCGCCGCCCGCGGGGTTCGGGCCGGGCCGTCGGCCTCGATGACATCGCTGCGGCTGCGCGTGAGGTGGACGACCGTGACGAGGATCGCGGCCAGGAAGATCACGCTGGTCACGGCGGTGCCCAGGCCCAGGCGATACGGATTCCAACAGGTCGCCCGCATTGGTCCGGACGGGCGAAGATCCAGAGATGTCCGTCATGAAGGGGAACCCTCTCGCCCTTGATGGCGCTGAGATGTGGAGTTCCCGGGCCGAGCATAAGCTGTCGGGAGATCTCCCAGCGGCCGGTATTCAGTCTTGAGGCTGCCCTCATTTCTACTCTGCCCATCCGTCGTCCTGCTTTCCAGAACTCCCCCTTTCGAGCAGAAGGTTCAGCAATGACCACGATCACCACCGCCGACGGCACGGACATCTTCTACAAGGACTGGGGGCCGCGCGACGGCCGGCCGGTGGTCTTCCACCACGGATGGCCGCTGAGTGCGGATGACTGGGACAACCAGATGCTGTTCTTCCTGTCGCACGGCTACCGTGTGATCGCGCACGATCGCCGGGGTCACGGCCGGTCCACCCAGACCTCGACCGGCCACGACATGGACACCTATGTGGCCGATGTCATCACGCTGACCGACGCTCTCGACCTCCGGGAGGCCTTCCATATCGGCCACTCGACCGGCGGCGGCGAGGTGGCACGGTACGCAGCGCGCGCCAAGGCCGGACGAGTGGCCAAGGCGGTGCTGGTCGGCGCGGTGCCGCCGATCATGGTCAAGTCTGATAAAAACCCTGGCGGTACGCCGATCGACGTCTTCGACGGGTTCCGCGCAGCGCTCACCGCCAATCGCGCGCAGTTCTACATCGATGTCCCTACGGGCCCGTTCTACGGCTTCAACAGGCCGGGCGCGGAGGTCTCGCAGGGCCTGATCGACAACTGGTGGCGCCAGGGCATGATGGGCGCGGCCAACGCCCATTACGAGTGCATCAAAGCCTTCTCCGAGACGGACTTTACCGAGGACCTCAAGCAGATCGACATCCCTGTTCTGGTCTGCCATGGCACAGGAGATCAGGTCGTCCCCTACGAGGACTCCGGACCGCTTACCGCGAAACTCCTCAAGAACGGAACCCTCAAGAGCTACGAGGGCTACCCACATGGGATGCTGCAGGTCCACCCGGACGTCCTGAACCCCGACATCCTCGCCTTCCTGAAGTCCTGACGGTGCTGGCTGCCGGAGACGATGGCCGCGTTGGGTCTGCGCACCTTCCCGATCCCGCTCGAACTCGCCCCGCTGGAACCGGGGATGGCCTGGCATCCGCGCAACTCGGCGGATCCGGGCCATCGTTGGTTCCGCGAGCACCTGGCGGCGGCGGTCCGGCAGGCGCGGGGGGACTGAGCGAGGCGTTGAGGGGATGTGGGCCGGGCGCGGTACGGATCCCACTGTCCGTACCGCGCCCGGGAATCGGCTGAACCGGCAGCTACCGGCGGCTACCGGCGGAGCGGTCCCTCGCAGGTGTAGTCGGCGGTTCCGGCCTTGCCGTTGGTCCAGACGTCGACCTTGCCGAAGCTGCAGTTCATGTCGTTGAGGTTGTTCGCTTCCTCGACGTTCTTGGTGCGGGTGAGGATGAAGTAGTCCACGGTGTCGGACATGTCCTTGAAGACCTTGTCCGGGTTCTTGGCGTCGGAGAGGTTGGCGGTGATCTTGCCGGTGCAGATGAAGCGCATCGGCTTGTTCGCCCAGTCGCCGTTGTTCTTGCAGGTGGGGGTGGCTCCGGTGGCACCGGCGAACTCGTCCTGGACGTCGGAGGCGTCGGAGAGGTCGAGAGCGCCGTCGGCTATGAAGGAGGTCGACGGGACGTACAGGTTGTCGACGTTCTTGATCTGCGCGTCGAGGAAGGCGGAGTACTCGCCCTGCAGGGCGGCGTCGGCGCCGACGCGGTCGCGCCAGGCGTCGAAGCCGGCCGGGTCGTCGGCGCGCTGGTAGCCGTACATCTCGCGCAGCAGCGAGGGGTGCTGCTGCCAGAGGAACTCGAAGAAGGTGCCGGCGTAGTTGTAGAAGTGGAACGCCGGGGTGTCGGTGTAACGGGCGTGCAGGAGTTGGGCGATGGTCATCCGGGGGATGCCGGCGGCCTCGTCGGCGGCGAGTTTGCGGACCAGCGACTTGCGTACCAGGATGCCCTGGTCGCGGGTGGAGCCGTCGAAGAACTCGGCGGTGCCCTCGTCCATCGCGGTGGTCTTGTCGTTGGCGTACCAGCGCGGGTCGCCGAAGTAACCCGGCACCGCCCAGCGGCCGTTGAGGTAGTGCACGTACTCGTGGCGGAACAGTTCCTCGAGGGTGAGCATCGAGTCCTGCGGGACGCGCCGCTGGTAGGTGTAGAAGGTGGCGCCGCTCTCGATGTACATGCCGCCGTTGCTGGTGCTGTAGCCGGTGAGGATCGGCTGGTAGACCTCGTAGTCGGCGCGCGAGGCGTACAGGTGGATGTGCAGGGTGGAGTTGACGTCGCCGGCGAGCGGCTGGTCGGTGCCGAGGACGCGGAAGTACTGGCTCTTGACCTGCTTGCTCGCGTAGTACATCTGGTCGACGGTGGCCTTGTCGAGGGCGGTGCGGACCTCGATGGCGCCGTTGTCGTAGGTGTACGTGTGCGGGAAGAGCTTCGTCTCCAGGTCGGAGATGCAGACGCCGTACTGCTTGCAGACGCCGTAGGTGTTGGCCCAGCCGATGGCCTTGGCCCACGGGTCGGACCACTCGCCGAAGGCGGTCTTGGTGGCGGCGATCACCGGGCCGAGGTCGGCGAGGGTGGCGTCGCGCAGGGCCGGGACCTGCCCGAAGCGGCCGTACTCGGCGACGGCGTCGCGGGCGGCCCAGGCGTTCTTGGTGCCCTTGAGGTGACCCCAGGAGGCGTAGGCGCGGAACGCGGCGCGGTAGTCGGCGTCGGCGGCGACGGCGGCGAGGAAGACCGGGTCCTGGTTGTAGATGCCGAGGTAGTTGAGGTTGAGCGCCTGGAGGACGGCGTTGCCCCAGGGGCCGCTGTCGGCGACGGTCGTGCCGGGGGCGAGGACGCCCAGGATGCGCCGGGCGAGGCCGAGGTTGTGCTGGCGCAGGCCGTCGGCGCCGGCGGTGATGGCGGTCTCACGCAGGATGTTCGCGGCGAGGTCCGTGCGGTCGAAGGCGTGCGCGCTGCCCGCGTACGCCGTGATCGCCTGCTGGACGGAGCCGAGGGTGGCCGGGTCGCCGAGGTTCAACTCGTGGTGGCCGTAGGCGTGGTAGGCCGTGGCGTGCAGGTACGTCCACAGCTCGTACAGGTGTGAGGCGCCGGTGCCGTCGTCGGTGGCGGACAGCTGGGTGATCCGGTCGGCGACCGCCCGGACGTGGGCGTTGTCCATGGTGGTCGTGAAGCGGGCGTCCCAGGTCCAGATGACGGAGCGCAGGCAGCCGTCGGCGGTGACGGCCGGGTCGGTGAGGAAGGCGGTCAGCTGGTCGGCGCCGAGGCCGGTGAAGCCGTCGACGGTACAGGGCACGCCGGCGGCGGTGCGCGGTGCGGTGGCGGAGGGTGCGGCGGCCACCTGGTCCGCGGTGGGGGCGGGGGCGCCGACGTGGTCGGGCAGCAGGCCGGGGACGAGGCCGGTGCCGAGCGAGCCGCCGCCGGGGGCCGGGGCGGGGGCGCCGGGCTTGGCGGTGGCGGTGCCGAGGTGTTCGGCGTCGTCGTAGGCGGTGGGCTGGTCGGCCGTGGCCGGGGTGGCCGGGCCGGCCGGGGTGGGGTTGGCAGCGGCCGTTGTGGTGGAGGCGGTGGCGGAGGGGGAGGTGGTCGTGGGTGTCGGGGTGAGGGCCTGGGCCGTCTGCAGGGTGGGCAGGGTGAGGGTGACGGCCATGGCGGAGGCGAGCAGGACTCGCCTGGCAACGCGGGAAGTTGACACCGGATCTCCTGGAGGGGGAAGTGGCAGGGCGGTGCGCGGCGGCAGTGCCGTGGGTTCCGGCCCGGGACTGCCGGGGGAGGCGAGGGCGGGCGTTGCGGGGTTGGGGCGCCCTCGAGTGAGCCGTAACATAGCAATGTGAAATTGCACCTGCCAAGAGGGTGAACGGGGTTGACTCCGAGTCGGTCCGCCGCCGCAGTTCGCGATACCCTGTGGGGGTACACGCGGGCGGAAGTGGACGCGGAAGCGGTCGGGAGGCGGAGGATGGCGCAGCGGCAGCCGTTCGGTCCCTCGGTGCCGTGGGCGCTTCGCCTGCTGCTCCTGGCCGCGCTGCTGCTCGGTGTCGTGACGATGCACACGCTCGGCCATCCGACCGGTGGACACGGCGGGTACGGCGGGTACGCGGATCACGGCGGGCACAGGGATCCGGGGCCTCGCGCGGTCGCGGCGCAGCAGCCGCCGGAACACCACGTGATGGCCGGCCGGCCCGGACCTGCCGAGCCCGTCCGGTCCGCGACCGCCGACCCGGTCTCCTCCGACGGTGGCATGGACCCGATGACGGTCTGCCTCGCCGTCCTCGCCGCCTGGACCCTGGTGCTGCTCGCCGCCGGCCCGCTGCTGCGCCGCCGTGGCGACGCGGCCGCCGACGTGCGGGCCCGCCTGCTGCGGGCCGTCCGCGCGCTGCCCCCGCCCGGGGGCGGCCGGATACTCCTCGCCCGGCTCTCGGTGCTGCGTCAGTAGGCGCGCGCCCGCCGTCCCGTGCCCGCGTGCGCTCCGAAGCGCTCGCGCCCGCGCGGGGAACGGCTGACGCGAAGTCCTGCATGCCCACACCACCACCGCACGAGGTGCACTCCGTCATGCGTACACCCACCCGTCGTACCGTCCTCGGCGCCGCGCTCGCCGCCGCCGGGACCGGCCTGCTCACCGCCTGCTCGTCCGACTCGATGAAGGGCATGGACCACGCGTCCATGAACCACGGCGCCACCGGCGACACGGCCGGTGCGAGCGCCCCGGCCGGTGCGAGCGCCCAGGCCTCCGCCGCCCCCGCCGGATTCGTCGCCCCGAACGGTCCCGAGGTCGCCGCCGCCGAGGCGAAGCGCAACCCCGGCCCGGAGCGGAAGATCACGCTCACCGCCACCGAGACCACCCTCGACCTCGGCGGCCGCACCGTCCGCAGCTGGGCGTACGGCGACCGTCTGCCGGCCCAGGAGGTCCGCGCCACCGTCGGCGACACGCTCGCCGTCACCCTTGCCAACCACCTGCCGCAGCCCACCTCGCTGCACTGGCACGGCCTCGCGCTGCGCAACGACATGGACGGCGTGCCGGGCCTGACCCAGGCCGTCGTCAAGGCCGGCGCCTCCTTCGACTACCGCTTCGCGCTCGCCCACCCGGGCACGTACTGGTTCCACCCGCACTCCGGCGTCCAGCAGGACCGCGGCCTGTACGCGCCGCTGATCGTCGAGGACCCGAAGGAGCCGCTGCGCTACGACAAGGAGTGGGCCGTCGTCCTGGACGACTGGGTGGACGGCATCGACGGCAGTACCCCGGACGCGGTCCTCGCCGAACTCGCCCAGGGCATGGGCGGGATGGACCACTCGGGCGGCTCCGGCGGCTCGGGCAACTTCGGCCATGACATGTCGGGGATGACGGGGATGACGGGGATGCCGACGATGCCCGGGACGGACGCGGGCGGAACTGCGGGCGCAGCCGCCGGCCCCGCCCGGATGCTGATGGGCGCCCGGAGCCCCCTGCTCGGCGGCGACGCCGGCGACGTCGCCTACCCGTTCCACCTGGTCAACGGCCGCCTCGCCACCGCGCCCGAGACCTTCACCGCCAAGCCCGGTGACCGGATCCGGATCCGGCTGATCAACGCGGGTGGCGACACCGCCTACCGTGTCGCCCTCGGCGGCCACGAGCTGACCGTCACCCACACCGACGGCTTCCCGGTCGAACCGGCCACCACCCAGGCGCTGCTGCTCGGCATGGGCGAACGCTACGACGTCCTGGTCACCGCCAAGGACGGCGTCTTCCCGCTGACCGCGCTCGCCGAGGGCAAGAACGCCACCGCGCTGGCCGTGCTGCGCACCGGCGGTGGCGCCGCGCCCGACGCCTCGGTGCGCCCGGCCGAGCTGGACGGCCGGCTGGTCACCGCCGGGCAGCTCAAGGCCGCCCCGAGTGTCCGACTGCCCGCCAAGTCCCCTGACCGCACGGTGCAGTTGGAGCTCACCGGCGGCATGGCGAAGGCCGACTGGGCGTTCAACGGCCGCCGGTACGACCCGGCGCAGCGCTACCCGGTGGCCGCGGGCGAGCGGGTGCGGCTGGAGTTCCGCAACAGCACGAGCATGTGGCACCCCGTCCACCTGCACGGACACAGCTTCGCGCTGCCCGGCGACGGCCCGCGCAAGGACACCGCGATCGTGCTGCCGGGTACGACCCTGGCCGTCGACTTCGACGCCGACAACCCGGGGCTGTGGATGGTGCACTGCCACAACGTGTACCACGCGGAGGCGGGCATGATGACCGTCCTCGGCTACCGGGCCTGAGCGCGGGGTCCGCCGGCGCCCCCGCGCCCCGAGCCGCCCCGGCGGACCCCGAGCCGCCCCGATGGACCCCGAGCCGCCCCGGCGACTCGGGGTCCGCCCGCTGCGCCGCCGGGTCCCGCACCCGGGCCACTGCACCGTGCCACCCACGCCGACCTGCGTCTTCATGACGCTTTCTTAACGCGGGCCGATGACGTCTCCTTAACGGTGGTCGCATAGCCTGGCGCACTGCCGTCGCCCGACGGCGCTTTTACGGGGTCTTTAAACAAGAGGTGCAAGGTGGTTTCGTCGGGTTCGACGGGGTCGACGGAGAAGCCGGTGGTGGCTTCTCCGTCGGCGCGAATACGCGTGCGCAACTGGCTGCTGGCGGATGTGTCCGCATCCAAGACCGCGGAGGACGCGGACACGCACGGTGACGCGGAGGCGGAGAACTCCGCGCCGCACGGCGCGCAGGATGCGCACGAGGGTCAGCGCTGGTGGCGGGTCATGTGCCTGACCGGCGTCGACTACTTCTCCACGCTCGGTTACCAGCCGGGCATCGCCGCCCTCGCGGCCGGCGTGCTGTCCCCGATCGCGACGATCGTGCTGGTGATCGTGACCCTGCTGGGCGCGCTGCCGGTCTACCGGAGGGTGGCCCAGGAGAGCCCGCACGGCGAGGGCTCGATCTCGATGCTGGAGCGGCTGCTGTCCTTCTGGAAGGGCAAGCTCTTCGTGCTCGCGCTGCTCGGCTTCGCGGCGACGGACTTCATCATCACCATCACGCTGTCCGCCGCCGACGCGAGCGCGCACCTGGTGGAGAACCCGCACCTGACCGGCGTCCTCAGCGGGAAGCAGGTCCTGATCACGTTGCTGCTGGTCGCGCTGCTCGGCGCGGTCTTCCTCAAGGGCTTCAGCGAGGCGATCGGCCTGGCGGTCTTCCTGGTCGGGATCTACCTGGCGCTCAACGTGGTCGTCGTGGCGGTCGGTGTCTGGAAGATCATCCAGGCCCCGCACGTGGTCACCGACTGGACCAGCGCACTGACCACGGAGCACGGGAACCCCGCCCTCATGGTCGGCGTGGCCCTGCTGCTCTTCCCCAAGCTGGCCCTGGGCATGTCCGGCTTCGAGACCGGTGTGGCCGTGATGCCGCACATCCAGGGCGACGCCGATGACACCCGGGCCAACCCGGCGGGCCGGATCCGCGGCACCCGCAAGCTGCTCACCACCGCCGCCGTGATCATGAGCTGCTTCCTGATCGCCACCAGCTTCATCACCACGCTGCTCATCCCGGCCGACCAGTTCAAGCCCGGGGGCGACGCCAACGGACGTGCCCTGGCGTACCTGGCGCACGAGTACCTCGGCGGCGCCTTCGGCAGCGTCTACGACCTGTCCACCATCGTCATCCTCTGGTTCGCCGGTGCCTCGGCCATGGCGGGCATGCTCAACCTGCTGCCCCGCTACCTGCCGCGCTACGGCATGGCGCCGCACTGGGCACGTGCCGTTCGTCCGATGGTGATCGTGCTCACCCTGGTCGCCTTCCTGATCACCTGGATCTTCGACGCCGACGTGGACGCCCAGGGCGGCGCCTACGCGACCGGTGTGCTGGTGCTGATGAGCTCGGCGGCCATCGCCGTCACCATCGCCGCGTACAAGAAGCGCGAGCGGGGCTGGACCGTCGCCTTCGCGGCGATCTCCGCCGTTTTCCTCTACACCACCGTGCTGAACGTGATGGAGCGCCCCGACGGTCTGAAGATCGGCGCCTGCTTCATCGCCGGCATCATCCTGGTCTCGCTGCTCTCCCGGCTGCGCCGGGCCTTCGAGCTGCGGGTCACGAACGTGGAGCTGGACGATGTGGCGGAACGTTTCATCAGGGACTACGCGCACCGTCCGCTGCGGCTGATCGCCAACGAGCCGAGCCACCGCGACCACGCCGAGTACCGCGACAAGATCCGCCAGATCCGCGCCGACAACGACATCCCCGGCGAGGACGACCTGGTCTTCGTCGAGGTGACCGTCCGCGACGCCTCCGACTTCGAGTCCGCGCTGACCGTCCGGGGCGAGGTCCTGCACGGGCGCTACCGGGTGCTCACCCTGGAGAGCTCCAGCATCTCCAACGCGATCGCCGCGCTGGCGCTCACCGTCCGGGACCGCACCGGGCAGCGGCCGCACCTCTACTTCGAGTGGACCGAGGGCAACCCCTTCGCCCAGTTCCTGCGGTTCTTCCTGTTCGGACAGGGCGAGGTCGCGCCGGTCACCCGCGAGGTGCTGCGCGAGGCCGAGCCGGACCGCTCGCGCCGCCCGCGCGTACACGTCGGCTGACCGGCGGCCCCTGACCCCCTCGGCCCCCCCGGCGCCTGCACCACGGCCCGTCCGCTCCCGGTGAGCGGGCGGGCCGCCGTCGTTCCCGGTGCTCGCGGCGGTGCTCCCGGCCGTCTGACAGCGTGGCGCCGCCCACGCCCGGGAGGGGAGGGCGTGGGCGGCGGGTCGGGAGGGGGGTCAGGACGGGAGGTCGAGGACCATGCCGGGCTGGATGAGGTCCGGGTCCTCGCCGACGGTGCGGCGGTTCAGGGCGTAGAGGGCGGGCCAGCCGCCGGGCACGTGGAGGCTCTCGGCGAGGTCGGCGAGGTTGTCGTTCTCGCGGACGGTCCAGGTGCCGTCCGTGGAACCGGAACCGGAGGCGGAACCGGAATCGGAGGCGGAGACAGCGGGGGCGGAATGGGAAGGCCGGGCGGCCGCGGGCGGCGGGGTGGTGGCCCGGGGCGGCAGGGCGCCGTCGCGGTCGTGGCGGCGGGTGGCGCGGGCGCCGCAGACCGGCCAGGGGGAGAGGCCGCGGCGGCCGGCGAGGTGCCGGGCGACGGCGATCTGCTGGTCGCGGGTGGCGAGGTCGGGGCGCGGGGCGTAGGCGAGGCCGCCGTTCTCGCGCCAGGTGGGCTGGTCGAACTGGAGGCCGCCGTAGTAACCGTTGCCGGTGTTGACGCGCCAGTTGCCGCTGCTCTCGCAGGCCGCCACCCTGTCCCAGTCGTACCGGTCGCCGCCCGGCCGGCCGGGGTCGGACCCGGTGGCGGGGCCCGGTGGTGCGGCGTGGGCCGCAGGGGCGGCGAGGGCCACGGTGAGGGCGCAGAGCGCGGTGGGGACGAGGCGACGGAGACAGGCGGTGGCAGGCATCGGCGGCTCTCAGGTTCGGGGACAGGACGCGCGCCGTCCGGAGGCGGCGCACTTCCACCGACGCACGACTGATGGGGCGCCGCGCCGCCGACACGTCCGGCAAGTCACCCGCACGGCCGCCCGGGACCACCCCGCCGGCCCGCGGCCAACCGGCCGTACCCCCCTTCACCCGCCGATCCCAGAGTGACCGGGACGTTCCTCGAAGAAGAGTACGAACGATGACGATCGATCAGGGCACCGTACGGGCCGAGTTGGGCGTGATCGGCGGCACGGGGCTGTACGTGCTGGGTGATCGAGGGGCCGCGCTTCTCCACCCGCGCCGAATCCCGCTGGTTCACCGCCGACGGCTGGTCGGTGGTCGGCATGACCGGACAGCCGGAGGCCGTGCCGGCCCGTGGACTCGTCCTCTGCTACACCTCGTTCGCGCTGGTCACCGACCTCGACGCGGGCGTGGAGAGCGGCGAGGGCGTCACCCACGCGGAGGTGCTGAAGGTCTTCTCCGGGAATGTCGACCGGCTGCGCACCGTGCTCTTCAAGGCGCTGGAGAGCCTGCCCGCCGAGCGGGACTGCGTCTGCTCGCACGCCCTGGACGGGGTCGCCACCGGCCTGCCGGGCGTGGTCACCGGCTGAGCACCGCGTTCGTCGGTCGGTTCGCCGGTCAGTCCGCCTGTCAGTTCGCCCGTGAGGTCGCCCGGCAGGTTGTGTACCGAAGGTTTTCCGGCCGACCGGTGTTCAGCTGCCGTTCGCCGTCCGCACGGTCGGGTGTGGTCCGGCCGTGCGGTTCGGCTGGGAGCCTCCTGGGCGATTCCCGGAGCCCTGGAGGCGGCAGTGGTGGCACACTCTTCGACACGTCCTTCCCGTAGAACGGTCCTTCGGACGGGGACGGCGGTCGGCGCGCTCGCCGCGCTGCCCGCGTCCACGCTGCTGTGGACGCAGCCGGCGGTCGCCGGCACCCCCGGTCCGGAGCAGATCCACCTGCAGTGGGGCGCCGAGCCGTCCCGCGAGATGACGGTCTCCTGGGCGACGGCCGCCTCCGTACAGCGCCCCCGGGTGCGGATCGGAACCCCGCGCGAAGGCGCCGGCCGTACGGTGGACGCGCGCACCCGCAGCTACGTCGACGGGCTCAACAAGGTCGAGACCTTCACCCACCACGCCCGACTGACCGGCCTGCAGCCCGACACCACGTACGTCTACGAGGTGCTGCACGACGGCGCCCAGCCGGTGCGCGGCACCTTCCGCACCGCGCCCGCGCGCGGCCGGGCCGCGTTCCGCTTCACCAGCTTCGGCGACCTGGGCACCGGCGACAACGTGTTCAGCAAGTCCTCGATCCACGGCGCGGCCGCCGTCCGGCAGGTCGAGCAGTTCGCACCGCTGTTCCACCTGCTCAACGGCGACCTCGCGTACGCCAACAACAACCCGCAGCGCCAACCGCAGGCGTGGAACGCCTTCATGAACAACATGGCGACGTCGGCCGCCAACCGCCCGTGGATGCCCACGCCCGGCAACCACGAGGTGGAGGCGGGCGGCGGCGACCTCGGATACGCCTCCTACCTGACCCGCTTCGAACTGCCGGACAACGGCACCCGCGACCACTGCGGCAACTGGTACGGCTTCCAGGTCGGCTCGGTGCTCTTCGTGAGCCTGGACGGCAACGAGATCGCGGTCGAGGACGACGCCAGCATCGACCCGGCCACCGGGCAGTCCATCTACATCAGCGACTACAGCGAGGGCGCCCAACTCCGCTGGCTGGACCGGCTGTTGTCACGCGCCCGGGGCGGGCGCTCGGTGGACTGGATCGTCGTCTACCTGCACCAGTTCGCGATGTCCTCGTCGGCCGCCAGCCACGGCGGCGACATGGGTATCCGCGAGAAGCTGCTGCCGCTGCTCGACCGCCACTGCGTCGACCTCGTCCTCGCCGGCCACGACCACGACTACGAGCGCACCCACCCGGTGCGCGGCACCGAACCGGGCGGCCTGCTCACCCCGGCCGTCGCCGACGACGACCTGCGGCAGATCGACACCTCGCAGGGCACCGTCCACCTCATCCTGGGCGGCGGCGGCACCGCCGGCCACGACGACGTCTACCTGCCCGCCGACGAGAACGGCGTCCGCGAGGCGAGCGTGCGCACCCAGCGGCTCACCTTCAAGGCCGACCCGGACGCCAAGGAGAAGGCCCACTGGTCGGCCGTCACCGACCCGGACACCCAATTCCCGTACGGCGTCGCCGTCTTCGACGTCGACCCCGGGCTGGTCCCGGGCGGCCGGACGACCATCACGGTGTCCTACTACCACTCGGTGCCGGCCACCGCCGCGAACCCGGCCCCGACGCCGGTGCTGTTCGACCGCTTCACCCTGTACCGCGACCGCAGCGACGGCTGGGACGGCTGGGACGAGGACGACCAGGGCGAGGACGGGAACGCCCGGGGCGAGCGCGCCGCCGCCCGGCGGTAGCCGTTCTTCCAGGAGGGCCCGCCGCCCCGGGGCGGCGCGGCGGGCCCTGTCACGTGCCGGTGGCCCGGACGTAGACGTCGGCGGGCTCCGTCGCCGCCTCCGCCAGTGGACGCGCTGTTCGTCAACACCGGCGTCACTGCGTCCGCGCCGTTCGACTCGACGACGGAGGAGATGTAGGACGAGCTGTTCGGCATCAACGCCGAGGGCCCGTACTTCACGGTGCAGGCGTTGGTGCCGCTGTTGCGCGAGGGAAGCGGTGTGGTTCTCACCACGTCGGTGGTGAACGTCCCGGGGCCTCGACGCGCTCAGTGTCCTGGGCCGTGTGGGGGATCAGCAGGCGGTGACCGGGGCCATGGCGGTTCGGCGGGCTGGTCAGGCGGCCGTCAGGAGTCCGGTGGCCGTGCGGGCCTGGTCGTAGCGGTGGAGGATCAGTCGGGCCACGGCGGGGTGGGCCGCCAGTGGGGCGCCGGTCCAGGTGGCGGGGGTGGTGGCCGCGCGTCGGGCGAAGAAGCCGGGTGAGAGGAGGTAGGTGGCGAGGGCGACCCGGGGGTGACCGGTGGCCTGGAGCTCGGCCACTGCCTGGTGGGGGGTGGGGGTGGCGGCGGAGAGGTGGGCGGGGGTGACCGGGCGGCCGAGGTGGGCGGCGAGAAGACCGGCCATCCGGGTGGTGTCGGCGAGCGCGGTGGGGTCGGAGGAGCCGGCTCCGGCGAGGACCACGGAGGCGTCGGGCGGGGCGCCGGCCTCGGCGAGGCGGTCGGCGAGGGCTTCGGCGAGCAGCGGGTGGGGGCCGAGGGCGGGGGCGAGCCGGGCGTGGGGGAGGCCGGCGCGTGCGAGGACGGCGGGGATGTCGACCCGGATGTGGTAGCCGGTGCCGAGGAGGAGGGGGACCAGGATCGGTTGCCGGCCGGAGAGTCGGGCGAGCGCCTGGTCGAGCGAGGGGCGGGCGAGGTCCAGGAAGCAGCAACGGACGGTCAGTTCGGGGCGGAGTGTGCGAATCAGCCGCAGCACGGCGCGTGTTGCGGTGACCGCCGCCGGGTCCCGGCTGCCGTGGGCGACGGCGAGCAGGACCGGCTTCATCAGCCCGCCGCCAGCCGGTAGCCGCGCTTGGGGACGGTGCGGATCAGCGTCGCGTGCGGCCCCAGCGAGGCGCGCAGCCGGCCGACGGCGGCCTCGACGGCGTGTTCGTCGGCGCCGGTGTCCGGCCAGGCGGCGCGCAGGAGTTCGGCGCGGCTGAGCACCCGGCCGGGGTGTTCGGCGAGGGCGCGCAGGACGGCGGCGCCGCGCGGGCTGAGCAGGTGGCTCTGCCCGTCGACCAGTGCGGCGTTCCCTTGGAGGGTCAACAGCTGTCCGGCGAGGGGAACTTCGCGCCTGCCGCGGCCGGGGAGGACGTCCGCGAGCAGCCGGACCAGCGAGCCGAGCCGGCCGCGTTCGGGGTGGACTGCGGGCAGGCCGAGGTCGGTGAGCGGCCGGGCGCACAGGGTGCCCACGCAGACCGGCAGGACGTCCTCGCGCAGGGCGTCGACCAGCGCCTCGTACAGCCCTTCGGTCTCGGCGGCGGCGAGCAGGGCGGTGATCGCGGGGGCGCTGGTGAAGGTGAGGGCGTGCAGTTGGCGCCGTACGGTCTGGTCGAGCAGGCGTCTGACCGCGCCCGGGTCCTCCGGGGGCGCCCAGCGGTAGACCGGGACGGAGATCACCTCGGCGCCGCGCTCACGCAGCGCCGCCGCGAATGCGTCCAGCCGCACCCCGTGCTCCTGGACGGCGATCCGGCGCCCGGCCAGCGGGCGGGCGAGCAGCCAGGTCAGCAGCTCGTCGGTGGCCTCGGTGCCGGGGGAGTACCCCTCGTCCAGCCCGCTGGCGCGGACCGCGCCGGTGGCCTTGGGGCCGCGGCTGAGCACCACCGCGCCGCGGCAGGCCTCGGCGAGCGCGCTGCCCCGGCCCCAGCCGTCGGCCGCGCTCATCCAGCCGCGCCAGCCGACCCCGGTGGTGGCCACCACGTAGTCGAGGGGGGCGGCCAGGCAGCGGTCGGTGGCCTTGCGCAGGGCGAGGTCGTCGGCGAGCGGCAGGATGCGCAGCACCGGCGCCTCGACCACCTGCGCGCCGCGCCGGGTCAGCAGGGCGGTGAGTTCCTCGCGGCGGCGGGCGGCGGTGACCCCGACGGTGAAGCCGGTGAGCGGTCCTGGCTGGGTGAGGGTTGCTGCCATGCGGGCCAGCCTCCGCCGCGCGTGTTACGGCATCATTGCCCGCCCGTCACTTGCCGGTAAGTGAAAGTGCCGCTCCGGTTACGGCAGATGTCCGGCCGTGCACCCCGGTGGCCGGGCGCCGTGAGCGAGGTGTACCGCGCCCGCAACATCGGCGACCCGATCGCGAAACAGCGGGTGGCGAAATTTCTCGGCATGACGTTGACCAGCCCCATCGCCGTTGTGGCCGACCCGGCCGGCGAGCCCGCGGTGGCCGCCACCGACACGCACTGCCCGTACTGCTCGCTGCAGTGCGGCATGCGGCTGTCGCCGGTCGCGGGCACGTTGGCCAACCCGGGCACGGGCACCGCGGCCCCGGACCTGCCGGTCGAGGTGCTGGAGCGCCCGGACTTCCCGGTGAACCGCGGCGCGCTCTGCGGCAAGGGCCGTTCGGCGCCTGCGCTGCTGGCCCGGGACGTCCGGCTGACCGGCCCGCTGCTGCGGGACCGGCCGGGTGGGCCGTTGCGCTCGGCCGGCTGGCCGGAGGCGCTGGACCGGGTGGCGGCCGGGCTGGCCCGGACGCGGGCCGAGTACGGGCCGGACGCGGTCGGCGTGTTCGGCGGCGGCGGGCTGACCAACGAGAAGGCGTACCTGCTGGGCAAGTTCGCCCGGGTGGTGCTGGGCACCGCCAACATCGACTACAACGGCCGGTTCTGCATGTCCTCGGCGGCCGCCGCCCACCGCCGGGCCTTCGGCCTTGACCGCGGGCTGCCGTTCCCGCTCGAGGACATCCCGCACACCGGCTGCCTGATCCTGGTCGGAGCCAACCCGGCCGAGACGATGCCGCCCGCCGTCCGCTACTTCCGTGAACTGCGGGAGAACGGGGGCACGTTGATCGTGGTCGACCCGCGCCGCACCCGCACCGCCGAGCTGGCCGACCTGCACCTGCAGCCGCGCCCCGGCGGGGACCTGGCGCTGGCCCTCGGCCTGCTCCACCTGGTGATCGCGGACGGTCTGGTGGACGAGGAGTTCGTCGCCGAGCGGACCACCGGCTTCGAGTGGGCGCGCGAATCGGCGATGGCCCACTGGCCGGACCGGGTGGAGCGGATCACCGGCGTTCCCGCCCACCAACTCCGGGAGGCTTCACGGCTGTTCGGTGAGGCGCCGACCGGCATGGTGCTCACCGCGCGCGGCCCGGAGCAGCAGAGCAAGGGCACCGACACCGTCGGCGCCTGGATCGACCTCTGCCTGGCCACCGGCAACGCCGGCCGCCCGTACAGCGGCTACGGCTGCCTGACCGGCCAGGGCAACGGCCAGGGCGGGCGCGAGCACGGCCAGAAGGCCGACCAACTGCCCGGCTACCGCTCGATCGAGGACCCGGCGGCCCGCGCGCACGTCGCCGCGGTGTGGGGCGTCGACCCGGCGACGATCCCCGGCCCGGGCAAGTCCGCCTACGAGCTGCTGGACGGCCTCGGCCGCCCTGACGGCGTCCGGGCGCTGCTGCTGGCCGGCTCCAACCCGGCGGTGTCCGCGCCCAACGCCGGGCACGTCACCGAGCGGCTGCTCGCGCTGGACCTGCTGGTCGTCGCGGACCTGGTGCTCTCCGAGACGGCCCGGCTCGCGGACGTCGTGCTGCCGGTCACCCAGTGGGCCGAGGAGGACGGCACCACCACCAACCTGGAGGGCCGGGTGATCCTGCGCCGCCGCGCCCTCGACCCGCCGGAGGGCGTGCGCAGCGAGCTGTGGGTGCTGCGCGAACTGGCCGCCCGGCTCGGGGTGCCGGACGGCTTCCCGGCGGACGGCTTCCCGGTCGAGGCCGAGCAGGCCTTCGACGAGCTGCGGCGTGCCTCGGCCGGCGGCGACGCCGACTACGCGGGCGTCAGCTACGCCCGGATCGTCGCCGAGGACGGGGTGTTCTGGCCCTGCCCGTCCGAGGACCACCCCGGCACGCCCCGGCTCTTCCTCGACCGTTTCGCCACCCCGGACGGGCGGGCCCGCTTCGCCGCCGTCACCCACCGCCCGGCGGCCGAGGAACCGGACGAGGCGTACCCGCTGTACCTGACCACCGGCCGGGTGCTCTCCCAGTACCAGAGCGGCGCGCAGACCCGCCGGGTCGCCGAGCTCAACGCGGCCGCGCCCGGCCCGTACGTCGAACTGCACCCGCGGCTCGCCGAGCGGCTCGGGATCGCGGACGGCGAGCCCGTCGCGGTCACCAGCCGGCGGGGCCGGGCCGTCGCCCCGGCGCGGATCACCGACGGGATCCGGCCGGACACCGTCTTCATGCCCTTCCACTGGGCCGGCGCCGGCCGGGCCAACAGCCTCACCAACCCGGCGCTCGACCCGGTGTCGCGGATGCCGGAGTTCAAGCTCTGCGCCGTCCGGGTGGAGCCTGCGCAACAGGAGGTCACCCGATGACCCCGAGGATCCCAGTGACCCCGAGGATCCCAGTGACCCCGAGGACCCTCAGGATCCCGAGGGCACCGATGACCGGGACGACCACCGCGGCGCCCGCGAGGACCCCGAGGATCGCCGTGGTCGGCGGCGGCATGGCGGCCGCCCGCTTCGCGGAACGGTACGGCGCGCTCGGCGGGCCCGGCACGGTCACCGTGTACGGCGCCGAGCCGCGCGCCCCGTACAACCGGGTGCTGCTCGCCGAGGTGCTGACCGGACGCTACGACGCGGAGGCGATCGCGCTTCCGCTCGGCGGGGCGAAGGCCCGGCCCGGCTGCGAGGTCGTCGCACTGGACGTGGACGGCCGGATGCTGCGGCTCGCGGACGGCAGCGTCGAGGCGTGGGACGAACTGGTCCTCGCCACCGGCGCCAACCCGGTGCTGCCGCCCGTCCGGGGACTGCGCCGCGCCGACGGGTACGGGCTGGTCGAAGGGGTGCACACGCTGCGCACCCTGGAGGACTGCGCGCGCCTCGCCGAGGAGGCGGTCGGCGCCGAGCAGGCCGTGGTGATCGGCGGCGGGGTGCTCGGGGTGAGCGCCGCCCGGGCGCTGGCCGCGCTCGGCGTCCGTACCGAAATCGTCCACCAGGCACCGCATCTGATCGAACGTCAACTCGACTACGAGGCGGCGGCGGTGCTGCGGGAGCGGCTGCGGGTGCTCGGCGTCGAGTGCTACACCGGCAACCGCGCCCGCGCCGTGCACGTCGGGACGGGGGAGCCCCCGGCCGGAGGCCGGGGGCGGGTCGGCGCCGTCGAACTGGCCGGCGGCTACCGGCTCGACTGCGACCTGGTCGTCCTGGCCTGCGGAACCCGCCCGCGCACCGCGCTCGCCCACGCCGCCGGACTTCCCGTCGCCACCGGCGTCCTGGTGGACGACGGCCTGGCGGTCGCCCCCGACGTGTACGCCATCGGCGACTGCGCCGAACACCGCGGCACCGTCCACGGCCTGGCCGGCCCCGCCTGGGAACAGGCCGACGTCCTCGCCCGCCGGCTCTCCGGCGCCGAGCCGGACGCCCGCTACCCCGGCACCCGCCCGCGCGCCCGGCTCAGCACCGGCGGCCTGGAGTACGCGGCCTTCGGCACCGTGGACGAGACCCTCGACCCCGGCCTCGACGTCCTGCGGCTCACCGACGCCACCCGCGGCAGCTACAAGAAGCTCGTCCTGCGCGGCGACCGCCTGGTCGGCGCCATCCTGCTCGGCGACCTGGCCACCGTGGACGCGCTTGCCGGCGCCTTCGCCGACAGCGGCGAACTCGCCGGCCACCCCCTGCACTTGCTCACCCGAGGAACCGCCATGACTGGAGTAGTGCGATGACCACAGACGACCGTTCGGTTTCGGACGTCCGGCCCGTCCGGGACCTCGTCCTGGTCGGCCACGGCATGGTCGGCCAGCGCTTCCTGGAAGCCTGGACCGAGCAGCCGGCCGCGCGCGGCTGGCGGGTCACCGTGCTCGCCGAGGAGCCCCGACCCGCCTACGACCGGGTCCACCTCAGCGCGCTGTTCTCCGGGAGCACCACCGAGGACCTCGCGCTCTGCCCGCAGGGCTTCCTCGCCGAGCACGGCATCGACCTGCGCCTGGGCGACCCGGCCACCGCGATCGACCGTGAACGGCGACTGGTGCGCACCCGCTCCGGCTCCGAAGTCCGGTACGAAGCACTGGTGCTGGCCACCGGCTCGGTGCCCTTCGTGCCGCCGGTGCCCGGCACCGACGCCCCCGGCTGCCACGTCTACCGGACCATCGAGGACGTCGACGCCATCCGCGCCGAGGCGGTGGCTGCCGGGACCGGCGTCGTCGTCGGCGGCGGGCTGCTCGGCCTGGAGGCGGCCGGCGCGCTGCGGGCCGGCGGACTGGACACCCACGTCGTCGAGTTCGCGCCCCGGCTGATGGCCGTACAGGTCGACGACGGCGGCGGCGCGACGCTGCGCCGCAAGATCGAGGACCTCGGCGTCACCGTCCACACCAGCGCCGGCGCCGGCGGCGTCCTCACCGGCCCGGACGGCCGGGTCCGCGGCCTCGCCCTCTCCGACGGGCGCGAACTGCCCGCCGACCTTGTGGTGTTCTCGGCCGGTGTACGCGCCCGCGACCAGCTCGCCCGGGACTGCGGACTGCCGGTCGGCCAGCGCGGCGGCGTGGTCGTCGATGCCCGGTGCCGCACCGAGGACCCGGCGATCCTCGCCATCGGCGAGTGCGCCCAGGCCGTCGACGGCCGGGTCTACGGCCTGGTCGCCCCCGGCTACCAGATGGCCGAGACGGCGGCGCGCACCCTCGCGGAACTCGGCGGCGCGGGCTTCACCGGCGCCGACACCTCCACCAAGCTCAAGCTGCTCGGCGTGGACGTCGCCAGCTTCGGCGACCCGCACGGCAGCGCCGAGGGCGCCCTCGACGTGCTCTACAGCGACAGCCGCAGCGGCGTCTACCGCAAGCTCGTCATCGGCGCCGACGGTGCGCTGCTCGGCGGAGTCCTGGTCGGCGACACCGAGGGCTACGGCACCCTGCGCCCGCTCGCCGTCGGCGGCAAGCCGCTCACCGTCGCCCCCGAACAGCTCGTCCTGCCCACCGGGTTCGCCTCCGCCGGACCGGTCGCGCTGCCAGACGACGCGGTGCTCTGCTCCTGCCACAACGTCACCCAGGGCGAGGTGCGCGCCGCCGTCCACGACCAGGGCTGCGACAGCGTCGCCGCCGTCAAGAAGTGCACCCGGGCCGGCACCGGCTGCGGCAGCTGCCTCAAGCAGCTCGGCACCGTCGTCACCGAGGAGCTGGAAGCCGCCGGGGTCAGCACCCTCAAGGGCCTGTGCGAGCACTTCGCCCACACCCGCGCCGAGTTGTACGAGATCGTCCGGGTCACCGGAGCGACGAGCTTCTCCGACCTGCTCGCCACGCACGGCAGTGGCGGCGAGGGCTGCGAGATCTGCAAGCCGACCGTCGCCTCCATCCTGGCCAGCCTCGGCAACGGCCACATCCTGGACGGCGAGCAGGGCGCGCTGCAGGACTCCAACGACCACTTCCTGGCCAACCTGCAGCGCAACGGCTCGTACTCGGTCGTACCCCGGGTGCCCGGCGGCGAGATCACCCCCGAAGGCCTGATCACGATCGGCGAGATCGCCCGCGACCACGGCCTCTACACCAAGATCACCGGCGGTCAGCGGATCGACATGTTCGGCGCCACGGTCGACCAACTGCCAGTCATCTGGCGCAAGTTGGTCGACGCCGGCTTCGAGTCCGGACACGCCTACGGCAAGTCGCTGCGCACCGTCAAGTCCTGCGTCGGTGAGACCTGGTGCCGCTACGGCGTCCAGGACTCCACCACCCTCGCCATCGAACTCGAGCTGCGCTACCGGGGATTGCGCTCCCCGCACAAGCTCAAGGCCGCCGTCTCCGGCTGCGCCCGCGAATGCGCCGAGGCGCAGAGCAAGGACTTCGGCATCATCGCCACCTCGGCCGGCTGGAACCTCTACGTCGGCGGCAACGGCGGCATGACCCCGCGCCACGCCGACCTGCTCGCCGCCGACCTCGACCGCGACACGCTCATCCGCGCCATCGACCGCTTCCTGATGTTCTACATCCGCACCGCCGACCGGCTGGAACGCACCTCGGTCTGGCTGGAGCGACTGGAAGGCGGACTCGACCACCTGCGGGCCGTCGTGCTGGACGACTCGCTCGGCATCTCGGCCGAGCTGGACGAACTGATGGCACGTCACATCGGCTGCTACCGGGACGAATGGGCCGAGACGCTGGCCGACCCCGAGCGGATGCGGCGCTTCTCCTCCTTCGTCAATGCCCCCGGCACCCCCGACCCCGCCGTGACCTTCGTGCCCGAACGCGGCCAGATCCGCCCCGCCCGCCCCGGCGAGGCCGGCCACCCCCTCGACACCCCGGTGCTCGTCGCCGGAACCCGACTGGAGGTGCTCACCCCGTGACCGTACAGATCCACGACGGGACCCGCTGGCAGGCCGTCTGCGCCCTCGCCGACCTGCAACCCGGCCGCGGCGTCGCGGTGTTGCTCCCGGAAGCGGGTCAAGTCGCCCTCTTCCGGGACCGCGCCGGAACGCTCTACGCCGTCGACAACCTCGACCCGTTCAGCGGCGCCCCTGTCCTCTCCCGCGGTCTGCTCGGCAGTCGCGGCGACCGGCCGACCCTCATCTCCCCGATGTACAAGCAGGTCTACGACCTCACCGACGGGCACTGCCTGGACGAGGACACCACCCCTGACGGCGCCCCCGCCGTGCTGCGGCGCTGGCCGGTGCGGGTCGCCGGCTCCGAGGTCTCCGGAGGTGGGGAGTGACCGCCGTCCTCGACGTGAGAAAGCCCGCTCCGCTGGTCGGTTGGGACCCGGAGGACGAGGAGTTCTGGGAGCGCACCGGCGCCCGGATCGCCCGCCGCAACCTGGTGTTCTCCGTCCTCTCCGAGCACATCGGCTTCTCGGTCTGGAGCCTCTGGTCGGTGCTCGTCCTCTTCCTCGGGCCCGAGTACCACATCGACACCGCAGGCAAGTTCACCCTCACCGCCCTCCCGACCGCGCTCGGCGCCCTGCTGCGACTGCCGTACACCTTCGCCGTCGCCCGCTTCGGCGGACGCAACTGGACGGTGATCAGCGCCCTGCTGCTGCTCGTTCCCACCGTGCTCGCCGTCGTCGTGCTCGAACCCGGGGTCTCGTACGGGACGCTGCTGGCCGTCGCCTGCGTGGCAGGGGTCGGCGGCGGCAACTTCGCCTCCTCGATGGCCAACATCAACGCCTTCTACCCGCACCGGCTCAAAGGCTGGGCACTCGGCATCAACGCGGGCGGCGGCAACCTCGGCGTACCGGCCGTGCAACTGCTCGGACTGCTGGTGCTGACCACCGCCGGCGCCACCCACCCGCGGCTGCTGCCCCTGCTCTACCTGCCGCTGATCGTGTTCGCGGCGGCGGGGGCGTGGTGGCGGATGGACAACCTGGCGGTGGCGTCCGGGAGTTCGGCAGCCGGCTCGGCGCCCGGCTCGGCCTCAGGCGAAGGGCGTGCCCTGCGCGAAGTGGCCCGCGATCCGTACGGCTGGGCCGTATCGACCCTGTACATCGGGACGTTCGGCTCGTTCATCGGCTTCGGCTTCGCCTTCGGGCAGGTGCTGCAGGTGCAGTTCCACGAGCGCTTCGACACCCCGGTCAAGGCGGCCGCGCTCACCTTCCTCGGGCCGCTGCTCGGCTCGCTGCTGCGACCGGTCGGCGGGCGGCTCGCGGACCGGTACGGCGGGGCGGTGGTCACGCTCTGCACCTTCCTCGCCATGGGCGCCGGAACGGCGGTCGTCCTCGCCGCGTCCCGGGCGGGCTCGCTGCCGCTGTTCCTCGCCGGGTTCATCGCCCTGTTCGTCCTCAGCGGCCTCGGCAACGGCTCGACGTACAAGATGATCCCCGCCCACTACCAGGCCGTTGCGCGGTCGGCGGTCGCCGCCGGCGCCGATCCTGCCGCCGCCGAGACCGACTCCAGGCGCCGGTCCGCCGCACTGATCGGGCTCGCAGGGGCGATCGGGGCGTTCGGCGGGGTGCTGGTCAACCTGGCCTTCCGGCAGTCCTTCCTCGCCAGCCACAACGGGGACGCGGCGTACCTGGGGTTCCTGGCGGCGTACGTGCTCTGCTCGGTGCTGACCTGGGCGGTCTGGCTCCGGCGGCGGTGACACGGCGGCGCCGGTGGCACCGGGCGCGATGGGGCGCTGAGCCGTTGGTGTGACGATCGGACGGCCCCGGCCCCGGCGCGCGGCCGTCCGGTCGTCCGGTTAGCGTCGGCCGCAACACGTCCTCAGCACCGGGAGGTTGCAGTGCAACGGTGGATCATCCTGACGGTCGCCACCACGACCCTCACCGGCCTCACCTGCCTCGCCGCACCCGCCCAGGCCGCCGGCCCGGTCCCGGTCACCGGCCCGGTCCCGGCCGCCACGGTCGTCCACCCTCGGCGACGCCGAGATCGACGCGAAACTCCCCGGCCGCGTCCGGGTCGACGTCGGCTACCTCTGCTCCGTCGCCACCGAAGCCCGCTCGCTCACCGTCTCCGTCGAACAGAAGGACCCGCAGGACTTCTCCTCGATCGCCTTCGGCTCCAGCCGCACCGCCGAAGCCGACGTCATCTGCGACAGGACGCAGCAGCAACGGCAGATCGTCCTCCAGTCCAGGACCTTCAACTGGATCCCCGGCGCCGACGCCGTCCTCACCGCCACCGTCTCCAACATCGGCGCCACCCCGACCGCCGCCGCCGAGGCCAAACGCGCCACCCTCACCACCACGACCTGAGCCCGGACTGCCCTACGCTCGTTCCCTGCACTGGGGGAGGGGCGCGAGCGGTGGTCGACCAGTCCAACGCGATCAACAGCAGCACGGTCAACGGACCGGTCGTGCAAGCCGATCGCATTGATGCCGGTCGGATCGGCTCCTTTCCCGGGGACACGGAGGTCTTCCACGTGCTCGGTCTCGGCCTTCCCGTGTGATGTCGTATCGCGAGCTCTTCGAAACCTCGGAGATTCGCAGGGGCACCCCGAACGAGGTGCTCCAGCGGTTCCGTTCATCCGAGTTCCGGTCTTCCGTGCCAAAGACGCTCACCCACCTCGACCTGGAGCTGTTCTCGACGCGTGGCCCGATCGAGTGGTCGGAGTTGACGAGGAGCTTTGCCCGGAGGATCGGCGACGCCCTGGTCCGGGTGCCCCTGGCCGACCCCTCGTAGGGGTGACCCCGCCGGTGATCAGGGCTGCTGTGGTGCGCCGTGATGTTCTACAGTGCTGTAGAAATAAACGACCGGTGAACGGGGACGCACCATGTACAAGCCGCTTCGGCTGCCGCAGCAGGATCGGGCCGACTTCGAGACGGAGCTCGGGCGGGCGCTCGCCGCGCCGCAGGTGCGGGAGGCGCTGCGGGATGCCGTGGGTGGCGCGCGCGGGGTGGAGTGGTTGCGGGGGGTGGCGCGGGAGAACGCGGAGTTCGTGCTGGCCGCGGCGGCGCCGGAGTACGAGCGTTATGCGGCCCTGCGCGCGGATGCGGACGCGGTGGCGCGGCTGCCGGTGGACGTGCCGGCGCGGGAGCGGGCGTCGGGGTGGTGGGGGGTGCTGGGGGTGATCGTGCCGATCATCGGGGTGGCGGCGGCCCTGGCGTTCCTGCTGCTCGGGTACGCGCTGGGGCTGTCCGAGGACTTGGAGGTGCCGGCCCACGGGCTGCTGACCGCGGGGTGGGTCGCGGCCGGCGTGGCGGCGGTGAGTCTGCTGGTCGGCGGGCTGGGGTTGCTGGGTGCGGCGGCCCGGTCGGCGGAGGCGGCGGACGGGGAGGAGGAAGGGCCGGGGGAAGGGCCGGGGGAGTTGCTGCGGGCGCGCAACGCCTGGCGGGTGGCGTTGGCGGAGCGCGGGCTGGTGCCGTACCTGGTGGCGCAGGCGAATGCCGTGCCCGGTCAGTGACGCCGGTCGAGTTTCGGTGAGCGGGCGGCGTCGACGAGGAGGTGGACGGCGTCGAGGGGGATGCCGAGGCGGCGGGCGATCCAGGGGGCGGGGCGGCCGGCCTTGGCGAGCATCCAGGCGGAGTACAACTGACCGAGCTGGGGCGCGTCTTCGGCGAGCAGGAGGGGGCGGATGGCCTCCATGGGGAAGCCTTCGAGGGCGCGGGCGCTGTACTCGCGCCCGTTGGGTCCGACCGGGGGCAGGGGGAGCGGGCGGCGGGCATCGAGCCAGCGGCTGAAGAGTACGGCGCCGACGACCAGCAGGCCGGCGCCGGAGGCACCGATGAGGATGCCGCCGATGACGGGCCGGTCGTCCTCCTCGGCCATGCCGAGGGCGATCTCCTCCAGAATGAGCAGGCCGAGCACGGCGAGCAGGGCCGCGGTCTCGCCGGGGCGCGGGTGGAGCCGGGACGTCGTCATGCGGAACCTCTTCCTCGGCGGGGTGGCCGGGGCGTTCGGGCGGGCGCGGCGATTCACCTTCCGTACAACGGCGGCGGGCGGCGCGGGGCACGCCCCGACAGGCCTGGTGGTGAACGCCGGATCGATGTTGACGTACCGTCAGAGAGCGTGCACAAGAGGCTGGTTGGCTGTAAACCGGAGGCCGCCTCGGGCCAGAATAGCCCGGACATGACAACTTCGACAGAGCTGTCGAAGTTGCGGAACCCGACCGTACGGCAAGGCGTCGACCCACGCCGGCCTGACCGCCCCGGGTGTGGACCTCCGGTTTCGCGACCGGCACTCCACAGCGCGAGGGGAGGCCGGCACTGATGGGACTCGTCGGTCACGCGACGGCGGCAGCGGACCGGCCTCAGCGGGCCAGGAGGGGGAGGGGTGCGCCGGTGCGGGCCGGGAGTTCGAGGCGGGTGAGGAGGGCGGAGGGTGAGACCTCGACGACGCGGCAGCCGGCCCGGTGGCGGCAGTGGCGGGCGACGGAGCCGTGGCGCAGGCGGTCGAAGCGGCGGCGGGTGGCGGCGCCGAGGACGAGCAGGTCGTCGGGGCCGGTGACGGCGCCGATCAGGGCGGCCCCGGGGTCGGCGTTGATCACCAGCGGGCGGATGACCAGGCCGGACGGGTAGCCGCCGTAGGCCTGCTCGAAGGCGACGTCGAGGCGGCGGCGGGCGGCGTGTTCCGGTTCGGAGCGCGGTCGCAGCCCGTCGCGCTCGCCGGCCGTCCACGCGGCGACGGGCACCAGCACAGCTTCGTTCCGGGCCGCCTCGCCGACGGCGTGGTAGAGGGCGGCCAGACTGCTGAGTGATCCGCTCAGGCCGACGATCACTCGGGTGGTCCCGGTCATGGCCGTTCGCCTCCGTCTCTCCGGATTCGCTCCGGATCCGCTCTCTGGGGTTCGCTCCAGTGGGGCCGTCCGGTGGGGTTCTCCGGGTTGGTGCTCCTCGCTTCGGATGACTCCAGTGAACCCCGGAACGGCCTCCTCCGTACCGGCGCTGACACGACCATGACGCCGGTCACACGCATCTTGACGGCCTCATGACGACCTTCTGGCGACCTTCTGCCGGGGCGACGCCGACGTCTGCCTGGGCGAGCGGGGGCGTTGGTGCCGTCGCCGGTGACCGTCACGCGCGGATGCCCATCCTGCGCACCACCTCCCTGACAGTGCGTTCGAAGGAGCGTCAGAAGAGTGTCAAGGTCGGCGGCGACGGCGTAGGCGCTGCGTCAATGACGGGTGCGGTCGGTGTGCGGAGGGTCTCCACTGGAGAGGTCCGGCCGTACGGCCAGCGCTTGAAGGGATCCCGCCATGACCGACACCACCCTCGCCGTCGAGCCGCCGCTACGGCGCGTGGTGCGGCTGATCGACCGCCCGGCCGATCCGGAACCGCCGGCCCGGAGGCCGGAACCCGGGTCCGGGGCCGAGCCTGCCCACGACCGTAGCCGCCCGGCCCACTGCCGCATCGCGATGCAGTTCGAAGACTGACCGAGGAGCGCCGCCATGACCGAGCTCCTCGCCCCACCCGTTGTCGGTGACGCCCGCGCCGCCGGGCACGCCGCACCCGCCGCCGATGCGCTCGGCGCCCCCTGGCCGGCCTCGGCGCGGCCCGGCCGGGGAGCCGATCTGCTGGTCGGCGGGGTCGGGCTGGCCGAGGCCGCCGAGCGGTTCGCCACCCCGCTGTACGTGCTGGACGAGGGCGAGGTCCGGGCCCGAGCCCGGGCGTACCGGCGGGCGCTGCCGCACGCCGAGGTGCTGTACGCGGCGAAGGCCTTCCTGTGCAGCGCGATGGCCGACTGGGTCGCCGACGAGGGCCTGGGCCTGGACGTGTGCTCCGCCGGTGAGCTGTGGCTGGCGGTCGCGGCCGGATTCCCGGCGCAGCGGATCCTGCTGCACGGCAACGCGAAGTCCCCGGAGGAGCTGCGACTGGCGCGTCGGCTGCGGGTGGGGCGGATCGTCATCGACGGCCCGGCGGAGATTGCGAGGCTGGCCGCGCTGGTGGCCGCCGACACCCCGCAGAGGGTGCTGGTCCGGGTCGTCCCGGGGATCGCGGCCGGGCACCACGCGGCGGTGCGGACCGGCGTCGGCGGGCAGAAGTTCGGCTTCCCGATCGAGGGCGGTGAGGCGGCCGACGCGATCGCCCGGGTGCTCGGTCAGCCGGGGCTCGAACTCGCGGGCCTGCACTGCCACTTGGGCTCGCAGATCACCGAGGTGCAGCCGTATCTGCGGGCGGTGGACGCGCTGGTGCGGCTGCTGGCCGAGGTCCGGGAGCGGCATGGTGTGGAACTGTCCGAGCTGGACCTGGGTGGCGGCCACGGCATCCGCTATCGGTCGGGGGACACGGAGTTGGACCTGGCCGAGTTCGCCGTACGGGTGACCGACCGGCTGGCGGTGCGCTGCGCCGAGGCGGGCCTGGAGGTGCCACGGCTGCTGGTCGAACCCGGTCGCGCGATCGCCGGGCCGGCGGCGGTGGCGGTGTACCGGGTGCTGTCCGTCAAGCACGGAGCGGACGGCCGCTGCTTCGTCGCGGTGGACGGCGGGATGAGCGACAACCCGCGCCCGGCCCTGTACGGATCGCCGTACGCGGTGCGGTTGGTCGGCCGCCGCTCGGAGGCGGGAGAGGCGACGGTGGACGTGGTCGGCCGCCACTGCGAGGCCGGTGACGTGCTGGTCCGGGATGCGGTGTTGCCCGCCGACCTGCGCCCGGGCGACCTGCTGGCGATGCCCGCCGCCGGCGCGTACCAGCTGTCGATGGCGTCCGGCTACAACCTGGTCGGCCGCCCGGCGGTGGTAGCGGTGCGCGACGGCCGGGCCCGCCTGCTGATCCGCCGGGAAACGGTCGAGGACTTCCGCATTCGCGAAGTCGGCCGCTGAGGAGGCCGGGTGGGGGGGGGTTGGGGCCCGCCCGCCGAAACCGCCCCCCCCCCCCCCGGGGGGGGGGGGTTTAGGCGGGCGGGCCCGCGGGCGCCGCCG
>NZ_JBITFB010000002.1:126676-150593 GCF_044455625.1 Kitasatospora sp. NPDC051164 | reverse complement strand
CTTGTTCACCCCCGGTAAACGGGTCGTGCACTTCCTATTCGGCTACGTGGGCCGGGGCGGGGGCGGGGTGCGCGATTTGCCGCCCCTGCCGACTTCTCGCGCACCCGGCACCCGTGTGGGCTTGGATTTCCGGCGGCAGCGCTCGCGAGCTCAGGCGGCGGGCCCTCGGCGGAGCGCGGTCAGGCGGTCTTGAGGGTGCCGCCGTCGATGACGTGGTCGGCGCCGTGGATGTTGGCGGCGCGGGCCGACAGCAGGAAGGCGACCAGGTCCGCCACCTCCTCGGGGGCGGTGAGGCGGCCCGAGGCGATGCCGAACTGCCCGGGCAGGGCCGCGAGCAGGTCGTCGTGGTCCACGCCGGACGCTGCGGCCACCTTGCCGCCGAACCCGGCCGGGTCGGTCCACAGCGGACTGGCGGTGAGGCCCGGAGTGACGGTGTTCACGCGGACACCGCGCGGCGCCAGTTCCTCGCTGAGCCGCTTCCCGAAGTGGGTCAGCGCCGCCTTGGCCTCCCCGTAGCCCACCGGCGAGCCGGTGGGCATGCGGGCGTTGATCGAGGAGATGTTCACGATCGCGCCCTTGCGCTCCAGGATGCTCGGCAGCGCCGCCTTGGTGGTCCACACCGCGCTGAACAGGTTGAGATCGAACATCCGCTGCCACTGTTCGTCGTCGGTGTCCAGGAACCCGCCGAGGGACAGCGAATTCGCGTCGCCCGCGCCGACGTTGTTGACGAGGAAATCGATCCCGCCGACCGCGGTGAGCGCCTGGTCGACGATCGACCGCGCCCCCTCGCGGGTGCTCAGGTCGACGGACACCGCCGCGGCGGCGACCTTCTCCAACTCGGGCGTGACGGTGCGGGCGGCACCCACCACCCGGACACCCTCCGCAGCCAGGGTCCGAGCGATCGCGAGGCCGATGCCGCGACTCGCGCCGGTGACCAGAGCGGTCTTGCCGTTGATACCGAGGTCCATGACTTCCCCGTTCGTGGATGACGAATTCTTGAACTGCAGGTCTAAAATCAGGGCGAAAAAGCGCCGTTGCTTGAGGTGGCGTGTTTCAGAGGCCTTGAGGTGGTCTGCCTCAGAGGCCTGCCAGGGTCGTGTCGATAATCTGGTGCAGGACCGGCCGGTCGAACGTCTTGGCCATGACCCGGAGCCCGGCAAGGGCGGTCTGGAGGAACAGCGCCTGCGCCCTGGCGTCCAGGGCCCGGTCGATGTCACCGTCCCGCTGCCCCTGCTGGAGGCGGGCGGTGAACAGCCCGATCATGCGCTCCTCCATGCGTCGCACCGCGCGGGTGGCCTGCTCGTCCCGCCGGCCGAGCTCCGAAACGGTGTTCTGGGCGAGGCATCCGCGGCGGACCGGGCCGTCCAGGTCCATGTCCACGAGCAGGACGAAGTACGCGCGGATGCGTTCCTTGGTGGTGCCGGGCCGCGCCAGGAACTCCTCGGTCACCTCTGCCGCGGTTCGGTCGTAGAGGTCCAGAGCCCTGGCGAACAACTCACGCTTGGAACCGAAGGAGTGGTACAGGCTGCCCTTGCCGATGCCGGTCGCCTCGGCGAGGTCGGCGGGGGAGGTGTCGGCGTAGCCCTTGGTCCAGAACGTCTCCATCGCCTGTGCGATGACCACGTCCGGTTCGAAGCTCTTCGGCCTGCCCATGGCCCTACCGTAGCGAGTACTTGACCTCCAGGGCAAGTACTCGGCGTCGGCGGGACGGCGGGGCGGGGTCGTCGTTGCGCGAGAAGTCGGGCCGGCCGACTTCTCGCGCAAGGGCGTTCGGGAGTTGGGAACTCCGCCGCGCTTGATGGCGGTGACGAACCCGCGCCGACCCGTAGCGACGCCATTCGGGTGAACGGTCGCCCGGTTCCTTCGTTCACGCCCGACGGGCACGCCAAGCTGGGCGGCGCAGTTTCCGAACTGCCGATTCCGAACCTCCGAGGAAAGGCCGGCCGATGACCCGTGCGCTGATCGTGGTGGACGTACAGAAGGACTTCTGCGAGGGCGGAAGTGTGCCGGTCGGGGGTGGTGCCGACCGGGCGCGGGCGATCGCCGACCTCGTTCAGGGGTCGGATCGCAACGGGTGGAGTCGGGTGGTCGCCACCCGGGACCACCACATCGACCCGGGCGGTCACTTCTCCCCGAACCCCGACTTCCGCGACTCCTTCCCGGTGCACTGTGTGGCGGGGAGCGAGGGCGGCGAGTTCCATCCGCTGTTCGCGCCGGCCGTCGAGTCCGGCGCCGTGGACGAGGTGTTCTTCAAGGGTGCGCACTCGGCCTCCAAGAGCGGCTTCGAGGGTTTCACCGCCGACGGCACGCCGATGGCCGACTGGTTGCACGACCAGGGCGTGGACGCGGTGGACGTGGTCGGCATCGCCACCGACCACTGTGTGAAGGCCACCGCGCTGGACGCCGTCAAGGCCGGGTTCGCCACCCGTGTCCTGCTGGACTACACGGCGGGCGTCGCCGTCGACACCACGGACGCCGCGCTCGGGGAGCTGGGTCGGGCGGGGGTGGACCTGGCGGGCACTCCGGTCGTCCTGGCCGGGTAGGCGCCCTGGCCGGCCGGTCGTCCTGGCCGGATAACAGAACGGTTGCGGAGCCCACCCTTCACGCGTCCAGGGGTTGACGGCGCGGGGAGGGTGGGCGTTTGCTGTGTCCCGCTCGTTGGAACCTGTTTGGTTCTGGTTTGTTTTGTGTGTTTGAACGTTCAAAACGTTGCAAAGCATCAAATGGCGAGCGCCACCCACTCCCCTCCCTGCTCTCCAGCGCCGCCCCACCGAGAGGAATGCAATGTCACACCTTTCCCGACGCGACCTGTTCCGCGCCTCCGGAGCCGGCCTGCTGGCCCTCACCGCCGGAGGCGCCCTCACGGCCTGCGGCGGCGGCTCCGGCTCGGGCGGTGCCTCGGGCGGGGACGCCGACACCGGCACCATCACCGTCTGGTCCTGGGCCACCGCCGCCGACGCCCTGCGCGGCATCGTCCCGGCCTTCGAGAAGGACAACCCCGGGATCAAGGTCGACGTCCAGGACATCGGCGAACCCGCCATCTGGGACAAGATCACCGTCGGCCTGGCGGCCGGCGGCCAGGGCCTCGGCGACGTCCTGCACATCGGCTGCGACTACCTGCCGGGGTACATGGAGAAGTTCCCCGGCGGCCTCGCCAACCTCTCCGAGTTCGGCGCCGACGCCCACAAGGACAAGTTCGCCAAGGGCCTGTGGCCGGTCGTCACCGGCAAGGACGGCCACGCCTACGCGCTGCCCTGGGAGGTCAACCCGCTCGGGTTCTACTACCGCAAGGACTACTTCGACCGGGCCGGCATCGACCCCGAGTCCCTCGCCACCTGGGACGACCTGATCGCCGTCGCCGACCGCTTCAAGGCCGCCAACCCCGGCATCGCCATGATCGGCCTCAACAAGGCCGCCAACCCGACCCCCGACCTGGACTTCCTCCAGGGCCTGATGCAGCTCCAGGGCGCCTTCTACTTCGACCTCCAGGGGAAGATCACCGTCGGGTCCGAGCCGGCCGTGCGCGCCCTGACCATCATCAAGCGGCTGGAGGAGGCCGGGATGATCGGCGACACCCCCGGCGTCCAGAGCTGGCCGCCCGTGATGAAGACCGGCAAGCTCGCGGTGGCCGCGATGCCCGCCTGGGCCGCGCACTACCTGGAGAAGAAGTTCCCCGACCAGAGCGGCAACTGGCGCCTCACCAAGCCCCCGGCGGTCACCCCCGGCGGCAAGCGCACCGCCCTGGTGAACTCCACCCACCTGGCCGTCGCCGCCTCCAGTCCGCGCCGCCGCGCCGCCTGGAAGTTCGTCGAGTACGCGCTCACCCGCCCCGTCTCGCTCAACGCCATGTTCAACGCGGGCGGCGTCTTCCCCGCCCTCACCGAGGCCTACACCGACCCGCTGTACTCCGCGCCGAGCGCCTTCTACGGCGGCCAGCCGGTGCTCAAGACCTTCGCCGACCTCGCCACCGACGGCGGCGACCCCACCAACTACTCCGGCGACTACGCCCGCGCCCTCAAGCTCGTCAGCGACGCCCAGACCAAGATCCTGCTCAAGGGCGGCGACCCGGCCGCCGTCCTCCAGGACGCCGCCAAGCAGCTCGCCCAGCAGACCGGGCGCGGTATCGCATGACCGCCGCCACCCCGTCCGTCACCCTCGCCAAGGAGGCCGCGCGGGCGCACCGCACCTTCCGGTGGCGCCGCACCGCCCTGCCGTACCTGCTGCTCGCCCCGGCCCTGCTCACCTTCGGCGTGTTCAAGGCCTACCCGGTCATCGACTCGCTGCTGCTCTCCTTCACCACGGGCTCCGGGGCCGCCACCCGCAACGCCGGCGTCGCCAACTACCGGCGCCTGCTGGACGATCCGCTGTTCTGGACGGCACTGCGCAACACCGCCGAGATCCTGATCGTGCAGGTCCCGCTGATGCTCGGCCTGGCCCTGCTGATGGCCGTCGGCATCAACTCCGTCGTGGTGCGCTGGCGCGCCGTGTGGCGGCTCGGCGTCTTCATGCCCTCCGTCACCGGCCTGGTCGCCACGGGCGTGATCTTCGCCTTCCTGCTCAACACCGACAACGGCGCGGTCAACTGGCTGCTGAACGCCGTCGGCCTGCCCGCCGTCGACTGGCTGGGCGACCCGTTCTGGGCCCGGATGTCCGTCGTCCTGGTGCTCACCTGGCACTACACCGGCTACAACGCGGTCATCTACCTGGCCGGCCTGCAGGGCATTCCCAAGGAGCTGTACGAGGCCGCGATGGTCGACGGCGCCGGACCGATCCGTCGCTTCACCGCCATCACCGTCCCCGCGCTGCGCCCGGTGCTGCTGTTCACCGTCGTGCTGTCCACCATCGGCACGCTCCAACTCTTCGACGAGCCCTACGTGCTGACCGGCGGCGGCCCGGACAACGCGACACTCACCGTCTCGATGTACCTGTACCAGAACGGCTTCCGGTACTTCGACTTCGGCTACGCCTCCGCCATCGCCTACGCGCTCACCCTGCTCGTGTCGGTGCTCGGAGCGGTCCAGATGCGCCTGATGGGAGAGCGTGACCGGTGAACCTCAAGAAACTGCGGGGCTGGCCGCTCACCTTCGTCCTGGCTGCCGTCACGGGCCTGTCGATCGGACCGTTCTACTGGTTGGTGATCTCCTCGACCCGCCAGGACACGGAGATCTTCGACTGGCCGCCCAAGCTGTTGCCCGGCGGCCACCTGGGCGAGAACCTCGACCACCTCCAGCAGAAGATCGGCCTGCTCCGGGTGGTCGGCAACTCGCTGCTGGTGGCCGGGATCCAGACGATCGGCGCGCTGATCGTCGCACTGCTCGCCGGGTACGCCTTCGCCAAGTTCCGCTTCCGGGGCCGTACCGTGCTCTTCGCGCTGTTGTTCTCCACCCTCGTGGTGCCCGAACAGGTCATGCTGGTACCGCTGTTCAAGATGATGACGTCCTTCGGGCTGCTCGACACCTACCAGGCGCTCATCCTGCCCGGGCTCTGCGTGCCGTTCGCCATCTTCCTGATGCGCCAGTCGCTCTCCAGCATGCCGGACGAACTCCTGGACGCCGCCCGGGTCGACGGCGCGGGCGAGTTCCGGGTGCTGTGGAGCGTCGTCGTGCCGGTCATGAGGCCGGTGCTCGCCGCCCTGTCGATCTTCCTGTTCCTGGGCTCCTGGAACCAGTTCGTCTGGCCGCTGGTGGCTCTACGCAGCCCCGAGATGCACACCCTGCCGGTGGCCCTCGCCACCCTGCACGGCAACAAGAGCAACACCGACTACGGCGCGATCCTCTCCGGCACCGCGCTCTCCACCCTGCCGATGATGGTCCTCTTCCTGGTCCTCCAGCGGCAGTTCATCTCCGGCCTGCTGGCCGGCGCCACGAAGGGTTGATCATGACCGAGATCTGGGAACCGCACGCCCCGACGGTCGCCGGCGGCCTGCGCCCGCTGTACGCCGAGGGCGTGGAGCTGCGGGTCAGCGGTGCGGCGACCGCCCGCTCGGTGGGCGACGGGGTGGTGGAGGTGAGCGCCGAGGGCACGGGCGAGGTGCGGATCGAGTGGCGGGTGCCCTGCGTCGACGCCACCTCCCTCTGGACCCCTGAGCCGCGCGGCACCGGCTGGCTGCCCGCCGCCTGGAGCGCCCCGCGCCGCACCGGCCTGGCCATCGGCGCGCCGATCGCCGCCCTGGTCGGCACCGGCGACGTCACGCTGTGCGCCTTCGCCGCAGGGCGGCCCGACGTGCTGGCCGGGGCCGGAGTGGTCGAGGAGACCGGCGAGTTCCGGTTCTGGGCGCAGGCCACCGACCGGCTCACGGTGCGGATCGACACCTCGCGCCGGCACTACGCCCGCAGCCTGGCCGAACTCGCCGCCTGGTGGGGCGAGGACTTCACGGCCGACATCCCCGAGCCCGCCCGCCGCCCGGCCTACTCCACCTGGTACTCGATGCACCAGGACGTCTCGCCCAAGGGCGTCGAGACCCAGGCCGCGCTCGGCAAGGAGCTCGGCATGGACGTGATCATCGTGGACGACGGCTGGATGACCGCCGACCGTACCCGCGGCTACGCCCACTGCGGCGACTGGGAGCCGGTCTCGCTGCCCGACACCGCCGCCCACGTGCGGCGCGTCCACGAGCTCGGCGTGCGCTACCTGCTCTGGTACGCGCTGCCGTTCATCGGCAAGGACAGTGCGGCGTACGAGAGGATCGGCCGCTACGCGCTCGCCGACATCGCCCACATGGGCGCCATCGTCGCGGACCCGCGCTACCCCGAGGTCCGCGACTTCCTCACCGACCGGCTCGCCCGCGCCGTCGAGGAGTGGGGCATGGACGGCCTCAAGGTCGACTTCGTCGACTGGTTCGCCCGCGCCGCCGACAGCGCCGACGCCCCGGAGGCCGGCCCCGAGGCGGACTGCGCGAGCGTGGACGAGGGCGTGCAGCGGCTGCTCGCCGCCATCCGGCGCCGGATCACCGCCGCCGACCCGGAGGCGATGATCGAGCACCGCCAGCCGTACGTCAGCCCGGGCCTGTGGCCGTACGTCACCATGATCCGCGCCACCGACTGCCCGCTCAGCCCGCAGGAGAACCGGCAGCGGACCATCGACGTACGCCTCGCCGCCGGGCCCGTCCCCGTCCACGCCGACATGCTGATGTGGCACCCGGCCGAACCGCCGGAGCAGATCGCCTGCCACCTGATCAACGTGCTGTTCTCCGTCCCGCAGGTCTCCGTCGACCTCACCACGCTGAGCGACGCGCAGCGCGAGGCCATCGCCTTCTGGCTCGGCGTCTTCCGCGACCACACCGCCACCCTGCAGCTCGGCGAACTGCTCCCCGCCCGGCCCGACCTCGGCTACCCGATGGTCACCGCGCGCGGAACCGACACCGTCGCCGTCGCCCGCTACGCCGCGCTGCCGGTGGACGCCTCCGACGACGGCTGGCGCACCCTGCTGGTGGCCAACGCCGACGCCGACCCGGACGTCCGGCTCACCGGCGGCAGCGGGACCGCCGCGATGACGGTGCGGGACGCCCGAGGGCGTATCGTCCGGCAGGGCGAGGTCGAGCTGGACCGGGCGGACACCATTCCCGTGCCGCGCGGCGGGCTGCTGACCCTGCGCCGCTGACCCCGTGCCGCCGCCGGCCGTGCACCGCCGCTGACCGTGTACTGCCGCCGGCCGTGCACCGCCGCCGACCATGCCTGGAGGAGACCGCATGCCCGAGGGACCGCAGCGACCGCGCCGCGGCGCCACCACGATCGAGGAGGTCGCCCGCGCGGCCGGGGTCTCCCGGCAGACCGTCTCCAACGCGCTCAACGCCCCGCACCGGGTCCGCCCGGCGACCCTGGACCGGGTCACCGCCGCGATCCGCGAACTCGGCTACCAGCCCGACCAGTCGGCCCGCTCACTGCGCAGCGGCGCCCGGCGCACCCTCGGCTACCTCGCCCCGGTCGACGACCCGCTCGACCCCAACCCGCTGATGGCCGGCTTCCTGGAGGCCCTGGTCGACGCGGCCGGAGCCGAGGGCCAGCGGGTGCTGCTGTTCCGGGCCGCCCCGCCGGCCGGGAACCCGGCAGCCGCGATCGACGAACTGGTGGCGGCCCGCCAGGTGGACGGGCTGGTGCTGGCCGACGTGCTGGCCGACGACGCCCGGATCGCGCACGTCGCCCGGCTCGGCGTCCCCTTCGTCAGCTTCGGCCGCACCGGCCCGGGGGAGCCGCAGCACTGGGTGGACATCGCCAACGACGCGGCGATGGCGGCGGTGGTGCGGCACCTCGCGGCGCTGGGCCACCGCCGGATCGGCTACCTCGGCGCCGCCGAGGACCTGCCCTGGATGGCGGCCCGGCGGGCGGGCTTCCTCGCCGAGGCAGGGCGGCTGGGGCTGTCCGCGGTGACGGTGGGCGCTCCGGAGACGCCGGTCGGTCCGGCCGGGACAGTCGGTCCGGACGGGGCGGGGGCCGTCGGCGGGGCGGGCGCGGCAGGCTCGGCAGGGGTGGATGCCGCGGAAGGCGCCGCGGGTTCGGGCCCGGCGGAGGGCTCGGGGGCGCCTCGGTCGGCGGTCGCCGCCGTCCGGGCGCTGCTGCGCGGCCCCGACCGGCCGACCGCCTTCGCGGCGGGCAGCGACCTGCTGGCGCTGGACGTGTACGAGGCGGTCCGGGCGGAAGGGCTGGTGGTCGGGCCCGGCGGAGTGGCCGTCACCGGCTTCCACGACACCCCGCTCTGTCGCCACCTGCACCCCGCGCTGACCTCCGTCCGGCTGCCGCTGCGGGCGATCGCCGGCGCCCTGGTGGGCCGACTGCTCGGCCAGGTGCGCGGGGAGGCGGGGCCGGTGGCGGGGCTCGAGCTGCCTGCCGAGCTGGTGGCGCGGGGGAGCAGCGGGTAGGCGGACGAGTCCTACTCGGTGGCCGGTGCGACGATCAGTTCGCCGACCAGCCCGGCGGCCGTCGCCCGCTGCTCGGCGGGCAGGGCGTTGTCGGTGACCAGGACGTCCAGCTGCTCCAGGGTGGCGAAGGAGGCCAGGCCGACCGCGTTCCACTTGGTGTGGTCGGCCACCACGACCACCCGGCGGGCCGACTGCAGGAAGGCGCGGTTGGTCTCCGCCTCGGCCAGGTTGGGCGTGGTCAGCCCGGTCTCGGGGGAGAGGCCGTGGCAGCCGAGGATCAGGAGGTTGACGTGCAGGGAGCGGATCGCCTGGTCGGCCACCGGTCCGACCAGCGCGTCCGAGGGCGTCCGGACGCCGCCGGTGAGGATCACCGTCGTGGTGGCCGGGGTGCCCTCCTCGTCGGGCTGTTCGAGGAGGTCGGCGATCCGCAGCGAGTTGGTGACCACGGTGAGGCCCTCGACCGCCCGCAGGTGCCGGGCGACCGCGAAGGTGGTCGTTCCGGCGGCCAGCCCGACCGCCGAGCCGGGCGGCACCAGCGCGGCGGCCGCCCGGGCGATCGCCTCCTTGGCGGGCATTTCCCAGTGCGCCTTGGTCTCGAACCCGGGCTCGCCGCTGGCCGGCGCTTCGACCCGCACCGCGCCGCCGTGCACCTTCTGCACCAGGCCGCGGCGGGCCAGTGCGTCCAGGTCGCGGCGGATCGTCATGTCGGACACCCCGAGGTCCCGGACCAGCTCGGTCACCCGGACCCCGCCGCGCGCGCGGACCTGCTCCAGGATCAGCACGCGACGCTGCCCGGCGAGTGGTTGGGCGCTGTCAGCCATCGGGAGGCCTCCTTCGACCACTTCCGGTGAGTGGTCCTGGTGGATAATGTTTGAGAGTGTAGCTTTCTGTTGATTCCAACGGCTTCACTCAGAGGAAGAAGGCCATGCCCGGGACGACCCTGGCTCAGCCCACCGTCAGGACCGCGACCACCCTCGCGGACGGTCGGCAGCTGATCTACTACGACCGCGGCACCGCCGCCCCCCGAACCGCCCCCGACCGGCGCCCGCTGGACCCCCAGGCCCCCGGGTCCGAGGTCCGGCTCGACCCGGCCACCGGCGACTGGGTCACCATCGCCGCCCACCGCCAGGCCCGCACCTACCAGCCACCGGCCGAGGAATGCCCGCTCTGCCCGTCCCGGGACGGGCGGCTCAGCGAGATCCCGGCCGAGGACTACCAGGTGGCCGTCTTCGAAAACCGCTTCCCCTCGCTCGCCGGCCCGCCGGCCGACCCCTCCCCGGCCGCCGACGGCCTGTGGACCGGCGGTCCCGCGTCCGGCCGCTGCGAGGTGGTCTGTTTCACCGCCGACCACGACGCCTCCTTCGCCGACCTCACCCCCGAGCGGGCCCGGCTGGTCCTCGAGGCGTGGACCGACCGCACCGCCGAACTCTCCGCCCTGCCGGGCGTTCAGCAGGTCTACTGCTTCGAGAACCGCGGCGCCGAGATCGGCGTCACCCTCGCCCACCCGCACGGCCAGATCTACGCCTTCCCCTTCACCACCCCGCGCACCGCCCGGATCGCCGCCCGCGCCGCCGAACACCGCGCCGCCACCGGCCGCAACCTCTTCGACGACCTCCTCGCCGCCGAACGCGCCCACCCCGAACGCGCCCACCCCGAAGGCGCCCACCCCGAAGGCGCCCACGGCGACCGGGTGGTCCTCGCCGGCGAGCACTGGACGGCCTTCGTCCCCTTCGCCGCCCGCTGGCCCTACGAGGTCCACCTGTACCCGCACCGCCGGGTGCCCGACCTGACCGCCCTCGACGAGCCACAGCGCGCCGAATTCCCCGGCCTCTACCTGGAGCTGCTGCGCCGCTTCGACCGCCTCTTCGGAGGCGGCCGCACCCCGTACATCTCCGCCTGGCACCAGGCCCCCGCCGGCCACCGGGACGAACTAGCCCTGCACCTGGAGCTGTTCACCATTCGGCGCACCGCCGACAAGCTCAAGTACCTGGCCGGCGTGGAATCCGGCATGGACGCCTTCGTCAACGACGTCACCCCCGAGGACGCGGCCCGCCGGCTGCGGGAGGTCGCCCCGTGAACACCTTCGCCCAGCCCGACACCTTCACCGAGCTCTACGGTCGCCCCGCCGAAGGGGAGTGGGCCGCCCCCGGCCGGGTCAACCTGATCGGCGAACACACCGACTACAACCTCGGGTTCGTGCTGCCGATCGCCCTCCCGCAGACCGTCCGCGCCCAGGTGGCCCGCCGCGACGACGGACGGCTGCGGCTCTGGTCCGCCCAGGGCCGGGGGCCGGTCACCGTGCTGCGGCTCGCCGACCTCGCCCCCGGCGCGGTGCCCGGCTGGGCCGGCTACCCCGCCGGTGTGGTGTGGGCGCTGCGTGAGGCCGGGCACGAGATCGGCGGCGTGGACCTCCGGCTGGACAGCGACGTTCCCGGCGGCGCCGGACTCTCCTCCTCGGCGGCCCTGGAATGCGTCGTCGCCACCGCGTACAACGACCTGTACGGGCTGGGGCTTTCGGCTGCGGAACTGGCGGTGCTCGCACAGCGCGCCGAGAACGCCTTCGTCGGCGTGCCGTGCGGGATCATGGACCAGATGGCCTCGATGTGCTGCCGCCCGGGTGCCGCGCTGTTCCTGGACAGTCGGGACCTGTCGATGCGTCAGGTGCCTGTCGACCTCGCGGGCGCGGGCCTCGCCCTGCTGGTCCTCGACACCCGGGTCAAGCACGACCTCGGGGACGGCGCGTACGCCGCCCTGCGGGCCGGCTGCGAACGGGCCGCGGAACTGCTCGGGCTGCCTGCACTGCGCTCGCTGCAGCCCGCGGGGCTCGCTGCCGCCCTGGGCGAACTCCCGTCGGAACTGCGCCCGTTGGTGCGCCACGTGGTCACCGAGAACGCGCGGGTGGAGGCCGCCGTCGCCCACCTGGACGCCGGCGACCTCGCCGCGCTCGGCCCGATCCTCACCGCCGGCCACGCGTCGCTGCGCGACGACTACCGGGTCTCCTGCCCGGAGACCGACCTTGCCGTCGAGGCGGCCCTCGCCGCCGGCGCCCACGGCGCCCGGATGACCGGCGGCGGCTTCGGCGGCTCCGTCATCGCCCTGGTCGACGCGGCCGAGGCCCAGCGCGTCGCCGCCCGGGTGACCGCCGCCTTCCGCACCGCCGGGTACGCCGAGCCGCGCACCCTCACCGCCGTCCCGGCCGAGGGGGCACGCCGGCTCGCCTGACCCCTACTACGCCCGGTGGGCCTGCTACGCCCGGTGGGCCGCCGGGCGCTCGCGGGGCGCCTCCGCGAGCGCCCGGGTCACGGCCTCGACCCCGCCGCGCAGCCCGTACACCGGCGTGGCCGGCTGCTGGCGCCAGGAATCGTCGATGCCGCCCGCGTCCACCGAGTCGAAGCCCAGCTCGTCGACCAGCGCCCGGACGACCCGCTTGGCCGCCTCGTCGTCCCCCGCGACCGGCACGGCGATCCGCTCAGGGTCGCCCGCCGGAAGCGGCCGCTCCAGCAGGTCCTGCGCGTACGTGCCGTTGAACACCTTCACCACCGGGTGCCCGAGGTGCTGCTCCGTCCACCGGCTCTCGGTGAGCCCGTCGTCCTCGATCGCGTCGATCCGGCCGTCGCGCTCCTTCGGGTAGTAGTTGCCGGTGTCGATCACCGCCACACCCTCGGCCGCCCCGTCGAACAGCCCGGCGGGCAGGTCCGGCACGTTCTTCAGCGGCACGGTCACGACCACGACCTGCGCACCCCGCGCCGCCTCGGCCACCGTCACCGCCGTCGCGCCGGTCTCCTCGACCAGCGCCTTCAGCGTCTCCGGGCCGCGCGAGTTCGCCACCGAGACCTCGTGCCCCAGCGCGGCCAGCCGCCGGGTCAGGTTGCCGCCGATGTTGCCCGCACCGATGATGCCGATCTTCATGGGAAACCCCTCGTCTGCGAGTGCCGCAATTGGCTCGTCGCCCTGCCCCAACCCCACGGTGACCGCGGCGATTCCCCACCCGGGCGCCGGCCGCCCGCACCGCCGACCCGGACACCCCGTCCGACGACGCCCTGCGGCTGCTGCTCTCCTCGGCCGCCTCGCGCCGAAGCCACGTGCTCAGCGGCGCTTCCGCTTGCCGTGGGCGGCGGCCGGTGGCACGGGTTCGGGGTCGTTCAGCAAGCGCGACACCGTCCCCCGGAAGGCGGCGGTGGCCGGGTGGTCGGGCCCGAGGACGCGCTCGTGGTCGGTCAGTGTCGCCCGCAGCAGCCACCGCGACTGCGCCCGCTGACCGGTGTACCAGTAGAGGGTGGCGAGGCCGGCCCGTGCAAGGAGGAGGTGTGGGTGGTCACGGCCGAGGAGACGCTCGGTCTTCCTGTCGACGTGTTCCAGCACCGTGATCGCGTCCTGGAGGCGTCCGAGGCCCTGGTAGCCGGTGGCGAGGTTGAGCCGGGTGATCAGGGTGTTCGGGTGGTGCGGGCCCAGCACGCGCACGCGGTCGGCCAGGAGCCGCTCCTCGATGGCGACGGCATCGTGGTCGCGTCCCGCGATCCGGTAGCAGTTGGCGAGGTTGCCGAGAGTGCTGAGGGTGGCCGGGTGGTCGCGGCCGAGGAGGCGCTCCTGGTCGGCGAGCACGCGCTCGTGGAGGTCCGTGGCCGCCTCGACGCGTCCTGCGTACAGGTAGCCGTTCGCGAGGTTCGACCGGGTGACGAGGGTCGCGGGGTGCTCGGGGCCGAGCAGGCGTTCGCGGTCGGCGAGGACGCGCTTGTTGAGGCCGATGCCCTCGCGGATGCGGTCCGCCTCCAGATAGGCCTCGCCGAGTTCGGCGCAGATCCGGACGGTCTGGAGGTGGCCGGGACCGAGGACGCGTTCGGCGTCGGCCCGAGTGCGCTCCAGCAGGGTGACGGCCTCCGCGACGCGTCCCACCGGCCGGTAGGAGGCGGCGAGGATCGTCCGGGCCGTGAGGGTCTGCGGGTGGTCGCTGCCGAGGGCGCGCTCGGTGTCGGCCAGGACCTGCTCCTTGATGCGGACCGCGTCACTGAGACGTCCGGCCTGTGCGTAGGAGACGGCCAGGTCGGCATGGGTGAGGAGGGTTTCGGGGTGGCCGGGGCCGAGTAGGCGTCCGCGGTCGGCGAGGACGCTCTCGCGCAGCCGGATGGCCTCCTCGGTGCGGCCGGCCTCGTGGTAGGCGCCCGCGAGGTTGGAGCGGGTGGTGAGGGCCTTGCGGCTGTCGGCCCCGACGAGGCGCTCGGTGTCGGCGAGCACCCGCTCGAGCAGGGTGATGGCCTCCTCGGTGCGTCTCACCTGCGCGTAGTCGACGGCGAGGTTGGCCCGGTACTGCAGGGTGGCCGGGTGGTCGGCACCGAGGACGCGCTGGGAGTCGGCGGCGATCCGCTCCAGGAGGTGCAGGGCCTCGCGGTAGCGTCCTTCGGCGTGGTAGCCGACTCCGAGGTTGTTGCGGGCGGCGAGGGTGTCGGAGTGTTCGGTGCCGAGGACGCGTTCACAGGAGGAGACGAGCCGGGTCCAGTGCCGGACGGCGGGCGTGTGGAGCCCCGCCGCGATCAGGCTGAGGCCGATGACGTGCAGCAGGGAGTGGGCCCCGTCGGCCGGTTCCATCAGCTCGTCCCCCGCGTACTCGGCCAGGGTGGCGCCGTTGCTGCGGAGCACGGCCGCGAGTTCCCGATCGGTGTGGTCCTCCTCGGGCCACAGCTCGACCAGGGCGTCGGCGGCCACCCGGTGCGGACGCTCGTCCTCGGGCGTGGCGTCGCGCGCGGCCCGGGAGGTGAGCGCGTGGACGCTCACCTCCCGGTGCGGGGCCTCGCTGAGGGTGAGCAGGTTGTAGGCGTGCAGGACGGCGAGCGCGTCCCGGGCGTCGTCCGCTTCGATCCGCGTGCCGGCCGCGTCGCCGAGGTGGTCCAGCGCCGGCTGCGTCGCCCACAGGTCCTGCGGGTGGCCCGCCGGGTCGAGAAGGGCGGCGAGCCGCAGGGCAGGGAGGGCGAGCCCGACCGGCTCCTCCTGCTGGGCGGCGTCCACCGACAGCAGCAGCGCCGCCGTCACCGGGCCCCGGTAGCCGTCGGCGCCGGACCGGGACGGCAGGACCTGGTCCAGGGTGCGGCTGCGGTTACGGAACAGCTGGAGGTAACGGCCGCTGCTGCGCTGCTTGTTGACCATGTAGGCGGCGGCGTGGGCGAGTGCCAGCGGGAGGTGGCCGAGGGCGGCGGCGAGTTCGGCGGCGTGCTCGTCGAGGAAGTGGGCGCAGCCGGCGCGGTCCATCCGCTCCCGCAGGTAGGCGACGGACTCGGCGGGGGAGTAGGTGCCGATGTCGACCAGTGCCCGGTCGCTGCCGGTGGCGGCGGCGCCCCGGTGCCGGGTGGTGGCGATGACCCGCCCGTGCCCGCCCCGGGAGGTGGTCGGCCACAGGACGTCGGGGGTCGCCTCGGTGGTGTTGTCGAGGACGATGAGCCACCGGCGATCGGTGGTCGCCAGCCACTCCAGGAAGCGCTCCGCATCCTGTTCGGCCTCACCGGTCGTTCCCGCGACCCGGACCGCCGCAGCGGCCCTCGCGTAGACGTCCGTCACGGTGGCGGGTTCGGTTGCATCGGCCCACAGCACCAGGTCCGTCCGGGCGTCGACGGCCGCGCGCGCGTAGTCGGCGGCGAGCTGGGACTTCCCGACGCCGCCACCGCCCGCCAGCACCTGGCTGAGCACGACCGTCCCGTGCTGCCTCCGGGCCTCGTCGATGGCCTGCCGCAGCTCCTCCCGAGCCTGGAAGGCACTCGCCTTCGGCGGGATCCGGCCGATCACCATCGGCCACCGCACCTCGACGGCCGGCGCCGCGTACTGGTGGACCGTCAGCTCGCCCGCCTGGAAGGCGTTGCCGTTGACCGTGCCGCCGTCGATGCCGTTCCTGACCTGCCAGCCCTGCACCCGCTCGCCCCCGCCGCCCGGTGTGTCGAATGGCCTCCATTCTCACCGATCCGTGGTGCGGTCGGGGCTCCGCGGGGTGTGCCCGGGCCGTCACTCGAAGCGCGTGGGGTCACCGGCTCCCCGCCGGGTGATCTCCGGTTCGCCGCCGGAGAAGTCGACGACGGTCGTCGGCTCCGTGCCGCAGTCGCCCGAATCCACCACGGCGTCCAGCACGTGGTCGAGGCGCTCCTTGATCTCCCACCCCTGGGTCATCGGTTCGTGGTCGCCGGGGAGGACCAGGGTGCTGGAGAGCAGGGGCTCTCCGAGTTCGGCGAGCAGCGCCCTGGTGACGGTGTGGTCGGGGATCCTGACGCCCACCGTCTTCTTCTTCGGGTGCATCAGGCGGCGGGGAACCTCCTTGGTGGCAGGGAGGATGAAGGTGTAGCTGCCCGGCGTCGCGGCCTTGATGGCGCGGAAGACGTTGTTGTCGAGTTGGACGAACTGCCCGAGCTGCGCGAAGTCCACGCACATCAGCGTGAAGTGGTGGCGCTCGTCGAGCCGCCGGATCGACCGGATCCGTTCGAGGCCCTCGCGGTTGTCCAGTTGGCAGCCCAGGGCGAAACAGGAGTCGGTCGGGTACGCGATGAGTGACCCGGACCGGAGACTGGCGGCCACGGTGCTGATGGTGCGCGGCTGGGGAGACTCTGGATGCACGTCGAAGTACTTCGCCATTGGCCGACCCTACGGGATTCCGGCGACCGATGGGCGCAACCGCGACCTTCCGCTCCGCGAGCGCCCGTGAAAAGGCGGGGGCGCGGGCGAATCGGGCCGGACGCTGGTCGGCCGCCGGGTGGTGGCGTACGGTCGGTCGGCATGGGCTTCGACCAGGCGCGGGTGAACCGGATCTTCCTTCCCGAGACCTACGCCGACGGCGTGCCGTACGACCTGTTCCGCGAGTTGCGGGCGGAGGCGCCGGTCTGCTGGGTGGAGGAGCCGGCGGTGGGGGACTGGCCGGGCGGGAGCGGCTACTGGGCGGTGCTGCGGCACGCGGACGTGAAGCACGTGCTGCGCAGTCCCGAGCTGTTCTCCTCCCACCTGGGCGCGACCCAGATCCGCGACCCCGACACCCCGGCCGACCTGGAGTTCGCCCGGGCGATGATGCTCAACCAGGACCCGCCCGACCACGCCCGGCTGCGCCGGGCCGTCGCCGCGGCGTTCACCCCGCGGGTGCTGCGCGAGCTGACCGCCGCCATCGAGCGGCGTGCAGCCGAACTCGTGGCGGCGATGCGCCCGTTGGGCCGGGTCGACTTCGTGCCGGTGGCCGCCGATCTGCCCGTGTGGACGCTGGCCCGGATCCTGGGGGTGCCGGAGCAGGACCAGCAGCTGCTGGTCGACTGGTCGAATCGGGTGATCGGTTACCAGGATCCCGACTACGCCCGGTCCAGCACCGCCGACCCGTCCCGCCTGACCGAGCTGGGTCGGGCCGCGCTCGCCCACCGCCCCACGGCCCTGACCACCCCGGACGGCCGCCCGGTCAACCCGCGTTCGCGTGCGGCCCTCGCCGACATGTTCCGGTACGCGCACGGTCTCGCCGATCGGCCCCCACCGGGCAGCATTGTCGCCCGCCTGCGGGAAGCCGGACTGAGTGCCGCCGAATTCGAAACGATGTTCTTTCTGTTCGGGGTCGCCGGTAACGAGACGCTGCGCAATGGTCTGCCCGGAGGGCTGTATTCCCTGCTCACGCACGCCGACCAGTACCGCCTGCTGTGCCGACGGCCGGATCTGGTCGCTTCGGCCGTGGATGAGCTGCTGAGATTCTGGCCCCCGGTCCTGGAGTTCCGGCGCACTGCCACCCAGGACGTCGTGCTGGCCGGGAAACCGGTCCGCCGCGGTGACAAGGTGGTGGTGTACCACGCCTCCGCCAATCGCGACGAGTCGGTCTTCCCCGATCCGGACCGCCTGGACATCACCCGTACGCCGAACGACCACGTCAGCTTCGGCTACGGCCCGCACTTCTGTGTGGGAGCGCAACTCGCCAGGATCCAGATGTCGGCCGTGCTCCGGCGGATCGTCGGCGAGTTTCCCGGTCTGGAACTCGCTCCGGACGGGCCGCCGACGCGGTTGGTCTCCAACTTCCAGAACGGGCTCAAGTCCCTTCCTCTCCAGTGGAGTTGACGCCGCGTCAGCGTCTTGCGCCGCGCCACGGCGATCCCCGCCGCCGAGCGGGACGGTCAGCCCGCGCAGTGCGGGCAGAGCCCCCGGTAGGTGACCTCGGCCTGGGAGACGGTGAACCCGTAGCGCTGTTCCGCCGGGAGGTCGGCCAGCGGGTTGCCGAGGGGGTGGACGTCGCGGATGGCGCCGCAGCCGGTGCAGATCAGGTGCTGGTGGGGGCGGTGCGCGTTGGGGTCGTAGCGCTTGGCGCGCCCGTCGGTGGAGACCTCGATGACCTCGCCGAGGGTGACCAGCTCGCCGAGGGTGTTGTAGACCGTCGCCCGGGAGATCTCCGGGAGGCGCTCCGCCGCCCGGGCGTGCACCTCGTCCGCGGTCAGGTGTACGTGCTCGCCGTCCAGGACCTCGGCCACGACACGCCGCTGGGAGGTCAGGCGCCAGCCGCGCCCGCGCAGCCGCTCCAGCAGGTCACTCATATCGGTTCACCTATTCAGGTCAAGGGGAAGACCGGAGTTTACCAATGCACATCCTGTGCCCTCCGGATCCCGATCGGATATGGGTTTGGTGTCTTTCTTGACTTGGATTCCGTCCATCGTAGGATCGGCTCCGGCGCTAGCCTAGGTACCAGCAGTAGATGCAGCACATGCAGCAGATGCCGTAGGTAGCACAGAAGACACCGTGATCCGCCTTGTGAGGGAAGGATTCCCATGTCTGACATCCACGATGCAACCGGCGTAGAGGCGAACGCGGAGGGCTGCCCGGTGAACCACGGGCGCGCGCCGCACCCCACCCAGGGCGGTGGGAACCGCCAGTGGTGGCCGGAGCGGCTCAATCTGAAGATCCTCGCCAAGAACCCCGCCGTCGCCAACCCGCTCGGAGCGGACTTCGACTACGCGGCGGCCTTCGGCGCGCTCGACCTCCCGGCCGTCAAGCGGGACATCCAGGAGGTGCTCACCACCTCCCAGGACTGGTGGCCGGCCGACTACGGCAACTACGGCCCGTTCATGATCCGCATGGCCTGGCACAGCGCCGGCACCTACCGGATCAGTGACGGCCGCGGCGGCGCCGGTGGCGGCCAGCAGCGCTTCGCCCCGCTGAACAGTTGGCCCGACAACGCGAGCCTGGACAAGGCCCGCCGCCTGCTGTGGCCGGTGAAGAAGAAGTACGGCCGCAGCCTGTCCTGGGCCGACCTGATCGTCCTGGCCGGCAACGTCGCGCTGGAGGGCATGGGCTTCCGGACCTTCGGCTTCGGCGGCGGCCGGGTCGACGAGTGGGAGCCGGACGAGGACGTCTACTGGGGCCCGGAGACCACCTGGCTGGGCGACGAGCGCTACACCGGCGACCGCGAGCTGGAGAACCCGCTGGCCGCCGTCCAGATGGGCCTGATCTACGTCAACCCGGAGGGCCCCAACGGCAACCCGGACCCGATCGCCGCCGCCCGCGACATCCGCGAGACCTTCTACCGGATGGCGATGAACGACGAGGAGACCGTCGCGCTGATCGCCGGCGGCCACACCTTCGGCAAGACCCACGGCGCCGGCCCGGCGGACAACGTCGGCCCGGACCCCGAGGACGCGCCGATGGAGCAGCAGGGCCTCGGCTGGAAGAGCGCCTTCGGCACCGGTGTGGGCGGGGACGCGATCACCAGCGGTCTGGAGGGCGCCTGGACGCCCACCCCGGTCACCTGGGACAACAGCTTCTTCGAGACGCTGTTCGGCTACGAGTGGGAGCTCACCAAGAGCCCGGCCGGCGCCCACCAGTGGAAGCCCAAGGACGGAGCCGGCGAGGGCACCGTCCCGGACGCCCACGACCCGGCCAAGCGGCACGTCCCGATCATGCTCACCACCGACCTTTCGCTGCGCTTCGACCCGGTCTACGAGCCGATCTCCCGGCGCTTCCTGGAGAACCCGGCCGCGTTCGCCGACGCCTTCGCCCGTGCCTGGTACAAGCTCACCCACCGCGACATGGGCCCCATCGTCCGCTACGTCGGCCCGGAGGTCCCGAGCGAGCAGCTGCTCTGGCAGGACCCGCTGCCGACGGTCGACTACCAGCAGGTCGGGGCGGCCGACGTGGCCGACCTCAAGCGGCGGATCAACGCCACCGGCCTGTCGGTGGCCGAGCTGGTCTCCACCGCCTGGGCGGCGGCCTCCTCCTTCCGCTCCAGCGACAAGCGCGGCGGCGCCAACGGCGGCCGGATCCGGCTGCAGCCGCAGAGCGGCTGGGAGGTCAACGAGCCCGACAAGCTGGCCTCGGTGCTGCGCACCCTGGAGGGCGTGCGGCAGGAGTTCAACGCGCAGGCCGACGGCGGCACGCAGGTCTCGCTGGCCGACGTGCTGGTGCTGGCCGGCGGCGTCGGCGTCGAGCAGGCCGCCAAGGCGGCCGGCCTCGCCGTCGAGGTGCCGTTCGCGCCCGGCCGGGTGGACGCGCCGCAGGAGCTGACCGACACCGAGTCCTTCGCGGCGCTGGAGCCGAAGGCCGACGGGTTCCGCAACTGGGTCGGCAAGGGCAACCGGCTGCCGGCCGAGTACCTCCTGCTCGACAAGGCGAACCTGCTGGGCCTGAGCGCCCCCGAGCTGACTGTGCTGGTCGGCGGCCTGCGCGTGCTGGGCGCCAACCACGGCCAGTCCGCGCACGGCGTGCTCACCGAGACCCCCGGCGTGCTGACGAACGACTTCTTCGTCAACCTGCTGGATCTGGACACCCGTTGGGCGGCCACCTCGGAGGACTCGCACACCTTCGAGGCCCGCGACGCATCGGGCCGGGTCAAGTGGACCGGCACCCGGGCCGACCTGGTCTTCGGCTCGAACGCCGAACTGCGGGCCGTCGCCGAGGTGTACGCGAGCGACGACGCCAAGGAGAAGTTCGTGACGGACTTCGTCGCGGCCTGGGTCAAGGTCATGAACGCGGACCGCTTCGACCTCGTCTGATCCGTGGATCAGCGGATCCGCAAAGCTACGGATCCGCTGTTCCGCTGTGCCAGCGCGGCGGGAGCCCGGGGGCCCAATCCCCGGGCTCCCGCCGCGTGTTACCGGGGTTCGCCGGGGGACCCCACACTGACCAGCCCCGTCTCGTACGCCGCGACCACCACCTGCGCCCGGTCCCGCAGGCCCAGCTTGCCGAGGATCCGCGCGACATGGGTCTTCACCGTCGCCTCGGACAGCTGCAGCCGGGCGGCGAGTTCGGCGTTGCTGAGGCCGCGCGCGAGCAGCCCCATCACCTCCAGCTCGCGCGGGGTGAGCGTGCCCAGCTCGCGGTGCGGCGCGGCCGCGGTGGGGGCGTCCGGGCGGGCGGCGAAGCGCTCGACCAGGCGGCGGGTGATGGCGGGGGCGAGCAGCGCGTCCCCGGTGCGGACCAGCCGGACGGCGGCGGCCAGGTGCTCCGGGGTGACGTCCTTGAGCAGGAAGCCGCTCGCCCCGGCGGCCATCGCCGCGTAGACGTAGTGGTCGAGGTCGAAGGTGGTCAGCATGATGATCCGCGGCGGCTCCTGCGCCGGGTCGGCGAGGATGCGCCGGGTGGCCTCCAGGCCGTCCAGAACGGGCATCCGGATGTCCATCAGGACGACGTCGGGCCTGGTCCGGCGGACGGCGGCGACGGCCTGCTCGCCGTCCTCGGCCTCGGCGACCACGTCGATCCCCTCCGACTCCAGGATCAGCCGGAAGCCGGTGCGGACCAGGGCCTGGTCGTCGGCGACGACCACCCGCAAGGACTGCGCGTTCATGAACTCTCCAGCGGTATCAGGGCCGTGACGCGGTAGCCGCCGCGCGGCCGGGGGCCGGTCTGCAGGGTGCCGCCGTAGACGGCGAGGCGTTCGCGCAGGCCCAGCAGGCCGCGTCCGTTGCCGGTGGCGGCGGCGCCGGTGGCGCGCCCGCCGGTGTCGGTGACCTCCACCCGCAGGCGGTCGGGGGCGTACTCGACGGTCACCGTGGCGTCGGCGCCGCCCGCGTGCTTGACGCTGTTGGTGAGCGCCTCCTGGACGACCCGGTAGGCGGCCAGCTCGACCCCGGGCGGGACGGCCCGGCGCTCGCCGAGGACGGCCAGCGCCACGGGCAGCCCGGCCCGCCGCACGCCCTCGACCAGCGCGTCCAGGCGGCCGAGACCCGGCTGGGGGCTGAGGTCGGCGTCCTCGGCCGGGGCGTCGCCGGTCTCCGCGTCGATGGTCAACAGGCCCATGACGTGCCGTAGTTCCGTCATCGCCGCGCGTCCGCCGGACTCCACCGCGGCCATCGCCTCGCGGGCCTTGTCCGGGGCGGTGTCCAGGATCTTGCGGGCGGCACCGGCCTGGATCGTCATCATGCTCACGTTGTGCGTCACCACGTCGTGCAACTCCCGGGCGATGCGCGCCCGTTCGAGCTCCACGGCGCGTTGCAGCGCGGCCAGCTGCTCGCGCTCCAGGACGGAGAGCCGCTCTCGCCCCTCCTCCACCCGGCGGCGCCACATCCGCAGCTCGTAGGCGACCGCGAACACCGGCACCAGGACCAGCACGGCGATCACCCCGTTGGGGAAGTGCGGCAGCTTGGCCTCGGTGAAGAGCACCACCAGCGCGACGGCCGCGGCCGGCAGGCTCAGCAGCACGGCCCTCGTGCGGCGCCCGTACGCGGCGGCGCTGTACGCGGCGACGATCACCGCCACGCCCGCCGAGTACGCGATGTCCGGCGACTGCCGGCGGACCAGCAGCGCGGCCGGCAGCACCGTCCACAGCACCGCCAGCGGGTAGCGGCGGCGCAGCACCAGCGGCAGCGGGACGAGCGGGACGAGCAGCAGCAGCCCGTGCCGGACGGACTCACCCGCCGTCTCCGTGATGGTGGCGTAGCGGCCGGAGGTGAGGGCGAGGAAGAGGGCCAGGGCCAGGTCGAAGGCCTGGCCGCGCCGGGTCGGCCGGGGCGGGGGAGCGGCGTCGGGGCCGCGGCCCGGCCGGGTGGCCGCCGCGCGCAGCCGTTGCACCGTCGGATGGTTGATCACCGGGACATTGTGGGGGTCGGGCCGTGCCGGGGACAGCCCCGCAGGCAGCGGCAGCCACTACACCCGGCGACTACCCCGGAAGGATGACGACGCGTCGGGTCCGCCGGACGCGGTAGCGAAGTTGCCGCGGGAGACGGACGCGGGCACGCGCCGCCCGTCCGTACCTTCGTCCTCGTCACCAGGCAGGACGAGGCGAGGAGCGGGGATGAACGGCGATCCGGTGATCGAGCTGAGCGGTGTGGGCCGCCACTGCGAGGGCGCCCGGGCGGCGCTGGACGGGGTCACGCTGAGCGTGCGGCGGGGGGAGTCGGTGGCCGTGCTCGGGCCGTCCGGCAGCGGGAAGTCCACCCTGCTGAACCTGGTGGCCGGGCTGGACCGGCCGAGCGCCGGGACGGTCACCGTGGCCGGCGTCCGGGTGGACCGGCTGGGCGAGGCGGCCTCCGCCCGCTACCGGCGCGGCACGATCGGCATGGTGTTCCAGTTCTTCAACCTGCTGGACGACCTCACGGTGGCCGACAACGTGGTCCTGGCCGGCGAACTGGCCGGCGTCCCGCGCGCGGAGGCCCGGCGCCGGGCCGGCGAGCTGCTGGAGTCGCTCGGCATCGACCGGCACGCCCGCGCCCACCCGGCCCGGCTCTCCGGCGGTGAACGCCAACGCGTCGCGGTGGCGCGGGCGTTGATGAACCAGCCGACGCTGCTGCTGGCGGACGAGCCGACCGGTGCGCTGGACTCGGCCTCGGGCGAGGACGTCAAGGCGCTGTTCCGGGACCTGCACGCGGACGGCCAGACCCTCCTGATCGTCACCCACGACCTGACGCTCGCCGAGGACTGCGCCACCCGCACGGTCCGGATGCGGGACGGCCGGGTCGAGGCGGACTCGGCGGTGGCGGCATGAGCGAGCGAAGCGAGTTCATCATCGAAGGGTGCGCGTTGCGTGAAGCGCTCGCCGAGTGCAGTGAGGTGGGCGCATGAGCGAGCGAAGCGAGTTCATTATCGAAGGGTGCGCGTTGCGCGAAGCGCTCGCCGAGTGCAGTGAGGTGGGCGCATGAGCGAGCGAAGCGT
>NZ_JBITFB010000002.1:0-126580 GCF_044455625.1 Kitasatospora sp. NPDC051164 | reverse complement strand
GCGAGTTCATTATCGAAGGGTGCGCGTTGCGCGAAGCGCTCGCCGAGTGCAGTGAGGTGGGCGCATGAGCGAGCGAAGCGAGTTCATCATCGAAGGGTGCGCGTTGCGCGAAGCGCTCGCCGAGTGCAGCGAGGTGGGCGCATGAGCGCGCTGGGCAGGGTCGTCCGGGCCGGGGTGCGCAGGCGCCGGACACAGTCCGTCGCGATCGGGCTGGCCGCCATGGTGGCCACCACCTGCTCCGTCCTCGGCGGCTCGCTGCTGGTCGCCTCCCAAGCCCCCTTCGACCAGGCCTTCGAGGGCCAGCACGGCGCCCACCTCACCGCCCGCTTCGACGGCGCCCGGGCGAGCGCCGACCAGCTCGCCGCCACCGCGCACGCCCCCGGGGTGACGGCCGCGGCCGGCCCCTTCCGCACCGTCACCGTGGACCCCGAACCGGGCCCTGGTACGGACGTCCCGCCCGGGGCCATCATGGAGCCGATGACCGTGGCCGGCCGCGCCCGTGCCGCCGAAGGTGTCGACAACGTCACCCTGCTGCAGGGGAGTTGGCCGAGCCGCCCGGGCGAGGTGGTGCTCTCCGCCGACTACGCCGGCCTGCTCGGCGAGGTCGGCCGGACGCTGCGCGTTCCCGGACTGCCCGGCGCGCCGACGCTCACCGTCGTCGGCCTCGCCCGGTCCGTCAGCCGCACCGCCGACGCCTGGGTGACACCCGACGCCATCGCCACCCTCACCGCACCCGGCACCACCCCCGGCTACGAGATGCTCTACCGCTTCACCCAGGCCGGGACCGCCGACGCGATGGCCGCCGACCGGGCCGCAGTGACCGCCGCCGCACCCGCCGACTCGCTGACCGGCGCCCAGTCCTGGCTCACCGCCGAACAGGGCTCGGACCGCAACACCGCGCTGTTCCTGCCCTTCATGGTCGCCTTCGGACTGCTCGGCCTGGCGATGTCGGTGTTGGTGGCCGGGAACGTGGTGGCCGGCGCGGTCGGCACCGCCACCCGGCGGATCGGCGTCCTCAAGGCCCTCGGCTGCACCCCCGCCCAGGTGGTGCGGGCGTACGTCGCCCAGGCACTGATCCCGGCCGGCGCCGGCACCCTGCTCGGCGTCGTCACCGGCAACCTGCTGACCATCCCGGTGCTCGCCACCACCGGTCGGCTCTACGGCGCCGACACCTCCGGCCTCGCCCCCTGGGTCGACATCGCGGTGGCGGGCGGCACCCTCGCCGCCGTCGCCCTCGTCGCCTGGGCCGCCTCCGCCCGCGCCGGGCGCCTGCGCACCGTGGACGCGCTGGCCGTCGGCCGCACGGCGGGCGCCACCCGCCGGGACGCCGTCGCCGCCCGCGCCGCCGCGCTGGCCGCCCGGCTACCGCTGCCCCGGCCGCTGAGCCTCGGCCTCGCCCAGCCCTTCGCCCGCCCCGCCCGGGCCGCCGGGATGCTCGCCGCCGTGCTCTTCGGCACGGCCGCGGCGGTCTTCGCAGTCGGCATGGGCGGGACGATGACTTGGGTGCAGGAAGCGAAGACACGCGACACCGCAGACGTCGTGGTGTACCCGGCGCGGCCGGACGGCCCGCCCGGGACGGTGCCCCTGGCCAGGCCGGTCCCGGCCGACCCGGCCGAGGTCACCGCCGCACTGAACGCCCAGCCCGGCACCGCCGCGTACTACGGCGGCGGCAGCGAGGACGCCACGGTCCCCGGGGTGGCGGGCAGCACCTTGGTGACCGCCTTCGACGGCGACTCCTCCTGGGCCGGCTACCGGATGGTCTCCGGACGCTGGTACCAGGGCCCGGGCGAGGCCGTCGCACCCGCCACCTTCCTGACCGAAGCCTCGGTCGCACTCGGCGACCGGGTGACCTTCACGACCCACGGCCGGGCGATCACCGTCCGGATCGTCGGCGAGGTCTTCGACCCGCACATGCAGACCAACGAACTCTTCACCGACGCCGCCACCTACCCGCCGGGAACAGCCCCCCGCCCGGACGTGTGGTTCGTCAAGCTGAAGGCCGGCACCGACCACGCCGCCTACGCCACCGCCGTCGGCGCCGCCCTCGCCCCGGCCCACATGACCGCCGAGGCCGGCGCGCCGCACAGCTCCAGCGACATGATCCTCGCGATGCGGTCCCTCACCGCGACCCTCACCGCGCTGCTGGTCGCCGTCGCCGGGCTCGGGGTGTTCAACACCGTCGTGCTGGAGATCCGCGAACGCACCCGGGACATGGGCGTCACCAAGGCGCTCGGCATGACCCCGGCACAGACCGTGGGCGCGGTGCTCGCCTCCGTCGTCCTGGCCGGCACGGTCGGCGGCGCGGCCGGACTGCCGCTGGGACTGCTGCTGCACCGGGCCACGGTGCCCGCCATGGGCCGGGCCTCCGGGCTGAACTTCCCCACCTCGGCGCTGGACGTCTTCGGTACCCCGACGCTCGTGCTGCTCGGACTGGGCGGCGTGCTGATCGCGGTGCTCGGGGCGCTGCTCCCCGCCGTCCGGGCGGCGCGGGCGCGGACCGTGGACGCGCTGCGGGCGGAGTGACGGCGGGGGCGCGGACGGCAGACAGGCTGCGGGGCGGAATGTCGGCGGGGGCGCGGACGGCAGAGACGCTGCGGGCGGGAGTGACGGCGGGGGTTGGTCCGGGAGGGACCGGGTAGGCGGCCGGAGGGGGGCCGTCCACCCGGTTCCACCCGGACCCGCGCATGGAGCGATCATGCAGTTCGAACTCCTGAACCCGAACCCCAAGTACCCCCGCGCCCGGCTGGCCGACCCGCCGCCGTACGGGTACCTGCACCTGGCCGCCGCCGTGGCGCCGCCCACCGGCCCGCCGTTCGTGCGCGCCGACCCCGCGCGCAGCGCCCTGCTGGACCGGCTGAAGCCCTCCGCCGCCGCGCTCAGGACGCGGCCGGAGGTCCGGCGGGTCACCGTCTACCGCGCGGTGGTCCTGCCGCCGCCCGGCGGGTACGCGGCGCAGCAACGGTTCCACCGGGCCGCCTACGACGTCGCCGTCCTGATCGAGACCGACACCCCGGACGACCTCGGCACGGTCGCCGAGAGCGAGCCGTACCGGAACCTCACCGCTGCCCTCGGCACCGCCACCGACCTGCACGTGATGCGCGCCCGCTGCGCCCGCTCGATCGGGGACGTGGACAAGAGCCGGGCCGGGCTGTTCCTGTTCAACCACTTCGTCGCCGAGGACCGGGACGTCGCGTTCGAACTCTGGGACCACCTGGCCGGCTGGTACGCCCGGGAGACCGGCCTCGACAACTCCACCCTGCTCGAACCGCTCGGCCCCGCGGACTACGTCTTCGTCAACCACGCCCGGTGGGACACCGGCGCGTTGCGGCTGCTGCTGCGGCAGGTGACCAAACCCAGCTTCCGCAGCTACGTGCTGCAGAACCTGCTGGTCAACCGGACGGGCGCGATGCCGGTGCTGTACCGGATGTCGTGAGGGTCAGGGCCGGTCGGGCGTCTCGTCGGCCTTCTGCCCGTCGGCCTTCTGCTCCTCGGCTCTCTGCTCCTCGGCCTTCTGCTCCGCCGCCCGGACCTGCTCGGTGAAGGTGTGCGTGTCGATCCGCTCGACCGTCGCCCCGTGTCGGGCGGCCAAGTCGTCGGCCGGGCCGGGGGAGGACTCCCGCACCTCCAGGGCGAGCAGCGCGCCACCGTCCGGCACCCGCGCCGAGAGCACGATCAGCGCGGCGCCGGCCTCGGTGGCGTAGCGCTCCTCCGCCGCGTTGCCGAGCGCCGCGCCCGCCGCGAAGCCCAGCAGCACGCCGATCGGCCCGCCGAGCAGCCCGACCAGCCCGCCCACCAGCCCCGAGCCGACGGTGGCCAGGCCCGCGCCCCGGGTGAAGGTGTCCTTGATCTCGAGCATCCCGTCGGCGCTGCGTTCCAGCGCGGCGGCCACGCGCAGGCCCGGCAGGTGCTGTGTCTCGTCGAAGGCCGGGCGCCAGCCGGCGGCGTCGGGGAAGGTCAGCAGGACGACGTTGTGCTGCTCGCTCATCGCACTCCGATCGGGCCGGGCCCGGCGGGTGGCCGGGCCTCCATCGTGACCCTCGGTGCAGGGCGTTGCCACAGGAACGAGGCCGTTGCCACGGGAGGGGGGCGTTCAAACCTCGGCCGGGGTTCACCCCGCCGCAACCGCCCGGATTTTGGACAGGTGTACAGGGGCCTGTGGGGCCGGGCGGTGCGAGGGGGCGGCGCGTGGCCTGGGGGAATGGGGCGGGGCGGCCGCGCGTGCACTATTTCGATCCTGGCCGAATACGGGACCGGTGAGGCGGCGCCCCTGGTGTGACGCGTGGGGCGCTGTCAGGATCCCGACCCGGCACACCTGTGCCAGACCCGAACGCTTGGAGGAGGCACCATGCAGCCCACGGCTGAGCAGGTTCGCGCACTCAAGGACGAGGACTTCCGGCTCACCCTCGGCCAGGGCCACCAGGTCCACCCGGCCGGCGACCTGTCGGACGAGCTCTACGTGACCGCCGCGGTGCAGGCGAGCACCTGTGGCGGCTGGTCGAGCTGCGGGCACGTCTGCAGCTTCTGACGCCAGGGGCCGGCGCGGACCCCGGTCGTACCGACGGGGCCGCGTCGGCCCGCTCGCCCCGCACCGGCTCCCCGGCCGCCCGGTCGTATTTCGATCGTGGCCGGAAAATGGCACCGGGCTCCCCACGGCCCTGGTGCGTCCGCAGGGGCACTGACAGGATCCGGACAACCGGCGCGACTGTCGCCGGACCGGACCCCTTCGAGGAGGCACCCATGCTGCCCGTCGCAGACCAGCTCCGCGCGCTCAAGGACGAGGACTACCGGCTCACCCTCGACCCGGCCAAGCGCCCCCACCCGGCCGGCGACCTGGCGAGCGAGCTGTACGTCACGGCCGCCGTGCAGCTCAACACCTGTGAGTATCCGTCGAGTTGCTGGCGCATGTGCAGCATGTGAGCCGACTTCACGGGAGGCGCCCCGGCGAGGAGTGCCTCCCGCCCGCCGTCGCGAGACGTCAAGGGACGTTGAGGGACGTTGAGGGACGTTGAGAGAACAGAGCCGAGCAGACGAGAGAGGCAGCACCGCCCCGTGGTCGACGCGTCCGAATTCCTGCGGGCTGCCGCCCGAGCCGTCCCGCTGCACGCCCGTGGCCAGGCGTCGGATCACCGAGGGTCTGCTGAGTGCGTCGAACGCGGCGAACGGGCCGAGCGGGCCGCACGCGGCGAACGGGCCGAGCGCGCCGGCCGGAAGCTGGAGCGCTGGCGGGCCCAGGCGCCCTTCGACCGGGACGGCTGGTTCGAGCGGCGCCTCGCCGCCGACGGCTTCGACCCGGAGGCCCTGCACGCCCTCCTCGCCGAGCACCCGGACGCGCTCGCCGACCGCCTCGGGCTCGGGGCGCACCCGTGGGCCGAGCGCCTCGCCGACGCGTTCCGCCGTGAAGCCGTCCTGGCGGCGCCCGACATCCCCGAGGAGCACGCCTTCGCCCGTCTCTCCGCCCCGCTGCTCGCCGACGCCCGCGACCGCCTGCGCGCCGGGATCGAGGCCCTGGACGCCCCCGCGCTCGGCACCCCCGAGGACCTGACCGCGCTCGCGCTCCCCGCGCTCACCGCCGCCGCTCACGGAGCGGCCATCAGGACCGTCATCACCGAACTCCATGTCGCCCGCCTCACCGGCGAGTTGACCGGCGACACCCCCGAACTGCGCTACCGGGACTTCCTCGACCGGCTGACCCGCCCCGAGCGGGCGCTGCGACTCCTCGCCGAGTACCCGGTCCTGGCGTTCCGCCTCGCCACCACTGCCCGGCAGTGGACGGACACCACCCTCACCCTGTTCCGCCGCCTCGCCGCCGACCTGCCCGCCCTCTCCGCCGGGTTCGCGGACGGCCGCCCGCTCGGCCGGCTCACCGAACTCGCCACCGGTCTCGGCGACCCGCACCGGGACGGCGCCACGGTCAGCTCGCTGCGCTTCGAACACGGCGTCCGGATCGTCTACAAGCCGCGCCCGCTCGGAGCCGAGACCCACTTCCAGCAACTCCTGCACTGGCTCAACCCCCGGCTCCGACTGCCCCTGCACGACCTCGCCCACCTGGCCGGCGACGGCTACGGCTGGGTCGCTCACATCACCGCCGAACCCGCCGACAACGACGCCGAGTTGAGCGCCTTCTACCACCGCGCGGGCACCCTCGCGGCGCTGATGTACGTCCTCGACGCGGTCGACTGCCACGCCCAGAACCTGATCGCCGTCCGCGACCAGCCCGTCCTCATCGACCTCGAGGCGCTCCTCCACCCCGACCTGTACGAGCCCGCCAAGGACCTGTCCGAGTCCGAGCGCCTTGCCCGCCACCACGCCCGCCACTCGGTGCTCCGCTCCGGCCTGCTCCCCGAACGGATGTGGGACGAGGGCAACGGCGGCACCGACCTCTCCGCCCTCGGCTGGGACCCGGCCAGCCTCCCGCCCCGGCCCGCCCCCGTCCTGGTCGGCCAGGGCACGGACGAACTCCGGCTGGAATACCGGCGGTTGCCCGTCGAGGCACCCGGCAGCAGGCCCGTACCGGCCGGGCAGCCACTGCGGCTGGCCGACCACCTCGGCGAGTTGGAAGCCGGCTTCACCGAGGCCTACCGGCTGCTCGCCGCCGACAAGGAGCAACTCCGTACACTGCTGCGCGCGTTCGCGGCTGACGAGACGCGGATGCTGCGCCGCGACACCTTCGAGTACCGCAGCCTCCTCAACACCGCCTGCCACCCCGACCTGCTCCGCGATGCCCTCGACCAGGACCGCCACCTCGACCGGCTCTGGGCGCTCGCCGCTTGGGAGGAGCACGCGCTCGCCTTCGTCGAACACGAACGCGCCGACCTGTGGCGCGGCGACGTGCCCGTCTTCACCATCCGCCCGGACAGTGTCGATGCCCGTTCCGCCACCGGTGCCGTCATCCCTGGCGTCACCGACCGGCCCGCCCTCGACCTCGCGCTCGCCAAGGCGGACGGCCTCGGCGAGGACGACCTCGCCCGCCAACTCCAGCTCCTGCGGCTGTCGGTGACGACGGCCGACGGGGCGCGCGAGCCGCGTCGGGCGGCTGCGGCGGCGACAGCGGCCGGGGCGGCCATGGCCGTGACCGGCGACGCATCATCGGACGCACCGGTCGACGCGTCGGCCGACGCGGGGGAGGGCCTCGCCGACCGCGCGCTCGCCAAGGCCGTCGAGGCGGGCGAGCAACTGCTCCGCGAGGCCTACCGGGGCAGCGCCGACCTCGCTTTCGTAGGCCCCAACTGGACCCCGCCCGGCCGCTGGGCCCCCGCCGAACTCGGCCCTGACCTGTACAGCGGCACCGCCGGCATCACGCTCTTCCTGCACCAGCTCGCCGTCGTCACCGGCGACCGCTCGCACGAGGACTACGCCCGGGCAGCCGAACTGACACTCCGTCGCCAGATCCGTCGGCGCGCCGACCGGCTCGGCGGCGGACTGTCCGGGACCGGCGGAGTGCTCTACGCCCTCGCCCAGCTCGCCGCCCACCACCCCGACGCCGAACTCGACGCCCTGGCCGGGCTGGTGATCGACCGCGTCGCCGCCACCGCACCCGAGGACACCCTCCACGACCTCCTCTCCGGCAACGCGGGCACCATCGGCGGACTGCTCGCCTGGGAGATCGTCCGACCGGGCAGGGCCGTCACCGCCGCCCTGGCCGCGTGCACCGAACGCCTCGCCCGGGCCGCGGCCCCGCACCCCGAAGGCGGCGTCGGCTGGCTCCCCGCCTCCCTCGCCGAGGCCGCGAGCCGCCCGCCGGCCGGCTTCGCCCACGGAGGCTCCGGCATCGCCTGGGCCCTCGCCCGCGCCGGCCATCGCCTCGGCGACCCGAAGCTGCCCGAACTCGCCCTCGCCGCCCTCGACTACGAACGCACCCTGTTCGATCCGTCCGCCGCCAACTGGCGCGACGTCCGCGAGGACGGCGGCCCCGACGCCCCGTCCTTCCCCACCCTCTGGTGCCACGGCGCCTCCGGCATCGCCCTCGCCCGGGTCGAACTCGCCGAACTCCTGCCAGCAGAAGGGGAGTTGCTCCGCAAGGAGCGGGACACCGCGCTCGACACGGTGCGCCGCGAGGGCTTCGGCCTCAACTTCTCCCTCTGCCACGGCGACCTCGGCAACCTCGAACCCCTCCACCTCGCCGGCGCCCCCTGGCACGCCCAGGCCTGTGCCACCCTCGACGCCCTCGACACCAGGGGCTGGATCTGCGGCCTCCCCCACGGCGTCCACAGCCCCTCCCTCATGGTCGGCCTCGCGGGCATCGGCCACGGTCTCCTCCGCCTCGCCGCCCCGACCCGCGTCCCGTCCCTGCTCGCCCTCCATCCGCCGGTAGCCCCCTGACGCTCACGGCTTCCCGCCCTCGGGCCGGTTGCAGGCCGGCCCGAGCCCCCCGGGGGGGATGCTCGACCTCCAGGGCGACGGCCTCCTCGGGGCCGGTCGGGCCGCCGAGCACGTCGAGGCCGAACGGGCGGCGGACGCGGTGGATCCCGTTCCCCATCGGGTCGGTGAACGGGATCCCCTTCTGAGCCGACAGGGGCGGGACGTCCCGCTGATTGTCGGATCGCATGCTGAACAGCCTGCCTCGGCGTCCTGCGGAATCGAACATCGCGAACCTTCCGAGTGATCGATTGCCACCAACTCGCCGTCCTCGACACGGAATCGCCCGGATCGAGTGAGACCGGCCGGGACACGCCGGACACCCCCGCGGGCCGCTGCCAGGATCGGGGTCCGCACCGGCAGCCGCCCCTCGCAGAGTGCCCACCGGCACCGCTGCCGACCCTCCACGCCCACCAGGCGACGAGGGCTGCCCGCGTGCGGAACCGCCGCGGCCGCAGGCCGCCGTACCAGGGAACAGGGAGCACTGTGTCCGACCAGGTCGTGAAACCCGAGCAGCCCGCAACCACCCCCGACGACGACCACCACGAAGACCGCCGCGACGACCAGTACGAGGAGCATCGCGACGAGCACCCCGACAAGGCGCACGACAGGGAGCACGACAAGGAGCACGACGAGGAGCTGCGGCTCCGCTTCCCCGGCGACCGCCGCGCCCAGGCCGGCGCGTCGATGTCGGCGGGCGCCATGCTGCGCCGCCTGCCACACCTGGTGCGCCGGGCGATGACGCTGGCCTGGGCGGCGGACCGGACGTCCACCGTCCTGCTGCTGGTCTGCCAAGCGCTGGCGGGCGTGTTCGGGGCGCTCGCGCTGTACGCCACCACCGGCACGCTGGGCGCGCTGCTGGTCCCCGGTCCGGTGACCGACCACCTGCGCACCGCCGCGCCTTCGCTGGTCCTGCTGACCGTCTCGGCGGCCCTGCGCGCCGTGCTGGGCATCGCCGTGGTGGGCCTGTCCGGCCGGGTGTCGCCGCGGATCACCCGGGAGGCGGAGCTGGCGCTGATCGCGGCCGGGTGCGCCGCCGAGCTGGAGGCGTACGACGAGCCCGCGTACAACGAGCAGTGGGAGGCCGCCGACCGGGGCGCCTCGACCACGCCCGACCTGCTCTCCAACGCCCAGGACGTGATCGCCTCCACCGTCTCGCTGGCCGCCGCCGCAGGCGTCCTGGCGACGCTGCACCCCTGGCTGGTGCCGCTGCTGCTGCTCGGCTCGGTGCCGACCGGGGTGGCGGCCGTCCGCACTGCCCGGATCCACTACCTGGCGGCGGTGATCACCAACGAGGACCGCGGGGCGCTGCGCGTCTACCGGTGGTTCCTGATCGACAAGACCCGCGCCGACCAGGTCCGTTCGGACCAGGTCACGCCGTTCCTGATGGCCAAGTACCGCCGTGCCGAGGCGAAGATCGTCGCGGCCACCGACCGGGCGACCCGGGAGGCGGCCAAGGTGTCGCTGCTGGCCGCGCTCGGCACCGGGGCCGGCAGCGCGCTGATCTGGGGCACCCTGCTCTACCTGGTGGCGAGCGGCCGGATCGACCTTGCCGCCGCCGGCACCGCCACCTTCGCGCTGCGGACGGCCTCCTCCGGGCTGCAGGGCCTGGTCGGCAACGGCGCCCGGCTGTACCGGATGGGCCTCTACCTGGACGACTACTTCACCTTCCTGGACGAGGCCGGCGGCCACCGCATCCGGCGCGGCCACCTCGTCCCCGGAGCCCCGCAGCTGGTCGAGGTGAGCGACCTGAGGCACGCCTACCCGGGCGAGCAGCAGGAGCCCGCGCTGGACGGCGTCAGCATGACACTGCGGGCGGGCGACGTGGTGGCCGTCATCGGGCAGAACGGCAGCGGCAAGTCGACCCTGCTGAAGCTGCTCTCCGGCCTCTACCTGCCGCAGTCGGGCCGGATCACCTGGGACGGCGTGCCGGTGGAGGAGCTGGACGCCGACGGGATGTGGTCCCGGGTGGCCCGGGTGCCGCAGGAGTTCGCCCGCTGGCCGCTGGGCGCCGCCGAGAACGTCCACCTGGGCCACCTCACCGACCGGGTGATGGCCGACGTCGAACGGGCGGCGGCGCGGACCGGCTTCGACGAGATCGTCGGCCGGCTGCGCTCCGGCTGGCGCACGCTGCTCGCCCAAGGCTGGTGGGGCGGAGCCGAGTTGTCCGGCGGCGGCTGGCAGCGCGCGGCGGTGGCGCGGGCGCTCTACCGTACGGTGCGCAGCCCGGGCCTGCTGATCCTGGACGAGCCGACCTCCGACCTCGACCCGCGCGCCGAGCACCGCATCCTGCACTCCCTGCGCGCCCTCGCCCCGGGGCGGATCACCCTCCTGGTCACCCACAACATCGCCAACGCGGCGGTCGCGGACCGGGTGATCGTGATGGACAAGGGCCGGATCGTCCAGGCCGGTACCTGGGCCGAACTCGCCGCCCGCGACGACGGCCTGTTCCGCGAACTGCTCGACCTCCAGCGGGACCGGACCGTGCCGGCCCAGCGCGCGGCGGGGGAGGAGAGCTGACGCGCGACTGAACCGCCGGCCCCGGTCGAACCGGTGGACTGGTGGACTGGTGGACCGGGAGGCCGGGGGCGGTGGACCAGGGGACCGGGGGCGCTGTGCCCCCGGTGTCCGGTGGCCCGGCGCCGTGCGTCAGGTCGTGGTGCGGGCCGCGTCGCGCAGCCTGCGCCAGGTGCGGCCGACCGGGCTCAGCCCGGCGTGCCCGGCGTCGGGTCCTCCGGTCTCCCAGGTGCGGGCCGCCTCGGTGAAGGTCTCCGCCCGGGGCGGTCCGACCGGTTGTCGCGCCGCCCCGGACCGGGTGGCCGCCCGGGCGGCGAGCAGCAGGTCCTCCGGTCCGATCGTGTCGGCCTCGGCCCGGACGTGGCCGAGGAGCGTGGCGCAGGCGTCGGCGATCGCGGCCTGGCCCAGTGGGCGGGCCGGGAGGTCCAGCCCTTCGGTCAGCCGCCGGGCGAGGGCCGTCCGCAGGTCCGACAGGGAGAGGTCGCGGATCGTCAGCGACAGGTGGGCGGACAGTCCGGCGGCGCCGACCGCGCGGTGGGCGAAGCCGCGCGGGATGTAGAGGACGTCGCCGGGTTCGAGGACGCGGTGCAGGAGGCGCGGCGAGTGCTCGTCGTCGGGGAGTTCGCCCAGCGACCAGTCCGCCACGGTCGGGGCGTCGTGGACGTACCAGGTCTTGCGTCCGGCCGCCTGGAGGACGAACACGTCCGCGTCGTCGCGGTGCACCGCGAGCCCCTGACCGCCGGCCGGGGTGAGGAAGAAGAACGCTTCCACGCGCCGGTCGAGCTCCTCGGACAGCCGGGCCACCAGCTCGCCCGTCGGGCGGTGCCACTGGTCGACGCACCGCAGCAGCAGCGTCGCCCCGGCGTGCAGGCGCGCGAGGACCTTCGCGCGGTCGGCGTAGCCGCCGTACGTCACGCCGTTGACCACGCGTGACGTGGTGTAGGCCTCGGGCGGGACGGTGACCTTGTCGGAGCGGACCATCTCCAGGTACGGGGTGCGCAGCAGCCCTCCGTCGAAGGCGGCGTCCAGCGCGTCGAGGTCGAAGGGCGAGGCGAGGGCCCCCGGGGTGAAGAGCGCGGGCTCGCGCTGCCACCGGCGGCCGGCGAAGCTTTCGACGTCGCCGACCCAGTCGGCCAGCGTGGGCGATTCCATGATGTGTCCTGTGGTGTCAGGGTGTTCGGTGCTCGGGGCCGACGGTCTCCGCCCGGAGCCGCCGGATCATGCCGCCGGTCGTGTGCCGGGTCATGCCCCCGCTGTCCCCGCTGTCCCCGCGGCCGCCTCGAAGCGGACGGAGAGCAGGGAGCGCAGGGGGACGGGGGCGTCCTGCCGCGGTCCGCGGATGACGAGTCCGTTGTCGAAGGCGACGGTCAGCAGGCGCTCGGCCAGGGGTACGACCAGGTGCTTGGCCCAGCAGCGGGCGCCGTCGAACCCGAACGGCATGAAACCGGGTGTCTTCTCCGGGTCCGCCACCCCGGTCCACCGGTCGGGGCGGAACTCCAGCGGGTCGGACCAGTAGTCCGGGTGGCGGTGCATCAGGAGCGGGAAGAGCGCGACGTTGTCCTCGGGGCGGATCTCGGGGTGCAGCCGGGTGTACGCGTCCCCGCCGTTGCGCCACAGCATCCACGCGGGCGGGAGCAGCCGCAGCGTCTCCCACAGGACCGCGGTGAGGCCGGGGGTCTCCGCCGCGTGGTCGCGTTCCGGCTCCTGCCGCAGCAGCCACAGGGCGTTGCCGGCCAGTGCGGCCACGCCGTCGCAGAGGGTGGCCGACGCCCGCCGGTACATGGCGATGGCCTGCTTCCGCTCCAGGGGGTCGGAAGCCGCGCGGATCAGTTGGGCCAGTGCGGTCGACCCGCCCTCGGCCTCGGATCCCGGCCAGATGGTGACGGCGCGGTCGACGAGCCGGGAGAGCGTGTCGGAGCGGGTGACGCCGCGTTTCGACAGCAGGGAGACCGGCAGGGGGTCGGACGCGAAGAGCCAGCCGCGCAGGTAGGAGGTGGGCGCGTACGGCCAGGCGCCGGACAGCCCGCGCGCCGGGGGCGGCGGCGTCCGGATGCCCGCCATGACGTCCTGCCCCAGTGCGCGGATCGTGCGGGTGGCGCTGTCGTGGGGGATGTCGGCGCCCGCGGCGGGTTTGTAGACCGAGCGCTCCGCGGACAGCACGGGGCGCGTCGCGACGATTTCGGCCATCAGGTGGCAACCGGAGACACCGACCGTGGTGGCGTCGATCCGGAATACCTTTTCTTCGCGGGCCAGCAGGTTCCGGATCCTCGGGGCAAACACGAGGGAATGGTCGCGGACCGGTGTCGCTGCCATTTCTTCCACGAGGATCCCGCCTTTATCGGAATGGCGATGAAATGCGTGAGCTGCGCATCGGCGGCGGAGGCGACGGCTCAGTCGAGCCGCCCGCCTCCGCCGACGGTGGTGGTGCGTCAGATGAGTCAGATGACGTGCAGGACCCAAGCGTTGGCGGCAAGGTCCTCGTTCTTCCTGAACTTCTTGGCGATCGCCTTGATCATCTTCATGGCTGTCTCCATTCTGTGATGACGGGCGCGGCACAACAGCCATGCCCTGACCGTGAGCCGATTCGAATTCCGGTGGGGAATCGGAACGGCTTCACCTGTCTCGGACCCTAACCGACCGTTCGAACTTTTGATACCCCTGTGACAGCTGAGGATCGGACTTCTACGCAACATTGACGGCCTATTCGATGGGCAAATCGTTATAACCCTGCTTCGGAAGGGCCGCGGGTGGGGGACGATAGCGGTATGGAGCTGAGGATCGAGGCCACCGACCTGCCCGGCCGCGATTGCGGGGCCGGCCCGGACTTCCCGGGGTACCGGGACAAAACGGGGGAGGGCCCCGCGTCGCCGCGGGGCCCTCCGGTACGTACGGACGTGCTCGGTGCTCGGTGCTCGTTCTCAGCTGCCCAGGTGGTCAGTTGTAGGTCGTGGTGACGGTGACGCCGCCGAAGCCCTGCTGACCGTAGAGGCTGAAGTACACCCAGCCGGCCGGCGGGTTGGTGATGGTGAGGGTCTCGCCGTTGCCGCTGTTGGTGGACTTGGCCTGGTACGAGCCGGTGGTGGCCCAGGCGCCGCCGTTGTAGTAGAGGTCGGCGTTGCCGGTGCCGCCGCTGGTGGTGATGGTCAGCTGCTTCACGCCGGCGGGCAGGTTCAGGAAGCTGTAGCTGTAGTTCCCGGTGGTGGCGGCCACGCCGTCGCGGCGGCAGTTCTTGTCGAACTGCCGGGCGTCGGCGGCGGTGCACAGCGGAGCCTGGTTGGTGGGCAGGGAGCCGCAGTTGTCGGCGGCGCAGGCCTTGAGCCAGGCGGCGAAGTCGGCGTCGTACGAGGTGCCGATGGTGCTCTTGAGCAGGGTGCGGGCGCCGTTCCAGTCACCCACGCGGTACTTGGCGAGCAGCGCGGTCACGTCCTGCGGGTGCGACTGGAGCATGTAACGGACGGCCAGGTAGCCCCAGTTGTAGATCCGGGTGGAGTCCGCGTTGTCGTAGGTGCTGTCGAACAGGGTGCTCAGCGTGTAGGTGCCCTTGCCGGCCTGGGTGACCGCGTCGTCGTAGTGGACGCCCCGGTAGCTGTAGGAGATGTACTCGGCCAGGCCCTCGACCCACCAGACGGTCGGGGTGGTCATGCCGGCGTCGAAGTTGCCGTAGAAGTCGTAGCGGCCGTCGAGGTAGTGGGTGTACTCGTGGTTGAGGTTCCAGATCTGGAACTGGGGCCGCAGCCAGGAGGCCTCGTGGGCGATGAAGCGGGCCTGGTTGCCGGCCTTGGCCGGGTCGCCCTCCTCGTACATGCCGCCGTTGTCCACGGCGATGTGGTACATCAGCCAGGCGTAGAGGCTGTAGTTGTAGTAGTCGTCGAAGACGACGACCTCGAGGCTGTTGTTGTTGTCGTTCGCGACCGGGCCGTTGTCCTTGACCACGGAGTGGAAGTAGGCGTCCTGGTTGATCAGGCTGGTGCATGTGTCGGTGAGCTGCTGCGCGGTCATGTCCTGGGCGCGGATGCGCAGGTTGGCGTTGCAGGTGTGGTCGATGGTGAGCACGAGCGGGACGAGCCGGGTGGGCAGGTCGCAGGTGCCGTAGTAGGCGCAGTTGCCCGCGTCCTTGTTCTCCTCGAACCAGACCAGGTTCATGGTGAGCGGACCGGTGGCGCCGACCAGCGGGTAGCGGTTGATCAGGTCCTTGACGATCGGCCGGCCCTGGGCCTTGGTGGCGTCATGGGCGAGCAGGTTGCCGATCTGGATGCCGACGCTCGTCACCGTGTCGCCGCCGGTTAGCTGCGAGCTGTTGCGGGTGACGAAGGACGACATGCTGGTGGCGAAGGAGGGGTCGGCCTGGAGCGCGGCGACGAAGTCCGTCCGGTCGAAGCCACGGGAGATGAGGGTCTCGGTGTTGGCGACGGCGGTGGCCATCGAGCCGGTCCAGGCGCTGGAGTAGCCGTCGAGCAGGCGCTTGATGACGCCGGTGTAGCGGGCGTTCTCCTGGGCACTGTCGATCAGGGTGACGGCCTCGGCGAGGGTCTGGCCGTTGGCCTCGGTGACGTCCTTGCTGTGCGGGGCCGCGAAGAAGGCGTCCAGCGCGCCGCGGATCGCGGTCTGCAGGCTGGTGCCGTAGGTGCCGACGACGTCGGCGTGGTTCCACTGCACGTAGTAGCCGGCGCGCAGGAAGAGCACCAGCTGGCCGGCCGCGGTGGAGTCGTCCCCGGGGTAGGCGGCGGAGACGTCGCGCAGGGCGTTGGCGACGGTGGCCATCTGGGCCTCGTTGAAGGCGCCCTTGGCGTCGTTGCCGGTGAGCGTGAACAGCGAGTTGACGCAGTCGAGCCCGGCCGACTTGACCTGCTGGACCAGCGCGGCACCGGAGTTGCCGGTGAAGGCGGAGACGTCGCAGGCGTTGGCGGCGGCGGAGAACTGCTTCGCCGCCTTCGCGGCGCCGACGGTGCTGCCCCCCGTCGGAGCGTTCGGCTTGGCCTGTGCGTCGGAGGCCAGCGGGCGGGCGTCCTTGGGGGTGTCGGGCGACTTGGGCACGGGGATCGCACGGGGCGCGGCCGCCTTGCCCGTGGGGGCGGGGGCCGACGGCTTGTCGGCGGCGTGGGCCTGCGGCGCGAAGAGTCCGAGGGCGAGGAAGAAGGCGGCGCCGAGCGCAGGGAGTCTGCGCGCGTTCGCCTTCGCTATCCGGAAGGGACGCATGGGGTGGGGGCCTCCGGGCCAGTGAGGGGTTGTGCGGTGTGGGGCGCACGGTCCTGATGTGTGACATGTAAAATGGCACATGGTTCAACGCGGAGGGAAGCCCCGGGGGCGGAATTTCGACCGGCTTGACCGAACCGTTGCCCGACCGGACACGCTGTCAACTGGACGCACAGTCAACCGGACATGCTGTCAGTCGACGGAACCCGCACTCGGCGTGAGAGTCGCGACCCCGTCGGTCGCCACCAGCTGCCGATCCCGTGATCGATGCAGGCCCTGGTCGCCTTCCGGGGCAGCACGTCCGCGATCGCCTCCTGCAATGCGGCCGCCGCGTCCGGCACGTGCGGCTCCCCGCTGCGCCTCCACCCAGCGGGCGGCGGCCGACCGTCACAGTCACTCACCCTCGTCGCCCGTGGCGTCCGTTGGCGACCCTTCTGCCTGAGGTGGCGTGAGGAATAAGCAGGAGCCCATGCTGTGTTCTTGCAAGTCATACGCAATAGTGTTGTCCCGGCACGATCATCACCATCCGTCGAAAGGGCTGTGTCCCACCATGGGCGCCTACACGCTTCCCGACCTGCCGTACGACTACTCCGCGCTCGAGCGGGCCATGTCGGCCGAGATCCTGGAGCTGCACCACTCCAAGCACCACGCCGCCTACGTCAAGGGCGCGAACGACACCCTGGACCAGCTCGCCGAGGCCCGCGACAAGGAGCAGTTCGGCGGCCTCGTCGGCCTGCAGAAGACCTTCGCGTTCCACCTGTCCGGCCACGTCCTGCACTCGCTGTTCTGGCAGAACCTCTCCCCGGAGGGCGGCGACCGCCCCGAGGGCGAGCTGGCCGACGCTATCACCGAGCACTTCGGCAGCTTCGACGCCTTCAAGAAGCAGCTCACCACCGCCACCACCGGCGTCCAGGGTTCCGGCTGGGGCATCCTCTCCTGGGAGCCGCTCGGGCAGCGCCTGATCGTCGAGCAGGTCTACGACCACCACGGCAACGTGGGCCAGAACGCCACCCCGCTGCTCGCCTTCGACGCCTGGGAGCACGCCTACTACCTGCAGTACCGCAACGTCCGCCCGGACTACGTCACCCGCCTGTGGGACGTCGTCAACTGGCAGGACGTCTCGGCCCGCTTCGCGGCCGTCCAGAGCGCCTGACGCCCGTCAAGCGAACGGCCCCGGACCGGTCGACCGGTCCGGGGCCGTTCGCCCTGCGTTCCCACCGTGCTTGCCCGTCACGGCCGTTGACATCCTCTGCATCCTCTGCACCCTCTGCACCGGGCACACCTGCCACCCGCCGGGCCGCCCAGGCCGCCCGCCGCCGCTGAACCCGGGTGCGTCGGCGGGCCGTTCGCGGCTGCTCAGCCGCTCGCGGGCCTCGTCAGGCGACGGACGAAGGTGACCACGGCCTCCCGGTCCGTCGCGTGGTCCGCCTGGCCGGAGAGCAGTAGGCGGACCATCTGCGGCAGCGTGAACCAGGAGTTCACCAGCCCGATCACCGCGAACATCAGCCGTGCCGGATCCACCTCACCGGCCACCTCGCCGCTGCGCTGGGCGGCGGCGACGGCCGCGATCTTCTCGCCGTAGTGCGCGGTGCGTTCCGGGCCGGCCGCCAACCCCTCGGCCTCCGTGCCGCGTTGCAGGCCCTCCCAGGCCAGCAGGCGGGAAAAGTGCGGGTTGGCCGAGTGGTAGTCGAAGACCCGCCCGGCGTAGTCGCCGAGGTCCAGGCGCGCCGTCGGCGCGAGCGGCACCGCCTTGGCCAGCTTGCCGAGTTCGGATGTCAGCACGGCGGAGAACAGCTGCTCCTTGTTGCCGAAGTACTGGTAGATCCGCTCCTTGTTCACCCCCGCCCGGGTCGCCACCCGGGCGATCCGGGCCCCGTCCGGGCCGAACTCGGCGAACTCCTCGACCGCGGCGTCGAGGAGGAGCTGCTGCGTGCGTGCGGTGTCCCAGGCCATGACCCCACGATATCCCAAATGTCCAACCCTTTGGTTGGACATCCGCGCCGGCCCGTGCCAAACTCCAACCGAAGGGTTGGAGATTTGGCCTCCAGCCGCTCACCAAGGGGAGGACCCGCGCCATGACCACCGACACCATCACCCCGGCCGCACCCGCGACGACCCCCGCCGCCCCGTCGGTCCACCGTCGCGCCCTGCTCACCTGGCTCGCCGTCTACCCGACCATCACCACCGCCTTCCTCCTCCTCAGCCCCTACCTCGGCAACCTGCCCCTGCCCCTGCGCACCCTGGTCATGACCGCCCTCGTCGTCCCCGTCGTCGTCTACGCCCTGATGCCGCTGCTCCTCAAGGCGGAGTCCAGGCTCGCCCGCCGGAAGTAGCGGACTCAGCGCCGTCACATCGGGGTGAAGCGGACCGGGGTGCCCGGGGCGGCCTGGGCGACGGCGGGGAGGGCGGTGGCGGGGACGACGCCGATGACGGGGTAGCCGCCGGTGGTGGGGTGGTCGGCGAGGAAGACCACCGGGCGGCCGTCGGGCGGGACCTGGACCGCGCCCAGGACCATGCCCTCGCTGGGGAGTTCGCCCACGCGGGCGCGCTCCAGGGGCGGGCCGTCCAGGCGCAGGCCGATCCGGTTGCTGGTGGGGGAGACGCGGTAGCCGGAGCCGGTGAGGACGGCGAGCGAGCGGGTGGTGAACCAGTCGTCGCGCGGGCCGAACAGCACCGGTAGGAGCAGCGGGTCCGGCGGCGCGGGCGTCGGCACCACGTCCGCTCCGGCGGGCGGGCCGACCGGATCGCCGAGCGGCAGCGCGTCCCCGGGGGCCACGGGAGCGGGGCCCAGCCCCGAGAGCAGATCGGTCGAGCGGCTGCCGAGGACCGGCGCGGTGGCGATCCCACCCGCGAAGGCGACGTAGCTGCGCACACCCCGCGTCGCGGGGCCCACCTCCAACAGCGCCCAGGCGGGCAGCCGCACCGGGGCGGCCCAGGCGGCGGGCCGCCCGTCGACCCGTACGGCGCACGGCGCGCCGGCCACGGCCACCGTCACGGCGCGGTCCACGCGCACCGCGCAGCCCAGCACGGTGGTCTCCAGGGTGGCCGCCGTCGCGGGGTTGCCGACCAGGTGGTTGGCGAGTCGGTGGGCGGGCTGGTCGAGCGCGCCGGAGCGCGGCACGCCCAGGTGCGCGTGCCCGGGCCGGCCGAGGTCCTGGACGGTCGTCAGCAGGCCGGAACTGGTGATGGTGACGGTCATGCTCCCTCGATCACGCTTCCTCGGTCGGGCTTCCTCGTCCGGGCTTCCTCGTTCGGGTTTCCTTGGTCGGGCTTCCTCGTCCGGGCTTTCGTGGTCAGGCTTCCTCGATCACGAACCGGACCCGGGTCCCAGGGCTGAACAGGGCCGCGGGTTCCCGGGACGGGTCCCACAGCACGGCGTCGGTGCGCCCGATCAGCTGCCACCCGCCCGGGGACGAGCGCGGGTAGGCGCCGGTGTACGGGCCGGCGAGGGCGATCGCCCCGGCCGGGACGGCGGGGCGGGGGACGGCCCGTCGGGGCACCCGGTAGCGCTCGGGCAGGCCGGTCAGATAGCCGAAGCCGGGGGCGAAGCCGCTGAAGGCGACGCGGAACTCGGTCGCCGAGTGGATGTGCGCGACCTCGTCCTCGGCGACACCCCACAGTGCGGCGACCTCCGCGACGTCGGCACCGTCGTAGCGCACCGGGATGGTCACGGTCTGGTCGGCGCTCGCCCGCAGCGGTGGCACGCGCCAGCCGGCCAGTTCGGCGGCCAGGGCGTCGGGATCGGCCACGCCGTCGAGCAGCACGCTCCGTTCGGCGGGTACCACCTCGGTGACGGCCGGGAGTTCGGACGCCGCGCGTCGGCGCCGGAGTTCGGCGTGGAAGGCGGTCGTCTCGTCGGCGCCGTCCAACTCGACCAGGAGCGCGTTCAGACCGACCCGCAGGACGCGCATCTTCATCCCGTCGGTCCTGTTCGCCCCGGCCTGCGCGCCCTGCACGATCTGCGCGGTCTGCGCCGTCGGTTCGGCGCTCACGCGAACGCCTCGACGCGGACTCCGGCTGTCCACAGGGCCGTTCGCACCCGTCGGGCCAGATCCGCGGCCCCAGGGGTGTCGCCGTGCACGCACAGGGAACGGGCCCGGAGCCGGATCCGGTCGCCGGTGCGCGCGGTGACCTCGCCGTCCCGGGCGATGGCGACCGAGCGGTGGACGACCGCGTCCGGGTCCTCGACGACGGCGTCGGGTTCGCGGCGTGGGACGAGCGTGCCGTGCGGGGTGTACGCGCGGTCGGCGAAGGCCTCGGCGACCACCGGCAGCCCGGCCCGCCCGGCCGCCTCGTGCAGCCGTGAACCGGGAAGCCCGAGTACGGGCAGGGCCCGCTCCTGTGCCCCCGTGGCCAGGCGGACGCCGCGGACCACCGCCTCCGCCTGCTCCTCGTCGTGCACCGCCCGGTTGTACAGCGCGCCGTGCGGTTTGACGTACGCCACGTGTGCTCCGGCTGCCCGCGCGAACACCTGCAACGCCCCTATCTGGTAGGCGACTTCGTTCGCCAGCTCGTCCGGAGGGACGTCCATTGCCCGCCGCCCGAACCCGGCGAGGTCCCGGTAGGAGACCTGCGCGCCGATCCGCACGCCCCGCTCCGCGGCCAGCTCGCACACCCGTCGCATGGTGGTCGGGTCCCCGGCGTGAAAGCCGCAGGCGACGTTGGCGCTGGTGACCACAGACAGCAGGGCGTCGTCGTCGGTGAGCGTCCAGCGGCCGAATCCCTCGCCGAGGTCGGCGTTGAGGTCGACGACCGGAACGGGAGCGCCCCCGGGCGGGGTCATCTCGCGCTGCCCGTCACCGGGCCGTCCGGCATGGCACCGCCCGCCATGGGGCCGCCCGCCATGGGGCCGTCCGTCATCGGGCCGTCCGTCATCGGGCCGTCCGTCATCGCACGGACGATCACCGCGCGCGCGTCGTCCAGGTACCTGGTCAGCTCCACCACGGCGTCGTCGATCTCGCCCGTCTCCAGCAGTCCGGTGAGCGTCTGGTTGCGGCGCAGGAACGGTGCGTGGAGCCCGCGCGCCGAGGGGACGGCGGCGAAAGCCAGGCGCAGTTCGGCCATCAGGCGGGCCATGCACTCGTCGATCCGCCGGCTGCCGGCGATCCCTGCGACGGCCTGGTGGAAGTGCAGGTCGGCAGTGCCGACGGTGACCCAGTCGCCGACCGCCTCGGCGGCCTCCGCGCAGCTCAGGGCGGTGCGCACCGCGGCCAGGCGCTCGGGTGCGGCGCTGTGCAGGGCACGTACGCCGGCGGTCTCCAGGGCGAGGCGCAGCGTGTAGATGTCGGCGACGTCGTCCGGTTCGAGGATCCGGACGAACACGCCCCGGTTCAGCTCGTGCACGACCAGCCGCTGGTCGGCCAGCAGCCGGAACGCCTCACGGAGTGTGTTGCGCGAGACGGTGAGCGCTTCTCCGAGCGCCTCCTCCGACAGCCGGGTGCCGGGGGCTAGCAGGCCCTCGGTGATGTGGTCGCGCAGCACCTCGGCCACGCGTTGGGCGGCGCTGGCGCGGTCGAGCCGGCCCCGGTCGGCCGCGAGCGCGTCGAAAACTCCGGTCACGTTCCACCTCCTGAACTCTTGTCGGATTGTTCCACAATCCCCTAGCCTCGCGGCAACCCCCGTACGGTCGCGGCCCACCCAGGCCGCGACCTCCTCCGCCCGTGGCGCCCCAGACGGTCACCCGTACGGCGGAGGCCCGTCTGAAAGGCGGCCAGGAACATGATCGTTCTTCTCGGCATCCTCGTCGTGGTGGCCGGGTTCGCCACCCGGCGAAATCCGCTCCTCGTCGTCGGCGCCGCCGGCGTCCTCACCGGACTTCTGGGCGGGATGAGCCCGCTGAGGGTCCTGGAGGCCTTCGGCACGGGCTTCGCCTCCAGCCGCTCGGTGACCCTCTTCGCGATCACCCTGCCGGTGATCGGCCTGCTGGAGCGCCACGGCCTGCAGGAGCAGGCCCGCGCCCTGATGAACAAACTCGCCAAGGCCAGCGCCGGACGCGTGCTCGCGGTCTACCTGGTGGTCCGCCAGCTCACCGCCGCCTTCGGCCTCACCGGCCTCGGCGGACCGGCCCAGGCGGTGCGCCCGATGGTCGCGCCGATGGCCGAGGCCGCCGCCGAACGCCACCACGGCACCTTGACCGACAAGGCCCGCGAACGCGTGCGGTCCTTCGCCGCGAGCGCCGACAACGTCGGTCTGTTCTTCGGCGAGGACTGCTTCCTCGCCGTCGGCTCGATCCTCCTGATCACCGGCTTCGTCGACGCGACCTACCACACCGACCTGGAGCCGGTGCAGCTCGCCCTGTGGGCCATCCCCACCGCCGTCTGCGCCACCCTCATCCACGGCGCGCGCCTGTTGCGCCTCGACCGCGCCCTCGCCCGCGCCCTGCCCGCGACAGCTGACCAAGCGACCACTGCCGACCGCATCGAGGAGACGACCAAGTGATCAAGGTCGAGTGGCTGTACTGGCTCGTCGGGGCCGTCTTCCTCGCGATGGCAGCGCAGATGGCCGTGGACCGCGGCAATCCCAAGCGCTACGGCAGCGCCGCCTTCTGGGGCCTGCTCGGTGCGAGCTTCGTCTACGGCACGTGGGTCGCCGACAAGAGCGCGCCCGCCGCGCCGCTGGGCGTCGCCGTCCTGGTGATGATCTGTCTGGCCGGCTTCGGCTTCACCGGCCGCGGCACCTCGACTGCCGCCGCCCCCGAGCGCCGGGCCGCCTCCGCCGCGCGCCTCGGCACCCGGCTGTTCATCCCGGCGTTGGCGCTCCCGCTGGTCGCGCTGACCTGTGGAACGCTCCTCAAGGGTGTGCACCTGGGCGGCGGCCTGCTGCTGCAGACCGGCAGCGAGACGCTCCTCGGGCTCGGCATCGGCTCACTCGTCGCCCTGGGCCTGGCGCTGCTGCTCACCCGCGAGCGCAACCCCGCAGTCGCTCTCCACTCCGGCCGCGGACTGCTGGAGTCCATGGGCTGGGCACTGCTGCTGCCCCAACTCCTCGCCGTACTGGGCTCGATCTTCCAGAGCGCCGGGGTCGGCGCCCAAGTCGGCAAGATCACCACCCACTTCCTGCCGGACGGCAGCAAGTACGCGGCGGTGGCGCTCTACTGCGTGGGCATGGCCCTGTTCACGATCATCATGGGCAACGCCTTCGCCGCCTTCCCGGTGATGACCGCCGCGATCGGCTGGCCGATCCTGATCACCCGACTGCACGGCAGCCCGGGCGTGGTCCTGGCCGTGGGCATGCTGGCCGGCTTCTGCGGCACGCTGGTCACGCCCATGGCGGCCAACTTCAACCTCGTCCCGGCGGCGCTGCTCGAGCTCAAGGACCAGTACGGGCCGATCAAGGCCCAACTCCCCACCGCCGGCGCGCTGCTGGTCTGCAACATCGCCATCATGTCGCTCTTCGCGTTCTGACCCGCGTTCTTCCCTTCCGCCAGAAAGGCCGTCCCATGACCAGGGTCCTGCTCACCGGCTTCGAACCGTTCGACGGCGCCGACGTCAACCCGTCCTGGGAGGTCGCCCGTCTCGTCGCCGACAACCCGCCCGAGGGACTCCTGGTCACCGCCACCCGGCTGAGCTGCGTGTTCGGCCAGGCCGCCGAGGAACTGCGCACCGCGATGGAGCAGTGCGTCCCGGACCTGGTCGTCTGCCTCGGCCAGGCAGCCGGCCGGCCGGATGTCACCGTCGAGCGCGTCGCCATCAACGTCGACGACGCACGCATCCCCGACAACGTGGGCCGGCGGCCGGTCGACCGGCCCGTCGTCCCCGGCGGCCCCGCGGCCTACTTCGCCACCCTGCCCGTCAAGGCCTGCGTGGCCGCCGTCCGGGAAGCCGGCGTGCCCGCCTCCCTGTCGCACACCGCCGGGACGTTCGTCTGCAACCACGTCTTCTACGCCCTGATGCACCTGCTCGCCACCGAGCAGCCCACCGCCCGCGGCGGGTTCGTCCACATACCCGCCCTGCCCGAACAGGTCCTCGACGGCTCCACGCCCTCGCTGCCGGCCGCCTCCGTCGCCCACGGTCTGCGCGCCCTCCTCACCGCCGCTGCGACCCGCACCGCCGACCTCCGCGTCCCGGAGGGGGCAACCCACTGACGCAGAACCGCTCCGTCGCCGCTGAGCCGTGTTCCGGCCTCAGCGGCGACGAAAGGCAGCGCTGTCCTTCTCGGATCAGGCGTCGAGCACCTGGCCGGGACGTTTGACGACCGGATCCTGCGCCGACCACGGGAACTCGATCCAGTCGTCGGTCCGCTTCCACACGTACTCGCACTTCACCAGGGAGTGCGACTTCTCGTAGATGACGGCGGACCGGACCTCGGCGACGTGGCTGAGGCAGAAGTCGTGCACCAGCTTCAGCGTCTTGCCCGTGTCGGCGACGTCGTCGGCGATCAGGACCTTCTTGTCGGTGAAGTCGATCGCCGCGGGGACGGGCGCCAGCATGACGGGCATGTCGAGGGTGGTGCCCACACCCGTGTAGAACTCGACGTTCACCAGGTGGATGTTCTTGCAGTCCAGCGCATACGCCAGACCGCCCGCCACGAACACGCCGCCGCGGGCGATGCTCAGGACGAGGTCGGGTTCGAAGCCGTCGTCGGCGATGGTCTGCGCCAGTTCGCGTACCGCTCGGCCGAAGGTCTGGTAGTCCAGGATCTCTCGCACATCAGTCACGCCGTTCAGTCTCCTCGAGAGGCGGCCGTGTGGCGAACACCGGCACGCGGAGGGCCGGCAGCAGCCCCGGTGCTGCCCGGCGCGTCGCCAGGAGCGCCGTGCCCCACGCGGGGGTGGGGCACGGCGCCGGGCCTCCGCTCGGTGTGCGAGGTGGCGTCGTGCCGGCCGCGCTCGCAGGGCGATGTGACTGTCAGCCGAAGAAGGCGTCCAGGAGCTGTTGGGCGGCGAGGCCGGCGGGGAGGCTGCCGGCTCGTACCTTGGCTTCCAACTCGGGGGCCAGCTGCCGCACTTCGGGGTGTTCGTGCAGCCGGGCGTAGAGCTGGTCGTGGACCATGGCCCAGGTCCATTCCACCTGCTGGTCGCGGCGCTTGGCCGCCAGGGCGCCGGTGGCGTCGAGGACCTTGCGGTGCTGCTGGAGGCGTTCCCACAAGACATCGAGGCCGACGTTCTCGCGACCGCTGCAGGTCAGGACGGGCGGGGTCCACGCGGCGTCCGGCGCCTGCAACAGCCGTAGGGCGCCTGCGAGTTCGCGGGCCGCGGCGCCGGCGTCGCGTTCGTGCGGGCCGTCGGCCTTGTTGATCGCGATGACGTCCGCCAGCTCCAGGACGCCCTTCTTGATGCCCTGCAGCTGGTCTCCCGTCCGTGCCAGGCTGAGGAGCAGGAAGGTGTCGACCATGCCGGCCACGGCCGTCTCGGACTGGCCGACGCCCACCGTCTCGATGAGGACGACGTCGTACCCCGCCGCCTCCATCACCACCATCGACTCGCGGGTCGCCTTGGCGACCCCGCCGAGGGTCCCGGAGGTCGGCGACGGGCGGACGAAGGCGTGCGGGTCGACGGCCAGGCGCTCCATCCGGGTCTTGTCGCCCAGGATGGAGCCGCCGGTCCGACTGGACGTGGGGTCGACGGCGAGGACCGCGACTCGGTGGCCCAGCGCCGTCAGCATGGTGCCGAAGGAGTCGATGAAGGTCGACTTGCCGACGCCGGGCACCCCGGTGATGCCGACCCGGACCGCGCCGCCCGCGTGCGGCAGCAGCCGTTGGAGCAGTTGCTGCGCGAGCGCGCGGTGGTCGGGCCGGGAGGATTCGACGAGGGTGACGGCTCGCGCGATCCAGGCGCGCGAGCCGTCCAGGACGCCGGTCACATAGCTGTCGAGGTCGATCGTCCGCGGAGGCATGCGATCAAAGGCTCACAGCTCGTGGCCGAGTTCGGCGGCCAGGGCCGTCAGCAGGTCGCTTGCGGCGTCCGGGATGACCGTGCCGGGGCCGAACACCGCTGCCGCGCCCGCCTCGTAGAGCGCCTCGAAGTCCTGCGGGGGGATGACCCCGCCGACGACGATGGTGATGTCCTCGCGGCCGGCCGCGGCGAGTTCGGCGCGCAGGGCGGGCACCAGGGTGAGGTGGCCGGCGGCCAGCGAGGAGACGCCGACGATGTGGACGTCCGCTTCGACGGCCTGGCGGGCGACCTCGGCCGGGGTCTGGAACAGCGGGCCGACGTCGACGGTGAAGCCGAGGTCGGCGAAGGCGGTGGCGATGACCTTCTGGCCGCGGTCGTGGCCGTCCTGGCCCATCTTGGCGACCAGGATGCGCGGCCGGCGGCCTTCGGCCTGCTCGAACCGCTCGACCAGGTCGCGGGTGCGCTGGAGGGAGGCCGACGGGCCCGCTTCGTCTCGGTACACACCGGAGATGGTACGGATCTGGCCGGAGTGGCGGCCGTACACCGTCTCGAGGGCGTCGGAGATCTCGCCGACGGTGGCCTTGGCCCGGGCCGCGTTGACGGCCAGGTGCAGCAGGTTGCCGTCCAGCGAGCCGTCGCGCTGCGGTCCGGCCTCGGCGGCCCGGGTGAGCGCGGTCAGCGCGTCGCGGCAAGCGGTCTCGTCGCGCTCCTCGCGCAGCCGACGCAGCTTCTCGATCTGCCGGGCCCGCACCGAGGAGTTGTCGACCTTGAGGACGTCGATCTGCTCGTCGCTCTCCACCCGGTACTTGTTGACGCCGATCACCGGCTGGCGGCCGGAGTCGATGCGCGCCTGGGTCCGGGCCGCGGCTTCCTCGACGCGCATCTTGGGGATGCCGGCATCGATGGCCTTGGCCATGCCGCCGGCCGCCTCGACTTCCTGGATGTGCTGCCAGGCCCGGGTGGCGAGGTCGTTGGTGAGCTTCTCGATGTACGCCGAGCCGCCCCACGGGTCGATGACCCGGCAGGTACCGGATTCCTGCTGCAGCAGCAGCTGGGTGTTGCGGGCGATGCGCGCGGAGAAGTCGGTGGGCAGGGCGAGCGCCTCGTCGAGGGCGTTGGTGTGCAGCGACTGGGTGTGGCCCTGGGTGGCGGCCATCGCCTCGACGCAGGTGCGGGTGACGTTGTTGAACACGTCCTGCGCGGTGAGCGACCAGCCGGAGGTCTGCGAATGGGTACGCAGCGACAGCGACTTGGGGTTCTTCGGGTCGAGCTGCTTGACCAGCTTGGCCCAGAGCAGCCGGGCCGCGCGCAGCTTGGCGACCTCCATGAAGAAGTTCATGCCGATCGCCCAGAAGAACGACAGGCGGGGCGCGAAGGCGTCCACGTCCAGTCCCACCTCCAGGCCCGCGCGCAGGTACTCGACGCCGTCGGCGAGGGTGTAGGCCAGTTCCAGGTCGGCGGTCGCGCCGGCTTCCTGGATGTGGTAGCCGGAGATGGAGATCGAGTTGTACCGGGGCATCTTCTGCGAGGTGTACGCGAAGATGTCCGAGATGATCCGCATCGACGGCTGCGGCGGGTAGATGTAGGTGTTGCGGACCATGAACTCCTTGAGGATGTCGTTCTGGATGGTCCCGGCCAGCTTCTCGGGCGGTACGCCCTGCTCCTCGGCGGCGACGATGTACAGCGCCAGGACGGGCAGCACGGCGCCGTTCATGGTCATCGACACCGACATCTTGTCGAGCGGGATGCCGTCGAACAGCTGGCGCATGTCGTAGATCGAGTCGATGGCGACGCCCGCCATGCCGACGTCGCCGGTCACGCGGGGGTGGTCGCTGTCGTAGCCGCGGTGGGTCGGCAGGTCGAAGGCGACCGAGAGGCCCTTCTGGCCGGCCGCGAGGTTGCGGCGGTAGAAGGCGTTGGACTCCTCGGCGGTGGAGAAGCCCGCGTACTGGCGGACGGTCCACGGCTGGTTGACGTACATGGTCGGGTACGGCCCGCGCAGGTACGGGGCGACGCCCGGGTAGGTCTCCAGGAAGTCCAGCCCGGCGAGGTCCTCGGCGGTGTACAGCGGCTTGACGCCGATGCCCTCGGGGGTGTCCCAGACGAGCTCGTCGACGTTCTTGCCGGTGGACCGGCGCCAGGCGGCCTGCCACTGGGTGTCGGTGACGCCGGAGGCGTCGCCGTCCAGCCCGATTCCGGTGAAGTCGGGGATCATCGGGCCACCTTGCTCTCGTCGGCGTCGCTCGCGCCGGTGATCTGGTCCAGCAGGGAGGTCAGGACGGCCACCGCGTCCCCGCCCGCGTAGATGAACTCGTCCACTCCGTCGGGTACTTCACCGGGCCGCCCGGCGAGCAGGACCTTCGTGGCGCCGGCGGCCTTCAGTGCGCCGGCGACGGCCGCGGCGTGCTCGCCGTACAGGGCGTCGCTGGAGCAGAGGCACGCGACGGTGGCGCCGGAGGCGGTGAACGCCTCGGCGAACGCGGCCGGGTCGACGGACTCGAGGGAGGTCGTCGCGATGCCGCCCGCCTGGAACAGGTTGGCGGCGAAGGTGGTGCGCGCGGTGTGTGCGGCGGCGGTGCCGATCGAGGCGAGGAACAGGGCCGGGCGGGCACCGTGTACGGCGGCGTGGGCGTCCGAGCGGTCGCGCAGCGCCTCGTACGCCTCGGCGCGGCGCACCCGCGGCAGGCCGCCGGAGAGCGCGGCCGGGGCCGGCTCGCGGACCAGCGGCTGCTCGTCCAGGTGCGGGAACTCGCTGACGCCGGTGACCGGTTCGCGCCGCTTGGCGAGCTTGACCGACCGCTCCGCCCAGGTGGCGGCGATCCGCTCCTCGACCAGGCCGGAGCCGAGTGCGGCCTGCTGGCCGCCGGCCCGCTCGATCTCCTGGAACCAGGCCCAGGCGGCCCGGGCCAGCTCCTCGCCGAGCTGCTCGACGTACCAGGAGCCGCCGGCCGGGTCGATCACCCGGGCCAGGTGGGACTCCTCCAGCAGGATCGACTGGGTGTTGCGGGCGATCCGGCGGGCGAAGGCGTCCGGCTGGCCGAGCGCGCTGTCGAAGGGCAGGACGGTGACGGCGTCGGCGCCGCCGACTCCGGCGGCCAGGCAGGCGACGGTGGTGCGCAGCATGTTCACCCACGGGTCGCGGGCGGTCATCATCACTCGGGAGGTGACGGCGTGCTGACGCTGCGCCGAGGCCTCCGGGGACGCCCCGGACACCTCGGCGACGCGGGCCCAAAGGCGGCGCGCGGCACGGAACTTGGCGATCGTCAGGAACTGGTCGGCGTCCGCCGCGTAGCGGAACTCCAGCTGGCCGAGCGCGGCGTCCACCGGCAGCCCGGCCGCGGTCAGGGCGCGCAGGTAGGCGACGCCGGTGGCGAGCGAGCAGCCCAGTTCCTGGGCTGGGGAGGCGCCGGCCTCGTGGTACGGCAGGGCGTCGACGGTCAGCGCCCGGACGTTCGGGTAGTCGGCGGCGCAGCGGGCGGCCAGCACGGTGGCCTCGGCGAGCAGCGCGTCGGTGCGGGTGGTGTCGCCGGTGCGAGCCTGCAGGCCCAGCGGGTCGGCGCCGAGGTTGCCGGAGGCGGCGCCGGGGGAGACCTCGCGCTGCTCGTAGATCTTGAACAACTGCTCGGCGGCGTCGGTGAATTCGGGTCCGGCGTCGAGTGCGACGGCGGCCAGGTCCAGGTACACGCCGGTCAGTGCCTCGGGCAGGGCGTCCAGCGGGAGGGCCTCGCCGCCCAGTTCCAGCCAGAGCGAGCCGACGCCGTTCTCCAGGTCGGCCAGCACGGCCTCGTTGGCGCGCCGACGGTCCGAGTCGGCGTGCCGCTGCCGGACATCCCAGCCGGCGACGGCGGAGCCCTGCGGCCGGCCGCCGCGGACGAACGGCGGGAAGCCCGGGTACCCGGGGTCGACCGCGGTGTCGTCGGAGGTGTACAGCGGGCGTGCGCTGAGCCCGTCCTGGAGCTTGGTGGTGAGTGTCTGCTCGGCGGCGGCGCCGTCCTCGGGCTGGGCACCGGACTTGCGCAGCACGCCCTGCACGAGCTGCTGCCACTGCTCACGGTGCGCAGCCGGGAACTCGGCGGCGAGGGGGAGCCCTTCGGGCGGGACCTTCATGCCCGCAGGTTAGCGCCCGTTCGCAGGGCTGCAGGAGGGGAGGCGTGTGTGACCTTTCCCTCGATTTGGCAGTTCTTGTCACACCGTGGGGCGGGTGGTGCCATGGGCCGCGGCTCGCGGGTCCGGCAGGGGGTGCCGCGGCGAAGGAGGCGGGACGTGACGGCGAAGGCGGCGGCGATTGAACCCGCGCCCGGGTGCCGTCCGTAGTCAACAGCGATGGCACGCACCGTGATCGACGTCCCGTCATGGCACCGAAACGTCATGATCAGGGGGATTGCGGAACTCCGGCCCTCATCTATTAAGTTACTTCGAAGAAGGTGGGTGGGGCAGCATCCCCCCGTTGCGCGTCCTGCCCGCCTTCGCCGTCCCCCCGCCTGTTCGTGCCGTCGCCGGATTCCCCCGAAAGAGAGCCGACCGCCCATGGGAAAGCGCCGCAAGACCAGCCCCCCCAGCCGGGCCCGCATGGCGGTCCTCACCACGGCCATGGCGGCCGGCAGCGCGGTCCTCGCCTCGGGCACCGCCCACGCCGAGCCCGCGCCGACGCTCGCCTCCGTCAAGGAGCAGGTGGACAAGCTCAACGAGGAGGCCGAGCAGTCCGTCGAGCAGTACAACGGCTTCCAGGCCAAGCAGCAGAAGCTCCAGGGCGAGGCCGGCCAGATCCAGGACAAGGTCGTCCGCGGCCAGGACGCCATGAACGAGCTGCGGACCCGGCTCGGCGCGGTCGCCGCCGACCAGTACCGGACCAACGGCATCGACGCGTCGGTCCAGCTGATGCTCGACTCCGACCCGTCCGCCTACCTGGAGCGCGCCGCGGTGCAGAACCAGGTGGCCGACTCCCAGGCGAACCTGCTGAAGCAGGCCCAGGACGAGCAGCGCAAGCTCGACCAGGACCGCGCCGAGGCCACCGCGACCCTCGCCCAGCTCGACTCGGTCGGCAAGCAGCTGGCGGGGCAGAAGAACGACATCCAGACCAAGCTGGCCAAGGCGCAGGAGATGCTGAACAAGCTCAGCGCCGAGGACCGCGCCAGGATCAACGCCCAGCAGTCCGCGGAGAAGGCCAAGGCCGAGGCCAAGCAGGCCGCCGCCGCAGGCGCAGCCGGCGCCGCCGCGGCCGACCGTTCCTCCCGCTCCGCCGACCGCCCCGACCTGAGCGCCCCGCTGCCGGCCGCCAGTGGTCGGGCCGCCGCCGTCCTCGCGTTTGCCCAGGCCCAGCTCGGCAAGCCGTACGGCTGGAGCAAGACCGGCCCGGACAGCTTCGACTGCTCCGGCCTCACCAGCATGGCCTACCGCGCGGCGAGCGTCACGATCCCCCGGATGTCCCAGGACCAGTGGAACTCCGGCCCGCACGTCGACCGCGCCAACCTCCAGCCCGGCGACCTGGTCTTCTTCTACGACGACCTGCACCACGTCGGCCTGTACATCGGCGACGGCAAGATGATCCACGCGCCGCGCACCGGCAAGAACATCGAGGTGCTCCCGATCTCGGCGATGAAGTACATGGGCGCCGTCCGCCCGGCCTGACCGCGTACGCGACGGCCCGCTCCCGCTTCGGCGGTGGCGGGCCTCCGGCGTCTCGGGGCCCCGAGCCCCGGGCCCCGACCCCCGAGCCCCGGGCCCCGGGCCCCGGGCGTCCGGAGTTCCGGGCCTCCGCCGTTTTTCGGGCTCACGCCACGACCCCGGCGGGTGGATCAGCGGGTGAGGGTCACTCCGGGCCGCAGGACTTCACCCGTCCGAGGGCCGCGAGCAGGGCGGAGGCCTCGTCCCCGCTGATCCGGTCGGCGAAGCGGAGCAGCGCGCCGGTGCGGTCGGGGGTGGTCTCCAGCGCCTGGTGCATCAGCCGGGCGGTGTACTCCTCGCGGGTGCAGGTCGGTTCGTACACCCAGGCGCGGCCGATCTTGTCGCGGCGCAGCCAGCCCTTGGTGTGCAGGATGTCGGCGACCGTGGTGACGGTGGTGTACGCGACCGCCCGTTGCCGCTGCAGGTCGTCCACGACCTCGCGCACCGTGGCCGGCCGGTTCCAGGTCCAGAGCCGGTCCATGATCTCGGCCTCCAGGTCTCCGAAACCCCGTAGCACCGCCTTGTCTCCCTCGCCGAGCCCATCGCCGGCGCCCTTCGCCCGCCGGAACGCGGCCCATGGTACGGCGAGCGCCGGACGCCCGCCCCCGGGTGGCGGGGGGCGGGCGCCCGGCGTGTGCCGAGCGGTGCCCGGGTGGTGTCCGAGTGGTGTCAATCCGTGCTCAGCCGGTGCTCGGTCGGTGTTCAGTCGGTGTCCGACCAGCGGTCGGCCAGTGCTCGGGCGGTGCCTGGCCGTGCTCGGATGGCGTCCGAACCCGACCGCCCGGCCCTCAGGACAGCCGCCGCCCGAGCGGGATCCGGGACTTGGTGAACAGCGCCGCGAGCAGCCCCGCGACCACCGGCAGGGCCAGCACGACCAGCAGCAGCTCGCCCCACGGGGCGGTGATCAGCGCCGGCTGGGCCCCGAATCCGCTCGCCCGGGACTTCAGCAGCCCCACCGCCGGCACGAATCCGTTGGCCGCCCCGAGCAGCGCTCCGAGCAGGGCGATCAGCGCGCACTGCAGGCCCGCCATGGTCCGCCGGATCCGCGGCGGCGCGCCGACGGCGGCGAGGGTGGCCTGGTCCTGCCGGGAGTCGGCGGCCGCGAGGCCGGTGGCGATCCCGGCCGCGCCGAGGACGACCAGTCCGGCGAAGCCGGTGAGAGCCAGGGTGAGCGCGTCGCTCTTCGGCTGGTAGCCGCGTTCGACGTCCAGCTGGGCGACGCGGTCGAGTCGGACCGCGGCCGCTTCGGCGCGCTGCTGCGCCTTGCGGTCGGGCGGGGTGGCGGGCAGCCAGACCGAGCCGGTGGGCTGCGCGGAGAGCCCGAGCTTCTGGAGCGCGGAGGGCAGCAGCATGCCCTGGGCGAAGCGGGCGGCGGTCGGGTTGTCGACCACCACCGCGTCGACGGGGATCTCCTGCAGGTCGGGCTTGGGGATCTCGCCCGGCTGCAGTGGCGCGCCGCTGCCGCCGCGCAGCTGGAGCACGGTCTTCCCGTCGGCGCCGACGAAGGCCGGGTCGAAGACGAGGAGCTTTCCGTCGGCCAGCGCCCGGTCGACGGCCGGGTCGTGGATGCCGAAGAGGTTGTGCAGCACCGTGGCGTCCGCGGCGGCCAGGTGCGGGCGGTCGGTGAGGGTGCGCCAGTTCACCTGGCCCTTGAGCTGGACGGTGCTGGAGCAGTTGGGGCAGAACCGGTACACCGCTTCGGCGAGGTCGCCGCGCTGGCCGAGTCCGGTCAGCTGCTTCTCCACCTCGCCGCGCACCTGGTCGAGTCGGGGTCCGTCGCTGTAGCTGACGAGCCGTACGGCGCCGTACGGGGCCTGCGGCCGGTAGTCGCGCCGGTTCTCGGCGTCGGTGCTGGTGCTGTACACGCCGATGGCGACGGCGCCGGCGACGGCGGCCATCACCGCGGCGACGGCCGGGGCGGTGCGCGAGCGGTGCCGGGCGGAGTCGCGCAGGGCGAGCCGGGGGCCGAGCGGTAGTCTCCGGGCGGCCCGGCCGATTGCGGCGACCAGCATCGGGGTGCACAGGAGCAGTCCGATCTCGGCGGTCATCGAGCCGCCGAGCACGGTGAGGGTGCGGGTGTCGAAGCTGCTGACGGCCGGTTGGCCGTGCTGGACCGCGCTCGCGCCGTACATCGTGACCCCGGCGCCGAAGGCGACCAGCAGCAGGCCGGTCACGGTGACCCAGCGGTTGGGCCCACGGACGGTGTCCCGGCCGGTCAGCCCGGCGGTGACGCTGCGGCGGGCGGCCTGCAGGGCGGGCAGCGCCGCCGCCAGCAGGGCGGTGACCAGGCCGATGCCGGCGATCGCGAGCAGGTCCAGCGGGGGCAGCGCGAAGTGGCCGAAGCGCGTGCCACCGACCTGTTCGATCTGCGGTCGGAGCATGGCGACCACGGCGGTGCCGAGTGCGACGCCGGCCAGCGCCCCGGCCGTGCCGAGGACCAGGCCGCCGCCGAGCACGACCGCGCCGACGTGGGTGCGGCTGCCGCCGGCCGCGCCGAGCAGGGCGAGCTGGCGCCGGGAGCGGCGGGCGCCGACCGCGAAGGCGGGCCCGGCGAGCAGGGCGACTTCCAGCAGGGCCATGCCGGTGACGGTGGCGATGACCAGCTTGGTGGTGTTGTCGGCCGCCGGGTCGCGGTAGCGGTACGCGTCGCGGTAGTACGGGACGGCCGCGCGGGGCGGCGGGGCGAGTGCGACGGAGCGCGCGGTGAGCGTGAAGCCGTGGGCGTTGAACTCCTGGACCTTGGCCCAGTCGAGCGCGGCGCCCGCCGGGAGGCGGACCAGCCAGGCGGCGCGCTGGCCCGAGGCCCGCTCGGCGGCGGACTGGCCGGGCGCCGCGGCGGCGGCCAGCGGGTCGAGCAACTCGCCTGGCCGGGCGACGATTTCGACTCGGCCGAGCTCGTCCGGGTGCTCCACCACGCCGGTGACGGTGAAGGTGGTCTGCTCCAGGCCCTGGACGGTGGTGGTGCCGCCGACCTTGAGTCCGGCGTGGTCCAGGAAGGCCCGGGTGGCGGCGATCTCGTGCGGGGCGTTCGGGGCGCGGCCCTCGACCAGGTCGATGCGCCCGCGCCAGATCGGGTCGCCGAGGTTGGCCTCGGTGGTGAGGGTACGGACCAGTCCCTCGGGCGAGTTCGCGCCGGTCTCCGGCCCGGGCCGGGCCGGGGTGAGCGCGCTGCCGGGCGGCAGCAGCGAACCGGCCAGCGTCGTCGGGTCGGTGCTCGCGCCCTTCTGCTGTTCGGCCGTCGGCTGCTGGCCCGGGCGGGAGTCGACGGCGAAGGCGCCGTCCTCGGCGACCGGGGCCTGCTCGACGGTCAGGCCCGGCTTGAGCGCGGTGACCAGGGCGTCGGCTCCGCCGACCACCCGCTCGACCCGTTCGGCCGGGGAGAGTTGTCCGCTGCGGTGGACCACGTCGGCGCCGGTGACGCCGAGGACGGGCAGGGCGACCATGGCGACGATCAGGGCGCTGCGCCCCTTGGCGCGCAGGGCGTCACGGCGGGCGATGCGCAGGGCGACCCGCCAGGCTCCGAGCCTCACTGCGTCACCTCGCCCATGGCGTTGGGCTGGTGGTGCGCCGCAGGGCGGGTGGCGGAGCGGTAGCCGCGGCTCTCCGCGTCGACCGCGCCGTCCCGCAGGTGGACCACCCGGTCCGCCCAGCCGGCATGCGAGGCCTCGTGGGTGACCATCATCGCGGCCGCCCCGGCGTCGCAGCGGGCGCGCAGCACGGCGAGCACGGCGTCGCCGGTGGCGGAGTCGAGCGCCCCGGTCGGCTCGTCGGCGAGCACCAGCCGCCGTTCGCCGATCAGCGCGCGGGCGATCGCCACGCGCTGCTGCTGGCCGCCGGACATGTCGTCGGGGAAGCGGTCGGCGAGTTCGCCGATGCCCAGCTCCTCCAGCGCGGCCAGGGCCTCCCGGCGGGCCCGGCGGCCGGGGACGCCGTCGAGCTCGCGCGGCAGGGCGATGTTCTCGGCGGCGGTGAGCGCCGGGATCAGGTTGTAGTCCTGGAAGACGTACCCGATGGAGCGCCGCCGCAGGTCGGCGAGTTTGCCCCGGCCGAGGCCGCCGAGCGAGACCCCTTCCACCAGGACCTCGCCGTCGCTGGGCCGGTCCAGCCCGCCGGCCAGGGTCAGCAGGGTGGACTTCCCGGAGCCGGACGGCCCCATGACGGCGACGAACTCGCCCGGGTGGACGGCCAGGTCGATGCCGCGCAGGGCCTGCACCTCGGCGGCGCCGCGCCCGTGTACCCGGGTGACATTGGCCAGGCGCAGGACAGGCGCGGATCGGGCCGGATCGGTGTGGGACACACTTCCCCCTCGTGGGCTTCTCAACTGCATATGTCGATGAACTATATATGCCGGAAGAAGATGCTCAAGGCGAATCGGGGCTCGGTCAAACTTCTACAAAGGTGTCGAAGATGAGTCGGAAAGCGGTCCCCGGGCGCCCGGGGCCGGTCTACGCTGAGGGCGGTTCGCAGCCTTGGGCTGCGCGAAAGGCGCCCGTTCGGTGCGCCCCGGCCGGGAGGAGGCGAGAGACATGAACTGCAGTAGTCCGGGCCACAGTCGCCTCTGCCCCCGCATGCTCTCGATCACCTCCGGCGCGCGGTAACAACCTCCCCTGCGCGTCCACCCGGTGCTCCGCCTGGCTCAACCATGCTCGGACGCACGCGATCTGACGTATCGTCATGTCCGTACGGCCGCCGCCGACCGGCGGCGCCGTGCGGTCCGGCGCATGTGGTCCGACGACACGCGATCCGTCGCCGTGCGGTCCGGTGCCGTGCGGTCCGGTGCCGTGCGCCCGCAGGGGTCGCCGCCGCGTGCCCCCTGACGCTCCCTCAAGAAATGGGGCAGGGAGGCCCTGCCATGACCAACCTGATGCTGGACCCGAAGGTCCCCACAACTCGGAGTGCCCGCAACGCCGTTCTGGACGACGCCCACGTCGGCGACATCAAGGGCGCGTTCGGCACCATCCGCCTCGACGACACCACCCCCCGCCCCGGCCTGTCGGCCCGGCTGAAGACACTGCTCGCGATCGTCGGCCCCGGCCTGATCGTGATGGTCGGCGACAACGACGCCGGCGCCTTCTCCACCTACGGCCAGGCGGGGCAGAACTACGGCACCCAACTGCTATGGCTGCTGCTGATGCTGGTCCCGGTGCTGTACGTGAACCAGGAGATGGTCCTGCGGCTCGGCGCCGTCACCGGGGTCGGGCATGCCCGGCTGATCCTGGAGCGGTTCGGCAGGTTCTGGGGCGCGTTCAGCGTGATCGACCTGTTCCTGCTGAACGCGCTGACGCTGGTGACGGAGTTCATCGGCGTGACGCTCGCCGCCGGCTACCTGGGTCTGCCCAAGGCGGCCGCCGTGGTCCTGGCGGCGGCGGTCATCATCGCCTCGGCGTTCACCGGGTCGTTCCGGCGCTTCGAGCGGGTCGCGGTGACCCTGTGCGTCGGCTCGCTGCTGCTGGTGCCGATCTACTTCCTGGCCCACCCGAAGACCTCGCAGATGGCGCACGACTTCGTGACGCCCACCATGCCCGGCGGGTCGGGGCAGCTCGCCGCCGTGATGCTGGTGATCATCTCGATCGTCGGCACCACCGTCGCCCCCTGGCAGCTGTTCTTCCAGCAGTCGTACGTCATCGACAAGCGGATCACCCCGCGCTTCATGACGTACGAGAAGGTCGACCTGTGGATCGGGATCGTCGTGGTCATCGTCGGCGCGGCCGCGCTGATCGGCCTCACGGCGGCGGCCTTCGCCGGCACCGACGGCTTCGGGCAGTTCTCCGACGCGGGAGCGGTGGCCCGGGGCATCGAGGCCAAGGCCGGGCGGGTGTTCGCGATCGCGCTGCTGGACGCCTCGATCATCGGCGCGTTCGCCGTCTCGCTGTCCACGGCGTACGCGATCGGCGACCTCGACTACAACCCTGCCCTGCGCCAGCTCGGCAACCGCCTCGTCGGCATCCTCCACGGCTGCCTCAAGACCCGCACCCTCTACGACGAGGCCACCGCCTGGTCACACCACGCAACCCTCCCTGCGGCAGCTTGACACCGCTATGGCATGGGATGTCTGACAGGGCAGAGGAACGGAGGAAACGGAGGGGGAGAGGGAGTAGAACGGAAGGACCGTCACACGAACCGCCTGGGAGACCGATGCCGACCCCCGACCCCGAGCACGGGCCGCTGGTGCCGATGCTGCTGATGCTGACCGTGGTCACCGGCGTGGTGGACGCGGTCAGCTACCTCGAACTCGGCCACGTCTTCGTCGCCAACATGACCGGCAACGTGGTGTTCCTCGGCTTCGCCCTGGCCGGCGCGGCCAACCTCTCCGCCACCGCTTCGCTCGCCGCGCTCGCCGCCTTCCTGCTCGGCGCCCTGGCCGGTGGTCACCTCGCCCGCCGCCTGCCCGGCCACCGGGGCCACCTGCTGACCGCCGCCGTCGGCGTCCAGTCGGCGTTCGTCGCGGCGAGCACCGTCCTGGCGGCCGTCGTCGGCCACACCACCGAACCGGTCCGCTACACCCTGATCGGGCTGCTCGGCTTCGCCATGGGCGGTCAGAACGCGGTGGTCCGCGCGCTGAAGGTGCCCGACCTCACGACCACCGTGCTCACCATGACCATCACCGCCCTCGCCGCCGACCGAACCGGCCTCCGCCGCCTCGCCTCCGCCGTCTGGATGTTCGCCGGCGCCCTCCTCGGAGCCGTCCTCGTCCTCCACGCCAACGTCCCCACCGCTCTCGCCCTGGCCCTCGCCCTCCTCCTCGCCGTCGCCGCCCGCACGCACCACGCCGCCCGGCGCGTCCCCGCCCCGGCCTGGACCGAGCCCCGCTGAGCCACCACCCGGCTCAGTCCTCGTGGCGGTGTCCCGCACGCCCGCTCCAGCGGGGTTCGAGGCGGGCCCAGCCGTCGGTCCAGGCGGTTTCGGCGCGGCGGTCCAGGGCGTGGAGGCGCAGGCGCAGCGCGAGGACGACGAGGGCGAGCAGGGTGAGGAGGGCGCCGCTGCCGGTGCAGGCGGCGGAGAGAGCGAGGGCAGTGCGGTCGACCGGGGGAGTGGAGGCGCGGCCGGCCCGGTCGACCCAGATCGGGATGCTGCTGCCGGTGACGGTCGAGCGCGGGGCCTGGACGGTGCCGGAGCGCGGCGTGCCGTCTGGGGCGGTCCAGGTCGCCTCGACGTCGATCTGATTGCTGTAGCCCCCGGCGAAGCGGCTGCCGGTGACGGCGGCGCGCTCCGGGGCGGTGCGGACCAGGGCGTCGATCCGGTGCAGCCGTGCGTGCTCGGCGGCGGCCTGGGGTGCGGTGTCCCGGTAGAGGAGCAGTGCGCCGCCCGCGGAGAGGGCGACGGCGAGCACCGTGCCGAGCGCGGCGAGCAGCCAGGCCCGGGCGCGGGAGCGGTCGAGGGGGCGGGCGAGCGGTTCGTGCCGGGCACCGAGAGCCCGCCGCAGCTGACGGCCGGTTCGCCGCGGGAGCGACGCGGGCCTGGCCGGGCGAGGTGTGCTGGACACGTTGATGGCTCCTCAGGGGAGTGGGGGCGTACGGCGGTTCGCCACCAATTTCCACCCGACGGGCCCTCGGGCACAAGAGTCGTGCGCGTTCGTAGGAGTGCCATCGCGGGTGGGTGTCCCGCCCGTGTCGTTCGGCCTCGTGAGGCCCTGTCGCCGGGACGTTCGGCCCTGGGGCCGGGGACGTTCGGCCCTCGGCAGTGGAGGTCCCGACCGGGCAGGCTGGGTGCCGGCGGCGCCCCCCGTGCCTGGGCGCGGCCGTGGCCCGGTCGACCGTGGGGGTGCCGGGCCGAGCTGCGGGGAAGGCAGGCAGTGGTGGCAGGGGGTGGCCGTGGGGGTCACCCCCTGCTTTCCGTCGGCCGACCGGCCCTGCTTTCCGTCGGCCGACCGGCCCGCGACGGCCCTCCGCCCCGTCGCCTGCCCTCAGCGGGCGACGGGGTAGCCGTGCGTCCCGGCCCGCCGTACGTCGTCCAGCCCTGGCAGCCAACTGCCCAGGACCAGCGCGGACGGGTAGAACATCGGCTCCGGCAGCTCGTCGACCGCGAAGCGCTCCCAGCCGGCGCAGGCGTGCGGCTCGGTGACCACCGCCTCCGCCAGGCTGGGCGGCGCGAGGACGGCGGCGGTCAGCCGCGGCCGCCCGAGCTCGTGGTCGAGGTGCACGGCGAGTACCCGCATCCCCTCGGCGGGCAGCACGATGCCGGTCTCCTCGGCGAGTTCGCGGGCCGCGGTCCGCTCGAAGGACTCGCCCGGGTCGACCTTGCCGCCCGGCAGGCTCCAGGTGGGCGGCTCACCGGCGGTGGTGCGCCGGCCGATCAGCACGCGGCCGTCCCCGGTGGGCACGATGATCCCGGCGCCGAGCAGCGGTGCGGTGGTCACGTCGAGGTCTCCTTCGGGTGGTTACCGGGAATGGTTACCAGTTGCCGCGCTCGTAGTCCTTCATGAAGCAGCCGTACAGGTCCTCGCCCTGCTCGCCGCGCACGATCGGGTCGTACACCCGGGCGGCGCCGTCGACCAGGTCGAGCGGGGCGTGGAAGCCCTCGTCGGCGAGGCGCATCTTGTCCGGGTGCGGCCGCTCGTCGGTGATCCAGCCGGTGTCGACGGCGGTCATCAGGATGCCGTCGGACTCGAACATCTCCTGCGCGCTGGTGCGGGTGAGCATGTTGAGCGCGGCCTTGGCCATGTTGGTGTGCGGGTGGCCGGCGCCCTTGTAGCCGCGCTGGAACACGCCCTCCATGGCGGAGACGTTGACCACGTACTTGCGGCGGGACGGGGAGGCGGCCATCGCCGGGCGCAGCCGGCTGATCAGGATGAACGGCGCGGTGGAGTTGCAGAGCTGCACCTCCAGCAGCTCGATCGGGCCGACCTCGCTGACCGTCTGCACCCAGCTGTTGGTGTCCGCGAGGTCGGGCACCAGGCCGCCGGCGTCGATCGCGGTGCCGGCCGCGATCCGGGCGGGGGTGGCGGAGCCGGTGACCAGGGCGAGCGAGGTGACGTCCTCGGCGGCCAGCCGCTGCTTGTCGCCGCCCGCCTGGTGGGGGAGCGCGGGCAGGTCGACGCTGCCGCTGCCGAAGCGGCCGATGGTGGTGGCCTGCGGCAGCTCGCCGGCGGGCAGCGGGGCGGACTCGGCGTTGAGCAGCTCGCGGTAGGACTCCGGCGGGCGGCGCACGGTCTGCGCGGCGTTGTTGATCAGGATGTCCAGCGGGCCGTCGGCGGCGACCTCGTCGGCGAGTGCCATGACCTGGGCCGGGTCGCGCAGGTCGATGCCGATGACCTTGAGGCGGTGGATCCACTGGGCGCTGTCCGGCATCGCCTTGAAGCGGCGGATCGCGTCGTTGGGGAAGCGGGTGGTGATGGTGGTGTGGGCGCCGTCGCGCAGCAGCATCAGCGCGATGTACATCCCGATCTTGGCCCGGCCGCCGGTGAGCAGCGCGCGCTTGCCGGTGAGGTCGGCGCGGGCGTCCCGGTGGGCGCGGTTCTTGACGGCGCAGTCCTGGCAGAGGTTGTGGTAGAACGCGTCGACCTCGACGTAGCGCTGCTTGCACGTGTAGCAGGAGCGCGGGCGCTCCAGGATGCCGGCGATCTCGGTGGTGGTGACGGTGGTCAGGCCGAAGGCGCCGGCCGTCTCGTCGTCGATCCGGGTGGGCGCGCCGGTGGCGGTGCGGGCGGTGACCTCGCGGTCGTTGGCGGTCTTGCGGGCCCGGGTCTCCTGGCGGCGACGCTGCTTGAGGGTCCGGAATATGCCGCCGACGGCCTGGCGGACGGTGATCGCGTCCGGGTGGTCGACATGCAGTTCGTCGAGCTCGGCGATCACCTCCAGACAGAGCTTCAGCCGCTCCGGGTCGAGGCCGGGACCGTAGTCGATCTCCTCCTCGGTGTCCTCGTCCTGACCCTGCCGGATGTCCGTCTGCCCGATGCCCACGCCTGCTGCCGTTTCCCGTTCGCCTCGCCGTTTACCGCGTGAATGCTACGGGAGCGGTCCACGCCGAGGCGAAAAGCGGACGTGGGAGGGGGTCTTTGGATGATCGTCCATGTCTACGCGCGGAGCATTGATCACTGTTTGTGCACAGCCCCAGCAATGCTCCTCGAACTGGCTTTTGCCTCCGCCCTCACGGAGAATCGAATGCTGGGTGCAGGGCGCCCGAGTGCGCCCCGACGGCATCGCCGCAACCGCACCCGAGGTGTAATTTCTCCCAGCCAGAGAGCCCCCTTCATGCGCTTCCTGAACGACCTCAAGCCCTCGTACGACCTCACGTACGACGACGTCTTCATGGTCCCCAGCCGTTCCGCCGTGGGCTCCCGGCAGGGTGTGGACCTCTCCTCGAACGACGGCACCGGCACCACCATCCCGCTGGTCGTGGCCAACATGACCGCGATCGCCGGCCGCCGGATGGCCGAGACCGTCGCCCGCCGCGGCGGCCTGGTCGCCATCCCGCAGGACATCCCCACCGAGGTCATCGCCGACGTCATCTCCTGGGTCAAGCAGCGCCACCTGGTGTTCGACACCCCGATCACCCTCGCCCCGGGCGCCACCGTCGCCGAGGCGCTCTCGCTGCTGCACAAGCGCGCGCACGGCGCCCTCGTGGTCGTCGAGGACGGCAAGCCGGTCGGCGTGGTCGCCGACTCCGACTGCCAGGGCGTCGACCGCTTCACCAGCCTCGCCGACATCATGTCCCGCGACCTGCTGCTGCTGGACGAGCACATCGAGCCGCGCGCCGCCTTCGAGAAGCTCACCGAGGGGCACCGCAAGCTCGCCCCGGTGGTCGACGGCGAGGGCCGTCTGGTCGGCATCCTCACCCGCAAGGGTGCGCTGCGCGCCACCCTCTACACCCCGGCCGTGGACGCGGCCGGCAAGCTGCGGATCGCCGCCACGGTCGGCATCAACGGCGACGTAGCGGGCAAGGCCAAGGCCCTCATCGAGGCCGGCGCCGACGTGCTGGTGGTGGACACCGCGCACGGCCACCAGGAATCCATGATCAGCGCGCTGCGCGCGGTGCGCGGCCTGGACCCGCAGATCCCGATCGTGGCCGGCAACGTGGTCTCCGCCGCCGGTGTCCGCGACCTCGTCGAGGCGGGCGCCGACATCCTCAAGGTCGGTGTCGGCCCGGGCGCCATGTGCACCACCCGGATGATGACCGGCGTCGGCCGCCCGCAGTTCTCCGCCGTCCTCGAGTGCGCCGCCGAGGCGCGCCGACTCGGCAAGCACGTGTGGGCCGACGGCGGCGTGCGGCACCCGCGCGACGTCGCGATGGCGCTGGCCGCCGGCGCCTCCAACGTGATGATCGGCTCCTGGTTCGCCGGTACCTACGAGTCCCCGGGCGACCTGCAGACCACCGCCGACGGCCGCCAGTACAAGGAGAGCTTCGGCATGGCCTCGGCCCGGGCGGTGAGCAACCGCACCGCCCAGGACTCCTCGTACGACCGGGCCCGCAAGGCCCTGTTCGAGGAGGGCATCTCGCACTCCCGGATGTTCCTCGACCCGACCCGGCCGGGCGTCGAGGACCTGATCGACTCGATCATCGCCGGCGTGCGCAGCTCCTGCACCTACGCGGGCGCCAACAGCCTGGAGGAGTTCCAGGAGAAGGCGATCGTGGGCATCCAGAGCGCGGCCGGCTACGCCGAGGGCAAGCCGCTGCACTCCAGCTGGGCCTGATCGCCCGCATCCCCGGCGCCGGCCGGCCGGTTCCTCGCTTCGGGGAGCCGGCCGGTCGGCGCCGTGTCGGTCGGGGCGATGTCGGTCGGTGCCGTGTCGGTCGGGGTGTGTCCGTCTCCCCGCCCGAGCGGGAGTAGCAGGGCGTGGCCGAGCAGCCCGACCGAGCCGTCCAGCGCGGCGGCGAAAGCCCGGGCCGCGCCCGGCAGGTGCCGCAGCTCCCAGAGCGCCGCGACGGCGGTCCACGCCCCCTCGCGGGCCGAGGCGACCGACCACGCGCCGAGCCGGTGGGTGAGCGGCTCGGCGTGATCCAGCAGGTCGGGCCCGGGCATCAGCCGCTCCCGGACGGCCGCCTCCACCTCGGCCAGCACCCCGTTGATCCGGTGGTAGTCCTTCTCGACGGCGGCCGGTTCGCAGCCCCGGCGGCGGCAGGTGTCCACGACGGCCAGCGGCAGGTCGTGCTGGATGTGGGCGTTCATCCCGGCCAACGCGAACTGCAGCGGGTGCACGCCCGGGTGGGCGCGCAGCGCGAACAGGGCCCGCCAGCAGGCGGGCGGCTCCTGCCCGGCCGCGTCGGCGGCCACGGCCCGCAGGTACCGCCCGGCGAACACCACGTCCAGCTCGGCCATCGCCGCGGGGTCGGCGAAGTACCCGTCGGCGAGCCGCTCGCGGACCGCCTCCGTGACGTCGAGGTAGAGCCGGTTGAAGACCGCCACCCCGTCGGCTTGGGGCAGCCCCGCCCCGATCTCCCGCAGCCGGCCGACCACCTCCTCGACCGTGGCCGCCTCCGTGACCGTTGCTGCTTCCACGACTGCTGCCGTGACCACTGTCGTGACCGCTGCCGTCGTACGATCCACCGCCGTGCCGGGCATGTGCCACCCTCCGATGTCGATCGTGCACTGATCGCATCATCGTGACAGTGCCGCCGAGCCTTCGGCGGGTGCGGCGCGCGGCGGCGGCGCGGCGGTGCGGGACGTCAGTACGGCTCGTCAGCCCGGGACGTCAGCCCGGCTCATATGCTCAGCCCAGCTCGTACTCCAGGACGAAGGAGTGGGCGCCGGACTCGTCGACGGTCAGGTGGAACTCCCCGGTGATCCCGGCCAGCTCGCCCGCCCCCGTGCCCGGCACCACGCGGATCGTCGTCCCGGTGGCGTCCCAGGCCGTGTGCTGGAGCACGAACGAGCCCTTGTGCCCGTCCAGTTCACCCGTCACGTGCTCCACCGCGACGTACGACGCCGGGCCGCCGGACGGGCCCCCGACGGAGAGCATCCGCACCTCGCTCGTCCCGCTCAGCGCGCCCGTGAAGGTCTTGGCGATCCGGATCCGCCCGAAGGACGCGCCCTCCCGCTCCTCCGTCTCCACCGGCTCGAACGCCGTCAGCTCGAACGATCCCTCGGCCCTGAACCCCTCAGCCTTGAACCCCACGGCAGCGTCCCCTCGTCGATCGTCGGTCGTGGTCCGGCGGCAGGGCAGCGAGCAGGCTCCCCGCCGACCGCGCACCGAGCCTTGCACCCACCACTGACAATCGTTGCCTGCTCCCCTGAGCCCCGCCGTCCCCGCCCCGCCGACCTGTCACGGCTCCCAGCGCACCGCCAGCACCGCCGCGTCGTCGGCCGGCCCGGAGTCCCCGACCCAGCCGCCGACGTCCGCCAGCAGCGCGTCCAGCAGGTCCGCCGGGTTGCCGCCGTGCAGGCCGGGCAGTCGCTGCGCCAGCGGGTAGAACTGCCCGCCGGCGTCCCGGGCCTCCGACACGCCGTCGGTGTGCAGGACCAGCAGGTCGCCCGGCTCCGGGTCGAACCGCCGCGCCGGGTACTCGTCGCCGGTCAGCCCGAGCAGCCCCAGCGGCGGCGCCGGGAACGGGGGCTCCAGCTCGCTCACCCGGCCCGCCCGGCGCAGCAGCGGGGCCGGGTGGCCACAGTTCACGACCTGCACCGGCCCCCGGTCCGGCGCCACGTCGAGCAGCAGCGCGGTGGCGAACCGGTCCTCGTCCGGGCGGGCCGTGAGCGCCGCGTCCAGCCGTTCCGCGAGCCGCCCGGGGTCGGGCTCGGTCCGCGCCGCCTCCCGGAACACCCCGAGGACGTCCGCCGCCGTCTCCACCGCCGGGAGCCCGTGCCCCTGGACGTCGCCGAGCAGGATCCGCACCCCGAACCGGGTCTCCACCACGGCGTACAGGTCCCCGCCGATCCGCGCCTCGGCCGCCGCCGCGACGTAGCGCACCGCCACCCGCAGCGGCCCGATCCGCTCGGCCGGCGGCCGCAGCAGGGCCCGCTGCGCCGCCTCGGCCACCGTCCGGACCTGGAACAGCTCCCGTTCGCGGGCCGCCACCAGGACGACGCTGGCGGCGCTGGCCAGCGTCGAGGCCAGTACCGTGACCGGCACGCTGATCCGGACGGAGAGCGGCAGCTGCGTGTTGGCCGACTCCAGCAGCCCGACCGCGAGCAGCGCCGCCGTGCCGACCAGCAGCGGCACCCGGGCCCGCCGGGTGGTCGCCCCGGCGAGGACGGGGGCCACCGCGAGCAGCGGCGCCAGGGTGGTCCCCGGGCCGAGGGCCAGGGCGGCCACCACGGCGGCGACCAGCAGCAGGAGCGAGCCGTACAGCAGCATCCGGGTCCGTCGGGGCAGGTGCAGCGGCGGCACCCCGTCCGGGCCGTCGGCGGTCACGCGTCCTCCAGGGGTCCGTCCAGTGGTCCGTCGGAAGGCCCGACAGGGGTCCGGTAGCTGATCGACAGAGCGTCGGTGGCCGCCGGCCGAGCGAGGGCCACCGGTCCACTCTCCCCGCCCCACCCCGGCCCGGCACCTCGGCCGCGGGCCGCGGCAGCACCTCGGCCGCGGGCACGGGCGGGGCGCGCACTACGCTGGGCCGGGAGATGAGACGCAAGAGCCGCCGCCCGACCTCCCCCCTCCCGCAACGCCACGGCGTGGACCCGGTGCACCTCCGGCTGCCGCTCGAAGGCCCCTGGCCCACCCTGCGGGACCACCTGGTCGACCGGCTGCCCACCGTCCCGGCCGAGCGGATCGAGGCGGCGCTGCGCGACGGCGAGATCGTCGGCGCGCTCGGTCCGGTCGCCCCGGACGAACCGTTCCGCCCCGGCGCGCACGTCTGGTTCCACCGGGACCTCCCGGAGGAGGCGCGGGTCCCGTTCGAGCTGGTCGTGCTGTACCGCGACGAGCACCTGGTGGTCGTCGACAAGCCGCACTTCCTGGCCACCACCCCGCGCGGCAGGCACGTCACCGAGACCGCGCTCTCCCGGCTGCGGCACACCCTCGACCTGCCCGTGCTCAGCCCCGCGCACCGCCTGGACCGGCTCACCGCCGGCCTCGCCATGTTCGTCGTGCGCCCCGAGGAGCGCGGTGCCTACCAGACGCTGTTCCGCGACCGCCTGGTGCGCAAGGAGTACCGGGCGATCGCTCCGTACGACCCGGAGCTGAGCCTGCCGCGCACCGTGCGCAGCCACATCGTCAAGGAGCGCGGGGTGATCGCCGCGCAGGAGGTCGACGCGCCGCCGAACAGCGAGAGCCGGATCGACCTGCTGGAGCGCCGCGACGGCCTCGCCCGCTACCGGCTGCGCCCGCTCAGCGGACGCACCCACCAGCTGCGGCTGCACATGAGCGGCCTCGGACTGCCGATCCTCGGCGACCCGGTGTACCCGGTGGTGCTGCCCGAACCGGCCCCGGACGACTTCCGCCGTCCGCTGCAGCTGCTCGCCTCGGCGATCGAGTTCACCGACCCGCTGACCGGCCGGGAACGCCGCTTCGAGAGCCGCCGCACCCTGACCGCCTGGACCGACCCGCAGGGCTGGTCCGAGGGCTGGTCCGAGGGCGGGGCGGAAGGCTCGGGCTCGGAGGGCTCGGGCGCGGGCTCGGAGTCCCGGGTCCGTCCGCCGGTCTAGTCCCAAGGTCCGACCCGGTCCCGGTTCCGAGGGCCGATCCGCCGCCAGCCCCGGCGGCGGATCGTTACGGCATGAACGCAGCACAGCGCACCGCCGCACCGCACACCGCCCCCATCGCCCTGGTCACCGGCGCCTCCCGGGGCCTCGGGCTGGCCCTCGCGCACGCCCTCGCCGCCGACGGCTGGCAGCTGGTGATCACCGCCCGGGGCGCGGCCGGACTCGCCGCCGCCGAGGCGGACCTGTCCGCCGTCACCAAGGTCGTCGCGCTGCCCGGCAGCGTCGTCGACGACGACCACCGCGCCCACCTCGCCGAGGCCGCCGAGCGCCTCGGCGGCGCGAGCCTGCTGGTCAACAACGCCGGCACGCTCAACGGCGCCCCCGCCCCCGGGTCCGAGCCGCTGCCCCGGCTGGCCGACTACCCGCTGCCGGACCTGCTGGAGACCTTCGAGGTCAACGCGCTCGCCCCGATCGCCCTCACCCAGCTCGTCCTGCCCCAACTGCGCGGTCACGCCGGCGCCGTCCTCAACATCAGCTCCGACGCCGCCGTGGTGCCCTACCTCGGCTGGGGCGGCTACGGCGCCAGCAAGGCCGCGCTCGACCTGGCCACCGCCGTCCTCGCCCGGGAGGAACCGGAGCTGAGGGTCTGGGCGGTCGACCCGGGCAGCATGCGCACCCGAATGCTCGAGGAGGCCAGCCCCGGCGAGGACATCTCCGGCGAGCCGCTGCCCGAGCAGGTGGCGCCGGTCCTGCTCGGCCTGCTCCGCGACCGCACCCCGTCCGGCCGCTACCGTGCCGAGGACCTCGCCGGCCCGGCCGACGACCTGGCCGCCCCGGCCGGGGACCGGGGCGGGCGATGACCGCATTCACCGGCCTCGGCTTCGGCCTCGGCCTCGACCTCGGCCTCGACCTCGACCTCGCCGTCCCGCCCGAACTCTCCGCCCGTGCACCGGCGGAGGCGCGTGGCACGGCCCGGGACGGCGTCCGGATGCTGGTCGGCCGCCGCGACACCGGCGCCGTCGAGCACCGCCGGTTCGCCGACCTGCCCGAGGTGCTGCGCCCGGGAGACCTCCTGGTGGTCAACAACTCGGCCACCCTCCCGGCCGCGCTGCCCGGCCGGCTGCCCGACGGCACGCCCGTCGCGCTGCACGTCTCCTCCGCCCAGCCGGACCGGTACGGCGCCCACCTGGTCGAGTTGCGTCGTGTCGTGCCCGGGCAAGCGGCGGCGTACTACCCGCCGGCGGAGTCCCCGGCCCGCGCGGGCCTGCGGGTCGCCCTGCCCGCAGGCGGTACGGCGGTGCTGACCCGGGCTTTCACCGCCCGCCTTTGGTACGCCGAACTCGCCCTGCCCTGCAAGCTGTTGCCGTACCTGGCGGTGCACGGCCGGGCGATCCGGTACGGCTACGTGGACCGCGAGTGGCCGATCGAGGCCTACCAGACGGTCTTCGCGACCATCCCCGGCAGCAGCGAAATGCCCAGCGCGGCCCGCCCGTTCAGCGACGAGGTGGTGGCCCGGCTGGCCGGCCGGGGCGTGCTCGTCGCGCCGGTCACCCTGCACACCGGGGTGGCTTCGCCCGAGGCGCACGAGGCCCCGTACGCCGAGCGCTTCCGCGTCCCGGCCGCCACCGCCCGACTGGCCGGTCACGTCCGGGCCGACGGCGGCCGGGTGATCGCCGTCGGCACCACCGTGGTCCGCGCCCTGGAGTCCGCCGCCACACCGGACGGCACCCTCCAGGAAGCCGACGGCTGGACCGAGTTGGTCATCACCCCCGAACGCGGCGTCCGCGCCGTCGACGGCCTCCTCACCGGCTGGCACGAACCCCGCGCCTCCCACCTCCTGATGCTCGCCGCTGTCGCCGGCCGCCCCCTCCTCGCCACCTGCTACCGCGCCGCCGTCCAACACCGCTACCTCTGGCACGAGTTCGGCGACGTCAACCTCCTCCTGCCGGACTGAGCGCGGCCCGGTCCCGGCCGGGCGGGCCGGCCGGGTGTCGGCGAGGTGGCCGCCCGGGCCGACAGCCGGGGCGGCGGCCCGACAGCCGTCCGTTGTTCAGGTGGTGGACGAGGCCCCCGGGGGCAGCTCCAGCTCGAACCAGACCACCTTGCCGTCGGCGGTGCGGCGGCTGCCCCAGCGGTGCGCGAGCTCGTTGACCAGGTGGATGCCCCGGCCGCCCTCGTCCTCGGTGCGGGCGCGGCGGATCCGGGGCGCCTCGGCGTCCTGGTCGGCGACCTCGACGGTGAGCACCCGGTTGCAGAACAGTCGCAGCTGAGTGGGGGATCCGGCGTGCACCAGGGCGTTGGTGATCAGTTCGCTGGTGAGCAGTTCGGCCCAGTCGGCCAGGGCGCCGAGACCCCAGCCCGCCAGCGTCTCGCGGGTGAAGCGGCGCGAGTGCGCGACCATCGCGCGGTCGCCGGTGAGCGGCAGGGTGGCGATCCGGTCCGCGCCGTGCGGGCGGACCTGCGCCATGATGACGGCGATGTCGTCCTCGCTGGTGCGGCCGGTGAGCCGGGTCAGGACGGCGTCGCAGGTCTGCTCCAGCGAGCGGCGCCGGTCGGCGACGGTGCGGCAGAGCAACTGCAGGCCCTCGTCCAGGTCGCGGCCCCGGCGCTCGACCAGGCCGTCCGTGTAGAGCGTCAGGATGCCCTCCTCGGGGAGGGTGAACTCGGCGCTCTCGAACGGGACTCCGCCGACGCCGAGGGGTGTGCCGGTCGGCAGCTCGACCAGGTGGGCCCGTCCCTCGGCGTCGCAGACCACGGGCGGCAGGTGCCCGGCGCTGGCCGCGGTGCAGCGGCGGTCCACCGGGTCGTACACCACGCAGACGCAGGTGGCGAACTGGCCCTCGCCGACGGCCGTGGTGGCCTCGTCCAGCCGGTACAGGACCCGCGCCGGGTCCAGATCCAGGGTGATCAACGTCCGCGCTGCTGTACGGAGTTGGCCCATCGTGGCGGCGGCCCGGATGCCGTGGCCCATGACGTCGCCGACGATCAGGGCGACCCGCCCGGAGGAGAGCGGCACCACGTCGAACCAGTCGCCGCCGACCTCGCTGACCACGCTGCTGGGCAGGTAGCGGTAGGCGATCTCCAGGCCGAGGGTGCGGTGCACCTCCTGCGGCAGCAGACTGCGCTGCAGCATGAGCGCGGTGTCCCGCTCCCGGCGGTAGAGCCGGCCGTTGTCGATCGCGAGCGCGGTGCGGGCGGCCAGTTCCTCGGCCAGCGAGCGGTCAGCCGGGCCGAACGGCACCGGGTTGCGGGTGCGGACGAACTCCGCGCCGCCCAGCACGTGTCCGCGCGCCATCAGCGGCACCATCAGGTACGAGTGCACCCCGGCGTCCAGCCCCGGCTGCACCCGGTCGGGGGAGGCGACGATCCGGCGCAGCTCCTCCTCGGTCACCTCGGACACCAGGATCGAGCGCCGGGTGCGCAGGCTCTGCGCGTACAGCTGGGCGGACTGCGAGGTCTCGCCCACCTGGTCGGCGGCCCCCGTCATGGTGTCGTCCGAGGTCACTTCGCCGACCGCCACCGCCCGCATCAGCACCCGCCCCTCCGCCGGGACGGTCCCCGGCTCCTCGCCGCTGAGCACCGCCTCCCGCAGGTCCACGGTGACGAAGTCGGCGAAGCGCGGGAGCACCACCTCCACCAACTCCTGGGCGGTGCGGTGCAGATCGAGCGTGGTGCCGATCCGGTTGCTGGCCTCGTTCAACAGCGACAGCCGCTGCTGGGCGGCCCAGGCCTCGTCCAACGCCCGCTGCCGGGCGGCCGCCGCGTCGCGTTCGCGGGTGAACAGCAGCGCGTTGTCGATGGAGACGGCCGCCCGCACCGCCAACTCCCCGGCCAGCGCCACGTCGTCGTCCTCGTACGGGCGCTCGACCAGGGTCCGGTAGAAGCCCGCCACGCCGACCGGGGTGCCGCGCGCGATCAGCGGGACCACCATGAACGAGCGCACGTTCTGCTCCCGTATGGCGGCGGTGCGCACCGGGTCGTCGGCGAACCAGGCCATGCCCTGTTCGTCCATCCGCGGCACCAGCACCGGCTTGCGGTGCGCCAGGCTCCACGCGTACGGCGAACCGGGTCGGAAACGGTGCACGTTGCCGGTGCGGGCGATCGGCTTCAGGGTCGAGCCGTGCACCGAATGGAAGGCCATCCGCCGCAGCAGCGCCGAGCCGTCCGCCGGCGCGCGGGCCTCGCGCTCGCCGCGGACCAGCTCCTCCAGCACCTCCACCACCACCGTGTCGGCCAGCCTGGGCGTCGCCACCTCGGCCAACTCCTGCGCGGTCTGGGCGAGATCGAGCGTGGTGCCGATCCGGGTCGAGGCCACGTTGACCAGCGCCAGGCGCTCCTGCGCGGCCTTGGCCTCGCGCAGCGCCTGCTGGCGGGCCAGCACGGTCTGGTGCTGGCGCAGGTACAGCCGGGCGTTGTCGATCGCGACGGCGGCCCGCGAGGCCAGCTCGTCACCGAGCGTGATGTCGGCCTCCGCGAAGGACTCGCGCTCACCGCGCCGCGAGTACACCACCATGCCGAGCGTGGTGCCGCGCGCCACCAGCGGGGTGATCCGCACCGAGCGCGGCCGGTCGCCGAGGTAGGCCTGCCGGCGGCTCTCGTTGATGCCCTCGCTCAGCACCGGCAGCTCCCAGGACGGGGTGACCACCGTGCGCCCGGTGCTCATCGCGCGGGCGTACGGGGAGTCCGGCGGCAGCTCGTACACGGCGTCCACCGGCAGCGCCTCGGACGGGTAGAGCGGGTCGGCAGTCGCCAGCGCCAGGCGACGCACCAACTGGGGCGTGTCCGGGGCGGGCGGCTCGACGTTCCGGCCGGCCACCAGCGCCTCCAGCGCGAACACCCCGCTGATGTCCGCGACCCGGGGCACCATCGCGTCGGCCAGCTCCCGGGCGGTCTGCCGCAGGTCGAGCGTGGTGCCGATGGAGGCGGTCGCGTCGACCAGCAGGGCCAGCCGCTCCTGCGCGCGGGCCGCCCGGGCATCGGCCCGGAACCGCTCGGTGATGTCGATGACGGTCGAACTCACCCCGAGCACCCGACCGCTGCGGTCCTCCAGCCGGAAGTAGGAGGCCGACCAGGCGTGGTCGTGCTGCGGGTCACCCGGGGTCCGGCCGTGCGAGCGGGTGTCCACCACCGGCTCGCCGCTCTCCAGCACCTGGCGCATCACCGCTTCGGCCTCGGCGCCGTTGATCCCGGGCAGTACCTCGGTGAGCCGGTGGCCCAGGTGCTGTCCGGGGGCCAGACCGTTGGCCCGGGCCAGCGCCTCGTTCAACCGGACGAAACGCAGCTCGGTGTCGAAGACCCCCATGCCGACCGGGGACTGGGTGAAGAACCCGTCCAGGACCGCCAGGTCCGCCTGGATCCGGCGCAGCGTCGTCACCTCGGAGGCCACCGCCAGCACCAGCGGTTCACCGCTGGGCCCGCGGATCGGATGGGTGCGGAACTCCAGGTTCACCAGGTGCCCGTCACGGTGGCGCACCGGGAACACGCCGGTCCAGGGCCGGCCCTCGAGGATCCGCTGGAACAACTGGAGCACCTCGGGCCGCTCCACGTCGGAGGTCAGCAGCTTCGCCGCCTTCGCCCCGACCGCGTCCTCCGCACGGTGACCGAGCAGTGCCTCCGCGTCGCTGCTCCAGTGCAGGATCCGCCCGTCCGCCGCGATCAGCGCCGTCGCGATCGGCACCATCAGCAGGGCGTCCTGCTGCGGCTCCTCCTCGCGCTGCGTGTTGTGGTCCACCATGGCCAGAGAACCGTCCCAGAAGCGTCCGGAGATCGTTCCCACCAGCCCTGCCATCTTCGCACGCGGCCCCGGGCGGCCGCTCACCGTGGCAGCAGGCGCTCCTGGGCCGACCACCCGACGAGCAGCGGCTCCCCGCCCAGTACCAAGGCGCGTCACCATGCCCGGGCACCGGGAACGCGGCCGCATACTCCTCGGCGGGTTCAGGCAGCGCCTCCCCGGCCGTCCACCCCCCCCGACGGCCGCCTCCGGGCACAGCACGAACAGCCCCGAGCCGGTCCCGTCCCAGCCGCGCCGCGCGGTGCGGTGCGGTGCGTGGGACGTCGGCCGGGTCGACTTCTTGTGCGTCACCGGGTGGCGGCGGGTTCTCGGGCCGGCTGCGCTGTGTCCGTCTCCGCGTCCGTGCGGGCTTCGGCGGTGCGGGCGGCGAGGGCGAGCAGGGCGCCGAGCAGGCAGAGGGCGGCGGCGACCAGGACGGCCCGGTCGCTCCCCGCGGCGAGGGCGCGGGCCGCCGCCTCGGGGCCGGGCGCGCCCGGGCGGGCGGAGCCGGCGACGGCGACCGTGACCGCCACGCCGAGGGCCGAACCCAGGTAGCGGGAGGTGTTGTTGGCGCCGGAGCCCATCGCCGCCCGGTGTGCCGGGACGCTGCCGACCGCCAGCCGGGCGAGGGCCGCGTTGAGCACCCCGCTGCCGATGCCCGCGACGGCGAGCCCCGGGGCCAGTCGCAGCCAGGACGAGCCGGGCGTGAGCCCGTACAGGCCCAGCTCGCCCGCCCCGCAGACCAGCAGCCCGAGGGCGACCTGCGCGGTGGCCGACAGGTGCGCCGCCAGCCGTCGGGCCTGCAGCGCAGAGACCACCGACAGGCCCGACCACAGCGCCAGCACGCCGCCCGCCGCCGGCCCGGATAGGCCGAGTACGCCCTGGAGCAGTGTGGGCAGGTAGCTCATGAACCCGACCAGCGACAGCCCGGTGAACAGCGCCCCGCCGGTGGCCGCGATGAAGCCGGGGCTGCGGAACAGCGCGAGGTCCAGCATCGGCTCCCGCACCCTCGCCTCGACCACGGCGAACGCCGCCAGCAGCAGCACCCCGCTCACCAGCAGCGCCACCACCGAGGGCCGCCCCCACCCGCTGCGCCCCTCGGCCAGCCCGGCGATCAGGCAGGACGTTCCGGTGGCGAGCGTGAGCACCCCGTACGGGTCGAGTGCGCGCGGCCGCTCGGCCCGTGACTCGGTGAGGACGGCGACGGCGCAGGCGGCCACGACGGCCGAGGCCACCGCGATGCCGCCGCTGACCGCGCGCCACCCGGCCCACTGCTGGACCAGTGCGCCGTACACCGGGCCGATCGCGATCCCGAGGCCGACGGCCGCACCCCAGACGCCCAGTGCGCGGATCCGTTCGGGCCCGGTCGGGTGGGCGTGGCTGATCAGGGCGAGTGCCGGTGCCAGGACGGCCGCCGAGGCGAGGCCGAGGAGTACTCGGGCGGCCAGGTAGACGGCGCCGCCGGGGGCCAGGGCGGACAGCGTCTCGGCAGCCGCGAACAGCAGCACGCCGAAGGTGAAGACCCGTTTGCGCCCGTGGTCGTCGGCGGCGCTTCCGGCGGTGAGCAGCAGCGCCGAGATGCCGACCAGGGTGCCGGTGAGGATCCAGGTGCGGCCGGAGGCGCCCAGGTGGGCGGCTTGGGCGGTGGCGGCGAGCGAGGCGGTGGGGGCGGTGTAGGCCACGGTGGTCAGCGCGGTCGCCGCCGAGGTGGTCGCGAGTGTGGCGCCGGGCCGGACGCGCGGAGGCGGGGTGGCGGGGGAGGAGGTGGGTGGTGCCGGGGAGGAGCCGGGTGCTGCGGGGGGCATGGGTGTTCCCTCCGGACTGGACCCCGGGACCGGCCGTTCCGCCCCGAAGGTCTGGTGAATGAACCTTCGTCTCGGGCGGCACGCTACCACCCTTGGTCTGTTCATTGAACCCACTAGGGCCGTGGACTAGGCTGGCGCCCATGGCCCTGGGAACCGACTACGAACTGCAGGACTGCGCACTGGCCCGCGCCCTGGAGGTGGTCGGCGAGCGCTGGAGCCTGCTGATCGTGCGCGACGCGTTCTACGGGGTGCAGCGCTTCAACGACTTCCTCACCCACCTCGGCATCCCGCGCGCCGTCCTCACCGCGCGCCTCAACGCCCTGGTCGCGGCCGGGGTGCTGAGCAAGGAGCCGTACCAGCAGGCGCCGCTGCGCCACGGCTATCTGCTCACCGAAACCGGCCTCGAACTCTGGGGCCCGCTCTACCAGTTGAGCCGCTGGGGCGGCCGGCACGCCACCGAGGGCGGCCCGCACCACCTCTTCGCGCACGCCGCCTGCGGAACCGACCTCGACCTCGTCGGCGCCTGCCCGACCTGCGGCGGTTCCCCCGTCCCGCCGGCCGAGATCACCATGCGCCCCAACCCCGCCCGCTCGGGCAGTCGCCGCGAGGACCCGGTCTCCCGCGCTTTGGTCGGCCCGCACCCGCTGCTCGAACCGATCGCCTCGGCGGCCGTGCCCGCCTGACCTGTCCGCGCCTCCGCCCGCGTACGCCGACGAGGCCGTCGGCGGGGTGCCGACGGCCTCGCTCACGGGCCGATGGTCAGGAGTGGAACCGCACCTCCGGGTTGGCGGCGGTCGGCCCGTCGAGCAGCGGCTGCTCGATGCCCTTCAGCTGCAGGTCGAAGAAGGCGCCGACGTACTGGCGGGTGAGCTCGACGGCGCGGCGGGGCGCGATGGTGGCCCCGGGCCCCTGCGGCAGGCTGAGCCCGTCGATGAGCACCGGGAAGTCGGTGAAGCTGGGGTGGATGGTGCCGTCCACGGTCAGCCACCGCTTCCAGCCGTCCAGGTTGGACCAGCTCGTGACCCAGCTGCCGTCCTCGTCGCCGTTGCCCAGCGGGTGGCCCATCATCAGGAACGGCTTGCCGCCGAGCCCCGAGGCCGGGACCGGGACGTCCATGGTGCCGTCGAGGTCCACCCCGGCCTGGATCCGGTCGTCGGCGAGCAGTGCTGGGACGGTGGCCGCGCCCCCGGCCGAGTGCCCGGCCATGCCGATCCGGTCGCGGTCGATCATGCGGGCGTAGCGCCAGGCAGGGTGGGGGCGGTCGGTCAGCTGGTCGATGACGAAGGACACGTCCTTCGCCCGGTTCTCGTCGAGGCCCGCCCAGGCCTCGGGGGTCCTGAGCTGCCCGCACATCACGCAGGGCAGTGTCTGCCCGTCCGGGAAGGTGGTCCCGAAGTTCTCGTAGGTGTGATCGACCAGGGCGACCACGTACCCCCGGCTGGTCAGGTCCACGGCGAGGCTGGTCAGTGAGGTCCGCTGCATGGTGAAGCCGGGCGACAGCACCACGAGCGGGTAGTGGCCGCCCTGCGGGCGCGCGCCGGACTCCGCCCAGGTCCGGGTGCCGGTCAACGCCTCGGTCGGGATGGTGGTGCCCGGCAGCTTCGCGTCCAGCAGTGCACGGGCCGCCCCCTCGGTCATGTACGGCGCCGGGCTGCCCGTCCCGGCGTGCGCGGGGTAGTACATCGAGACCATCAGCCGGCGCGGTCCGGCGGACGGCACCCACGGGTCCGGACGGTTCTGGTCCACCAGCTGCAGGACTTCCTGCCCGACCGCGTACCGGCCCGTCGGGCGCGGGAGTTCGATGCGGACGGCGGTCTGGGTGGCGGGTGCGGCGGCCCCGGTGGGCGAGGGCGCGGCGAGGGCCGGCGAGGCGGCGGCGACGGACAACGGCAGCGCGAGCAGCAGGGCGGCGGCGACGGCGGTGGTGCGAAGTCGGCTCATGTCAGCGACGGTAGGCCGCAGGCAGTGAAACTGACGTCCACTCGGGGATGTACTGGTCCCTTCCGGGATGAGCCTGTCGCGACCCCTAGGGGGCGGTGGCCCGGAGCTCCTCCAGGAAGCCGGCCGCCGCACGGGCGTTGGGCACCGGGAGGGCGAGCGGCAGGCCGGCCGAGCGCGTCCGGATCTCCAACTCCCCAAGCGCCGACGCCCGGGCCGACTCCACCTCCGCCCACCGGTAGGCCTCCGTCGCCGCGAGCGGGTGCGGCGGCCGATGGACCAGCCCGCCGGCCGTCACCGTCAGCCGCCCCCGTGCGAACCGGACGCTGCCCTCGGTGCGCAGCGTCTCGTGCAGCGCGGCCCGGAGCCCGGGGGAGAGGCGTTCCTCCAGCTCCCGGAACAGTCGGGCCAGCCCGCGCAGATGCTCCAGCACCACCGGCTCGTCCACGCCGGCCAGCCATATTCGTCCCTGCTCACAGGCCCCGCGCCGACCGCCAGGGGAGTATCCGGGGTAGTACTCGGTGGCCTCCATCGCGCCCCACGGCAGCGGGCGCTCGCCGCCGTCCGCCGCGACCAGCACCAGCCCGCCCTCGTGGATCCGTACCGACCGAAGGCCGGGCACCGGCCGCAGCCACCCGAACCCGCTCGCCGCCACCACCGCGACGGCCCCCACCACGGGCGCGGGCCACCACCCGCCGAGCGCCAGACAGGCGGCCACCGCGACCACGGCCGCGCAGGCGTCCACCCACGCCCGCGCCCGCCGGGGCACCGGCCGGAACCGCCGGTACACGCGCACCACCGGCCCGAGCCGATCAGCCGGCCCGACCCGGCCGCCCTGACCGACCGGCCCGGACGGACGGACCGTCCGCACCCGCGTCGGCGACCACACCACCGCCACGTCGGCCCCCTTTCACTCGGCGGACCCATCGGAACCGCAGCTGCCGGATCCCCAGCATCGACCGTCCGCGGCACCCGGCAACAGTGCCGATCGACACCTTTTGGCCCGAAACGACCTCGCCACCATCATCGCCCCCGGCCCGGAGCCCGCCGCTACCGGGGGTGCCGATGAGCAGGGTCGGGCGCCTCCCGAGCCGACCGTCCGCGCCGGCCCTGCCGCGTCCTGCCCCGCCGAACCCTGCCCCGCCGTCACCCCGCCGTGGCGAAGTCCGTCTGCAGCCTGCGCAGCAGCGCCGTGCCCGCCGGATCGACCGACCGGCGGGTGTTGGACAGCACCACCACCCCCACTTGCTTCTCGGGGTCGAAGGCCACGAACGAACGGAACCCGCCCGTAGCGCCGTTGTGCCAGATCTGCAGGTGGCCGCCCTGCTGGCTGTGCAGCCGGTGGCCGAGCCAGCCCAGGTGCATCCAGGCGAACAGGTTGACCCGGTGCCTGGTCTCCCGGGTGAGCATGATCGCGGGCGACAGCGGCGCGTCCGACGCGCGGTCGGCGGCCAGCTGGGCTCGCAGGAGTATCGCGAGGTCGGCGGCGGTCGACCGGAGCCCGCCCATGCCCGGCACGGCCGCCAAGTCCCAGTACGGCACCGCCCGCCCACCCTGCGTGTGCCCGTGCGCGAGCAGCCCGGGCCGCTCCGCGTTCCCCCGCACGTGCGTGTCCACCAGCCCCAGCGGCTCGCAGACCTCACGCGTCACCAACTCCTCGTACCCCGTACCGGCCCGGTGCGCCAGGGCCAGGCCGAGCAGCCCCGCGCCGAGGTTGGAGTAGCGGAAGCTGCGCCCGGGCGCGGCCCGCAGCCGTGTCCGGGCGAGCCCGTCCAGCACGTACTCGGCGCTGCAACGGGCGTACGGATCAGGGGCGTTGGGCTTGAATAGGGCCTTCGCCAGCAGGCCCCGGGGCAGGCGGGGGAGGCCCGCCGTGTGGGTGGCCAGGTGCCGCAGGGTGATCTGCTGCCCGCCCCTGCCGGGGACGACGACCCGGCCGCCCCGCGCGCCGGTGAGCACCTCGGCGAGCGGCTCGTCGAGCCGTACCGTGCCGTCGAGTGCCAGCCGCGCGAGCACGAGCGAGGTGAACACCTTGGTGACGGAGCCGATTTCGAAGATGGTGTCCGGCCCGGGCACGCCGCCGCCCGGACCCGACCGCCCGGCAGCGCGGATCTCCGTGTCACCGCCGGCCAGCCCGGCGACGACCGCGCCGACGTGCTGGCCCGCGAGCCGGTCGACCGTCTGTTGCACGACGCGCGCGAGTTCGTTCATGGCATGAGCCTAGGCGGGCCGACCTGCCGGATCGTCAGCCCCAAAAACGATTTCGGCCGTCCCCGATGCTTCTCCAGGCGTACACCCGGCTGCTCCCGGCACGGTACGGCCCAGGACGGCGCAGCCCCGGGCGGCGCGGCCCCGCGGTACGACCCAGGACGGCACAGCCCCGGACGGTGCCGGCCCGGACGGTGCCGGCCCCTCGAGGCGCAGCGCGCAGCTCACCGCGTCAGCGCCGCCCGCAGCCGGGCCGCGACCTCCGCCGCCCCCGCCTCGTCCGGGTACTTCCCCCGGGGCCAGAAGAACCCGCGCAGCCCGTCCTTCGGATTGCGCGGCACCACGTGGACGTGCAGGTGGGGCACCGACTGGCTGATCCGGTTGTTCGCCGCCACGAAGCTGCCCGCCGCGCCCAGCCCTTGCTCGACGGCCGCCGCCACCCGCTGCACCCGCAGGAAGAACGGCCCCACCTCGTCCGCGGGCAGGTCCGCGAGCGTCCGGTGGTGGGCGCGCGGGACCACCAGAACGTGGCCGGGGAACAGCGGCCGGCGGTCCAGGAACGCCACCGCCGCTTCGTCGTCCAGCACCCGGTGCGCGGGTTCCGCACCCGCCACCACCGCACAGAAGACGCAGTCCATCCGTCCATTCAAGCCACCGGCGGCCGCCCCGGCACCCCGGCAAACCCCCGGGGGCCCGCCGTCACCCGACCGGCCGCCGACCGGGTGCGGCCGCCCGACCGGGGGGCGCACCGTGCTGCAGGGGGCCGGCCGGGCACCCGGCCCGCCGTGCACCCCGGCCCACCGCGAAACCCGGCCCGCCGTGCACCCCGCCTCACCCGCCCCGCCGGCACGGTGCCTCACTCGTACCGGTACAGCAGCGCGTCCCGCTCGTTCTGCTCGATCATCTCGATGGTCAGCGCCTCGTCCCGCAGGTGCGAGAGCGTGACCTCCGCCGAGCTCGGCTGCGCGTCCTTGGCGAGCCAGTTCTCCGGCTTCCACGCCGAGGCGCGCAGGAGCGACTTCGGGCAGTGCGCGTACACCTCCTCCACCGCGACCACGATCGCGCTGCGCGGCGGTTTGCCGACGGCGGTCAGCTGGCGCAGCAGCTCCGGGTCGGTGGAGACGCAGGCCCGGCCGTTCACCCGCAGCGTGGTGTCCCGGCCGGGGACGACGAAGAGCAGCCCGACCCGGCCGGTCTCCAGGATGTTGTGCAGGGTGTCCAACCGCTTGTTGCCGGTGGCGTCCGGTATGGCCAGGGTGTACTCGTCGAGCACCGAGACCAGCCCGGTCGGTCCGCCGCGCGGGGAGACGTCGCAGTGCCCGGCGGCGTCGGAGCTGGCGACGAAGACCAGCGAGGAGCAGGCGATCAGACGCTGCGCGACCTCGTGCAGGTGGCCGACCTGCTTGCGGCGCGCGTGGTCGCCGGGCTGCTCGTAGATCTCGCGCAGCTGGCCGGGATCGCTGAGGGCGCCCGCGCGGAGGGCCTCGAACAGGTCGCCCGGCCGGTCCGGACGGGTGCTTGACGGAACGACAGCTTCCGGTGTGGTGGTCATACCGCGAATTTAGCCGAGGGCCCCCGGGGCGCCGCCGGCCGAGCTGCGGCCGACCGTGCCGGGGCCTGCGGTCGAACCCCGGCCGACCCCTCACCACCAGCGGTTTTCCGCTGATAATGGGGCCAGGGACTCCAGCCAGCCGGAGGTGGTGGTCGTGATCGTAAGAATCTGGGCCGGGCAGGTGCTGGCCGGTCGTATCGAGGAGTTCTGCGATCACCTGGCCGCCCAGGTGATCCCGCAGCTGGGGCGGACGGACGGCTGCCTCGGCGGTGAGCTGCTGCGCTCGGTGTCGGAGGAGAACGGGCACCGGGTGCTGGTGGTGAGCCGCTGGCGCGACGAGGAGGCCCTGCGCGGGTACGCCGGGCCGATGTGGCGGATCCGGCCGGTCTGGTCGGAGGGCGAGCTGCGCTACCTCGCGCACCCGCCGGAGGTCACCCACTTCCTGCAGATCACCACACCCGCGACACGCTGAACCGCTCCGAACCCGCTGCGCGACACGCTGAACCGCTCCGAACCGCCCGGAACCGCTCGCCACACGCTGAACCGCTCCGGCCGCTCCGAACCACTCCGGGCGGCCGGCCTCACACCATCAACGGCACCGGGTGGATCTCGTCGGCCGGGTGCCCGCTACGGCTGTGGACCCGCTGCACGGCTTCCTTGGTGGGCGCGTCGGAGAGGCAGTACACCGTGCCCGACTCCGGGTCCGCCCACGCCTGCTCGAAGTGGACGCCTTCCTCGCCCTCGACCGCCAGGTCGGCCGCGTGGGCCTGCCTGAGCTGCTCGGCCGTGATCCCGGTCATCCCGTGGTGGACGTCCATGAACTTCGCCATCGCCCTCGCCTCCGTAGCTTCGGTGCGTCACCGGCAGGGCCCCACCTACCAGCCTCACCCCCGCCGACCGCCTCCGCCACCAGACCGGATCCCGGAAGGAGCGCGTAGCACCCTGCCGGGCATTCCCCGCAGGTTCGTGAAACAGACCACAGCGAAAGCCCCTCCCTGCCCTTGCGCCGACCGTGGCAGAATGACCGCATCAGCAGTGACGTTCAGCGCACTCCGGGGTCGGTGAAAATCCGAACCGGCGGTTACAGTCCGCGACCCGTCCGCAGCCAGCGGCCGGTTGACCAGGTGAAATTCCTGGACCGACGGTTAAAGTCCGGATGGGAGGCGTGCGCGGGCGGACGAAGAGCAGTACCCGTGGTCCATCGTTACCGGACCGGACCGCGGTCAGGTGAACGACGGGAGAGCAGTGTCTCCCGGGCCGGGTGAGCGATCTCCCGGCGGCCTCGGCATCCCGGCGACGGGTCGTGCCGTCGACTCGCGCACCGTTGCCCGTCCGTGTCATCTCCCTCTGCCGCCCCGGAGTCCGCGCCCCAAGCGCGAGGAGAACCCGGGTGTTCACCGGCATCATCGAAGAGCTCGGCGAGGTCGTGTCGATCGAGGAGATCGGCGACTCCTCGCGAATCCGCCTGCGCGGCCCGGTGGTCTGTGCGGACGCGGGTCACGGCGACTCCATCGCGGTCAACGGGGTCTGCCTGACGGTCGTCGACTCCCCGGCGGAACTGGCCGCGGGTACCGGTGAGTTCAGCGCCGACGTGATGGCCGAGACGCTGCACCGTTCCAGCCTCGGCGAGCTGAAGCCCGGTTCCCGGGTCAACCTGGAGCGCGCGATGGCGCTGGGCGCCCGGCTCGGCGGCCACCTCGTGCAGGGCCATGTCGACGCCGCCGGGCGGCTGTTGAGCCGTGAGCCCGGCGAGCGCGACGCGAACGGCGAACTGCGCTGGGAGGTGCTGCGGTTCTCGCTGCCCGACACCATCTCCCGCTACCTGGTGGAGAAGGGCTCGATCACGGTCGACGGCGTCAGCCTCACCGTGGTGGAGGCCGCCCGGGACAGCTTCACTGTCAGCCTCATTCCGGCCACCCTCGCGCTGACCACGCTCGGCGCCAAGGCCGTCGGCGAGAGCGTCAACCTGGAGGTGGACGTGCTCGCCAAGTACGTCGAGCGCCTCCTGGAGTCCCGCACCCTGTCCAACCTGCCGGGCCTGTCCGGCCTGCCTGACCTGCCGGGCGCGCAGAACCCGCAGGGCCCGCAGAACCCGTCGATCGACGAAACCCCGGGGGAGTCCAAGTGAGCTGGCTCAGTGGAGAGGCGTTCACCGTCTTCGGTGAACACGTGAAGTGGGCCGACATGTTCGGCAACCTGCTCGGATTCGCCGGCCTCGCGCTCGGCTGGCGCCGCTCGGTCTGGAGCTGGCCGGTCCAGCTGCTGTCCGGCGCGGTGCTGATCACCGCCTACCTCGGGGGCCACGTGCCCGGCCTGATCGGCAAGCAGCTGATCGTGATCGCCACCGCCGCCTGGGGCTGGGCGCAGTGGCGGCGGGGCCGCCGGGACTCCGGCACCATCGCCGTACGGTTCGCCAGTTGGCCCGAGCGGCTGGCGCTGGCGGCCGGCACCGCGGCCGGCACGGTCGCGCTCGCGCTGCTCTTCACCTCCTTCCCCAGCCTGTCCTGGAGCCCCTGGTCGGACGCCTACATCTTCGTCGGCACGCTGGCCGCGATGGTGGCCCAGGCCCGCGGCTGGCTGGAGTTCTGGTTCGCCTGGATCGCCGTGGACATCGTCGGCGTCCCGCTCGCCTTCAACAGCGGCTACACCTTCTCCGGCCTCACCTACTCCGTCTACTTCGTCCTGGTGCTGCTCGGCCTGCGCTCGTGGTGGCTGAGCACCCGTGAGCCGCGTACCAACTCCGCCACCGTCCCGCAGGGAGCCACGGCATGACCGAGAACCAGTCCGACCAGTCCGAGCAGGGCGCCGCCGAGGTCGAGCTCGTCCTCGACCCGGTCGAGCGGGCGATCGCCGACATCGCCCTCGGCCGCGCGGTGGTCGTGGTCGACGACGAGGACCGCGAGAACGAGGGCGACATCGTCTTCGCCGCCTCCGCCGCCACCCCCGAGCTGATGGCCTTCACCATCCGCTACAGCTCCGGTGTGATCTGCGCGCCGATGACCGGCGAGGAGCTGGACCGCCTCAAGCTCCCGCCGATGACCCAGGTCAACGAGGACCGCAAGGGCACCGCCTACACCGTCTCGGTGGACGCCCGCGAGGGGGTCGACACCGGGATCTCCGCCGCCGACCGCGCCCGCACCGTCCGGCTGCTGTCCTCGCCCGGCACCGAGGCCGGCGACCTGACCCGCCCCGGGCACGTCTTCCCGCTGCGCGCGGTTGAGGGCGGCGTGCTGGTCCGCCCCGGCCACACCGAGGCCGCCGTCGACCTGGCCCGGCTCGCCGGGCTGCCGCCGGCCGGCGCGATCGCCGAGGTGGTCAACGACGACGGCACCATGGCCCGGCTGCCCGAGCTGGTCGTCTTCGCCCGCGAGCACGGCCTCGCGATCATCTCCATCGAGGATCTGATCGCCTACCGCCGCCGTACCGAGCTGCACGTCGACCGGGCCGCCGTCACCGCCCTGCCCACCGTGCACGGCGAGTTCACCGCCGTCGGCTACCAGGGCACCCTTGACGGTGTCGAGCACATCGCCCTGGTCGCCGGCGGCCTGGACTCCGAGGGGCAGCTGCCGGACGGCGAGGACGTCCTGGTGCGGGTCCACTCCGAGTGCCTGACCGGTGACGTCCTCGGCTCGCTGCGCTGCGACTGCGGCCCGCAGCTGGAGGCCTCGCTGCGGCGGGTCGCCGAGGCCGGCCGCGGCGTGGTGCTGTACCTGCGCGGGCACGAGGGGCGGGGGATCGGTCTGGCCCACAAGCTGCGCGCGTACGAGCTGCAGGAGCAGGGGCGCGACACCGTCGACGCCAACCTGGACCTCGGCCTGCCCGCCGACGCCCGCGACTACAGCATCGCGGCGCAGATGCTGGTGGACCTCGGCGTCCGCTCGCTCACCCTGCTGACCAACAACCCGCGGAAGCAGACCGCGCTCACCGAGCACGGGCTCAAGGTCAAGGGGCGCGAGGCGGTCGAGATCGCGCCCGGCGAGCACAACCTGCGCTACCTGCGGACCAAGCGCGACCGGATGGGCCACGACCTGCCCGGCCTCGGCTCCTGACCCACCACCGACCACTGCGTCCACCGACCACTGCGTCCACCGACCATTCCGTACGAAGGACAGGTAACAACATGAGCGGCCACGGAGCCCCCGAGCTGACCATCGAAGGCGCGGCCGACCTCAAGGTCGCCGTCATCGCCGCCCAGTGGCACGACAAGGTGATGAACGGCCTGCTGGACGGCGCCCACCGCGCGCTCAAGGAGCTGGGTATCGCCGAGCCGACCGTGCTGCGCGTCCCCGGCACCTTCGAACTGCCGGTCGCCGCCAAGCGCCTCGCCGACGGCGGTTACGACGCCGTGGTGGCCCTCGGCGTGGTGATCCGCGGTGGTACCCCGCACTTCGACTACGTCTGCCAGGCCGCCACCGTCGGCCTTACCCAGGTCAGCGTCGACACCGGCGTCCCGGTCGGCTTCGGCGTACTGACCTGCGACAACGAGGAGCAGGCGATCGACCGGGCCGGACTGCCGGGCTCCGCCGAGGACAAGGGCCACGAGGCCGTCACCGCCGCCGTCGCCACCGCCGCGGTGCTGCGCGCCGCGCTCTGACGGCAGCCCGTACGGTCCCGGACCGCGGACGTCCACCGGACTGTCCACCGTCCGGGACCGTTTACCGTCCGTCCGCCCGCACGCCGTAAGGTGGGCCCATCATGGCTTCGAAGACATTCGAGGAGCTCTTCGCCGAGCTCCAGCAGAAGGCCGCCACCGGCGACCCCTCGTCCTCCCGTACCGCGCAGCTCGTCCAGCAGGGCGTCCATGCGATCGGCAAGAAGGTCGTCGAGGAGGCCGCCGAGGTTTGGATGGCCGCCGAGTTCCAGTCGGACGAGCAGACGGCGGAGGAGATCTCGCAGCTCCTCTACCACCTTCAGGTGATGATGATCGCTCGTGGGCTGACGCTCGACGACGTCTACAAGTACCTCTGATCCGAGTACCCGAGGACCCCGAACACCTCGAGTACCCCGAACACCTTCGAGTACCCCGAGCAGCTCCCGCTCCGTGGAGCACACCCCTCCCCCCAGGTAAGGAAGCGACCTCCCATGCTGCGCATCGCCGTCCCCAACAAGGGTTCTCTCTCGGGTCCCGCGGCGGAGATGCTCCATGAGGCCGGCTACCGGCAGCGGAAGGACCCGAAGGAGCTCGTTCTCGTCGACCCGAACAACGAGGTCGAGTTCTTCTTCCTGCGCCCGCGCGACATCGCCGTCTACGTCGGCTCCGGCCGCCTGGACGTCGGCATCACCGGCCGCGACCTGCTGCTGGACTCGCACTCCAACGCCGAGGAGGTGCTCGCCCTCGGCTTCGCCGGGTCGACCTTCCGCTTCGCGCGCCCCGAGGGCGTGGCGGTCGAGGACGTCAAGGGCCTGGAGGGCCTGCGGATCGCGACCTCCTACACCGGCCTGGTCGAGCAGCACCTGGCGGACCACGGGGTGAAGGCGACGGTCACCAAGCTGGACGGCGCGGTCGAGACCGCGGTGCAGCTGGGCGTCGCCGACGTGATCGCCGACGTGGTGGAGACCGGCACCAGCCTGCGCAACGCGGGCCTGGAGGTGTTCGGCGAGCCGATCCTGGTCTCGGACTCCGTGGTGATCCGCCCCAAGGGCGCGGGCGAGGACCCGCGGGTGGAGCAGTTCCTGCGCCGCCTCCAGGGTGTGCTGGTGGCCCGCCGCTACGTGCTGATGGACTACGACATCCGCGCCGAGAGCGTCAGCGCGGCCGTGGGGCTCACCCCCGGTCTGGAGTCGCCGACCGTTTCGCCGCTGCACACCGAGGGCTGGGTCGCGGTGCGCGCGATGGTGCTCCGCAAGGAGGCCCAGCGGATCATGGACGACCTGTGGGGCATCGGCGCCCGGGCCATCCTGGTCACCAACATCCACGCCTGCCGCCTCTGACCTGCTCGCACGCCCGCGAGTAAAGAACGGTTCAATGGGGCGGGGATGCCGGTCGGTGTCCCCGCCCCATCGTGCTGCCGCCACCAGAACCACCCCGGAGACCCCACGTGTCCACGCCGCCCGTCGAGTTCCCCGTCACCTGGGCGCCGCGCCGCACCCGCGTCGTGCTGCTGCCGGTCTGCGTCGTGCTGGTGGTGCTGTTCGCCGTGCTGGCCGTGCTGCTCCCGGCGAACTGGCAGCTCAACGACCGGATCATGATGACGGCCAGCGGCGTCCTGTTCGCCGCCGTCGGCCTGATGCTGGCCCGCCCCCGGGTGAGCGCCGACGCGGACGGCGTGACGGTGGTCAACTTCGTGCGCAGCCGCCGGCTCGCCTGGGCCGAGATCGTCCGGGTCAACTTCCGCCAGGGCGATCCGTGGGCCACCCTCGACCTCGCCGACGGCACCGCGCTCGCCGTGGTCGGCATCCAGTCCGGCGTCGGCAAGGCGCAGGCGATCGCGGACGCCCGCGCGCTGCGCGACCTCGTCGAGTACCACGCCGAGGCCTGAGCCCGGCACGGGCAGGCCCCCGACCTGCGGTTCCGGGGGCCAGAGGGGCCCGAACACGCTTCCAGCGTCCGTCCGGCTATGGTCTACGCTGGTAAAAGCAGGGCAAAGTTCGCCCTGCCCTGAAGCGAGCGCCCAAGCGGGTGCGCTGAGCGACCCTCCACAGCGCCCGCCGAAACGACCGACCGCACCGACCTGAGGAGTGACACTCCCCCTCGATGGACGATCCGTCCGGTAGTACCTGCGCCGCCTCACTTCCGCCCCGCGGAAGGCAGGCGGCACTGTGATCACCGCCTGGCTGCTGTTGTTCGCAGCCGTTCTCCTGATCCTCGCCAACGGCCTGTTCGTGGCCGCCGAGTTCGCCTTCGTGACCGTCGAGCGCGGGGCGGTGGAACGTTCCGCCAAGTCGGGCGACGCCCAGTCCGGCCGCGTCGCCAGGGCCCTGCGACACCTCTCCTTCGAGCTCTCCGGGGCCCAGCTCGGCATCACCGTCACCTCGCTGGTGGTCGGCATGCTCGCCGAGCCGGCCCTGTCGACGCTGCTCGCGCCCGTCATGTCCGGCCTCGGCGTGCCCGATTCGGCGGCCCGCGGTGTCGCCGTGGTCGTCGGCATGGTGCTGGCCACCGTCGTCCAGATGGTGATCGGCGAGCTGGTCCCGAAGAACTGGGCGATCTCCCGCCCGCTGCAGGTGGCCCGCGCGGTCGTCGCCCCGCACATGGCCTTCTCCTTCGTCTGTCGCCCGCTGATCAGCTTCCTCAACGGCGCCGCCGACCGTACGGTCCGGGCCTTCGGCATCGAGCCGCAGGAGGAGCTGGGCCACGCCCGGACCCCGGCCGAGCTGGTCTCGCTGGCCCGGCACTCGGCCAAGGCCGGCGCGATAGACGAGGAGTCGGCGACCCTGTTCGTCCGCACCCTGGGCCTGGGCGAGCTGACCGCCGAGTCCGTGATGACCCCGCGGGTCGACGTGGCCGCGCTCCAGCGCGACGCCACCGCCTCCGACGTCCTCAACCTGACCCGGGCTACCGGCCTGTCCCGCTTCCCGGTCTACACCGACAGCCTGGACGAGGTCACCGGCATCGTGACGCTCAAGGACGCCCTCGCCGTCCCGGCCGCCCGACGCGGCCTGGTGCGGGTCGTCGAGCTGTCCTCGCCGCCGCTGCTGGTGCCCGAGACCCTGCCCGCCGAGGTGCTGCTGGAGCGGCTGCGCCGGCTCCAGCCGATGGCCATCGTGGTCGACGAGTACGGCGGCACCGCCGGCGTCGTGACCGTCGAGGACATCGTCGAGGAGATCGTCGGCGAGGTGCAGGACGAGCACGACCCCGACGACCACCCCGAACTGTTCCCGCTACCGCCGGTCAACGGCCTGCCGGTCTGGGAGGCCGACGGCCGCGCCCGGATCGACCAGCTGGAGGGCATCGGCCTGAACGCCCCGGACGGCCCGTACGAGACGCTGGCCGGCCTGGTCGCCGACCTGCTCGGCAAGCTCCCCGAAGTGGGCGAGCAGGCCGAGCTGCCCGGCTGGCGGCTCACCGTGACCGGTGTCGACCGCCACCGCACCAGCCGGGTCCGGGTGGCCCGGACCACCGCGCCCGCGTCGTTCGGCGAGGACGGGGAGGACGCCCGATGACCGCGCTCCAACTGGCCGTCGCGCTCCTGCTCCTACTCGGCAACGCCTTCTTCGTCGGCGCCGAGTTCGCCGTCGTGTCGGTGCGCCGCAGCCAGATCGAGCCGCTCGCGCAGGCCGGGCACAAGCGTGCCCGCACCGTGCTGCACGCGCTGTCCAACGTCTCCGCGATGCTGGCCGCCGCCCAGCTCGGCATCACCGTCTGCTCGTTGGGCCTCGGTGCGCTCGCCGAGCCGACCATCGCCTCCCTGCTGGAGGGGCCGTTCCACGCGATCGGCGTCCCGCCCGGCCTGATGCACCCGCTCTCGTACGGGATCTCGCTCGCCGTCGTGGTGTTCCTGCACATGGTGATGGGCGAGATGGTGCCGAAGAACATGGCGATGGCCGGTCCGGAGAAGGCCGCGCTCTGGCTGGGCCCGCCGCTGGACCGGCTGGCCCGCTGGCTCGCCCCGGTGATCAGGCTGCTGAACGCCTTCGCCAACGGCGTGCTGAAGCTGTTCCGGGTCGACTCCAAGGACGAGGTCGAGTCGGTCTTCACCACCGAGCAGCTGATGTACCTGCTGGCCGACTCCCGGGACGCCGGCCTGCTCGACGAGGAGCGCCAGGAGCGCCTGGAGGACGCGCTGGAGCTCGGCCGCCGCCCGGTCACCGAGGTGCTGCTCAAGCCCGAGCAGCTGGTCACCGTGGACACCAAGGCGACCGCCGCCGCGGTCGAGGAGCTCGCCCTGCGCACCGGCTTCTCGCGCTTCCCGGTCACCGACGGCGACCCGGCCGGGCACGGCTACCTCGGCTACCTGCACCTCAAGGACATCCTCGACGTGGAGGACCCCTCGGCGCCGATCCCGGCCCGCCTGTGGCGGCCGATCACGGTGCTGCGCGGCGGCCTCCCGCTGGACGACGCCCTCGGCGCGATGCGCCGCGCGGCCTGCCACCTGGCCGCCGTGCTGGACCAGGACGGGCGCACGCTCGGCGTGGTCATGCTGGAGGACGTCCTGGAGGAGCTGATCGGCGAGATGCACGACCCGGACCACCGCGCCACCGCCTGAGGGCCGGTCGTCGCGCCCCGGCGTTCCCGGTTTCACTGACGGCGTGTCCGCTCCCGGCGATTCTGCCCAGAGCATGCAGCCGTTCCCTGCCGGACATCCTCGGAGGAGAGTGGCCGGCATGAGACTTCTCCTGCTGGGTGGAACCAAGTTCGTCGGGCGGGTCGTCGCCGAGGAGGCGCTGGCGCGGGGATGGGACGTGACGGCGCTCAACCGCGGCACGCAGCCCGCCCCCGAGGGCGTCCGGGTGCTGAAGGGCGACCGCACGGCCGAGGACGGGCTCGCGGCGCTCGGGACGGGGGAGTGGGACGCCGTGGTGGACACCTGGTCCTGGGCCCCGGCCGCGGTGCGCGACAGCGCCCGGGCCCTGAAGGGCCGGGTCGGCCACTACGCGTACGTCTCGAGCCGCTCGGTGTACGACTACCCGCTGGTGGCCGACGCCGCCGAATCGGCGCCGGTGGTGGCCTCCTCGCCGGACCTCACCGGCGAGGTGCCCTACGCCGAGGCCAAGCGCGGCGCCGAGCTGGCTCTGGAGGCGGAGTACGGCGGACAGGCGCTGCTGGCCCGCGCCGGACTGATCCTCGGCCCGCACGAGAACATCGGCCGGCTGCCCTGGTGGCTGAACCGGATCGCCAAGGGCGGGCCGGTGCTCGCCCCCGGGCCGCGCGAGCTGGCCCTGCAGTACATCGACGCCCGCGACCTCGCGGCCTGGACCCTGGACGCGACGGCTGCCCGCCTCGGTGGCCCGTACAACGTGGTCAGCCCGTCCGGGCACGCCACCATGGCGGAGCTGCTGGAGGCCTGCGTACGGGTCACCGGCTCGGACGCCGAACTGCGCTGGACCGACGCCGAGCGGATCCTGGCGGCGGGCGTCGAGCCGTGGACCGAGCTGCCGATCTGGCTGGCGCCGGGCGAGCTGTACGAGTTCCTGCACACCGGCTCGGTCGAGCGCGCGGTCGCCACCGGGCTGCGCTGCCGCCCGGTGGCGGAGACGGTCGAGGACACCTGGGCCTGGCTGCAGGGGATCGGCGGCACCGCCCCGCAGCGCGCCGACCGGGTCGCGGTCGGGCTCGACCCCGAGCGGGAGGCCGCGCTGCTCAAGGGCTGAGCGCGCGTTGCTCAAGGCCTGAGCCGGGCGGCCGGGGACCCGGGGCCGGTCCGGGGGCGGGGCTCAGCCCCGGCCGTCGATCAGCTCCCCGTACGCCTGGACGAGGTCCGGCAGCCGCAGCGTGGCCAGGTCCTCGCGGCCCGGCGGCTCGCGCAGCAGTGACAGCCGCAGGTCCCGGTAGGCGCAGGACTTCTCGTACAGGGTGCGGATGAACCGGCCGTTGCCCAGCTCGTCGATCCAGCCTTCGCGGACGACGTGGGTGCAAATGCTGGCCAGTTCCTCGGCGGCGTCCTCGTCCCAGCCGTCGCCGTCCCGGCCGGCCAGCGCGGCTCCGATCGCGGTCAGCTCGCCGGGGCGGTAGCTCGGGAAGTCGACCCTCGTGGTGAAGCGGGAGTTGAGGCCGGGGTTGGTGGCGAGCAGCCGGTTCATGCCCTCCGGGTAGCCGGCCAGGATCACCACCAGCCGGTCCCGGTTGTCCTCGGCGCGCTTGAGCAGCACCTGGAGTGCCTCGTCGCCGTACGCGTCGCCCTTGGTGTAGCCGGAGTTGGAGAGGCTGTACGCCTCGTCGATGAACAGCACGCCGTCCAGTGCGGAGTCGATCAGCTCGTTCGCCTTGACCGCGGTCTGTCCGAGGAACTCGCCCACCAGATCGGCGCGTTGGGCCTCCACCAGGTGGTCGCCGGAGAGCAGGCCGAGGGCGTGGAAGACCCGGCCGAGGATGCGGGCCACGGTGGTCTTGCCGGTGCCGGAGGGGCCGGAGAAGACGAAGTGGCGCTTGGGCGGCTGGACCGGCAGGCCCTGTTCGGCCCGCAGTCGCGACATCCTCAACTGTGCCGACAGTGCGCGCACTTGGCGCTTGACCGGCTCCATGCCGACCATCAGCGAGAGCTCGGCCAGAGTGGCGTCCAACTCGCGCTCGTCACCGTTCGGCCGGGGCGCGGGCGCGGCGGCCGAACGGGGCTGGGCCTGGCCGCGCACGGGCAGCGGCGGCGGCGCGGCAGGGCCGAGCGGGCCGACGGGGGCGCCCGGGGCGCCTGAACCGGAGCGCTCCCCGGTGGCCAGTGGGGCGCCGTCCGGCAGAGCCCCGTCGGGCAGGGCCCCGTCCGGCAGAGCCCCGTCGGTCAGGACGCCGTCGATCAACGCCCCGTCGGGCAGGACCTCCGCCGCCGGGCCCCCGCCGAGCAGGCCGGAGTCTGTCGAGGGCCCGCCGCTCAGCACGCCGTCGCCGGAGACGGTCGCGCCGTCCAGCCGGGCCCCGTCCCCGTAGTCCTCGTCGTAGCCCGGACCGGCGACGTATCCGATGTCGTCCAGGAGGCCCGCCTCGACGTCCGGCCCGCCCGGTGCGTCGTTCTCGGCCCCGCCCGCGCCCGAACGCCCGCCCGCCGAACGCCCGCCCGCCGACAGCCCGCCTGGCGCCGGCCCGTCCGCCGGTTGTCCGTCCGCCAGCAGTCCGTCCGTGAGCGCGTCCTCGGCCGAGATGGCGGCCAGCCGCGTCGCGGTGTCCATGAACGCCGGGTCCGCCCGGTGCACCGCCCGGTAGAGCGGCAGGGCCGCCGCGCTGCGCCCGGCGCCCTCGTAGGCCCGCGCCAGCCAGTACCGCAGCTCCTTGCGCTGCGGTTGCTCGGAGCGGCAGCGGGCCAGTGAGGCGGCCAGCGGCACCTGGGCCTGCGCGCACATGTCGAGGCGCACCCGTGCCATGCCGGCGAACAGCCCGGCCTCGATGCCGAGCAGCGGGTCGTCCAGCAGCCGGTCGGTGTCCCGGATCAGCTGCTCCCAGTCCTTGAGCAGATAGGAGCGGCAGGCGTACAGGAACCGGGCGGCCGGGTCCTCGCTGGGTGCCGGGCACTGCTCCAACGCCCGGTCCAGCTCGGCCAGATGGCGGCCGTCCAGCCAGTGCGAGGCGTGTGCCAGGGCGAGGTCGCGGGCGTCCTCCAGGACGGGCTGCACCCACCAGCCCAGCCAGTACCAGGAGCTGAGCGGCCGTCGGTGCAGCCGCCGTTGCTCGCCGAACCGCTTCTGGTTGCGGTACATCGCCAGCAGTGCCGCCGAGGTGTCGCTGCGCAGCGCGTGCAGGCCGAGCCAGGCGTCGGCCATGCCAGGGTCCAGTCGGACGGCGGCCCGGAACTCCTCCTCGGCCCGGGCGTAGGCGCCGGCCGTGTAGGCGTCCATGGCGCGCATCCAGGCCCGGTCGGCGAGTCGGTCCGGGCTGCCCGCCGTGTTGTCGGAACTGTCCACCGTCGTCACTCACGCCCCCCGCGGTGTGGCCCGGGGCTCGGCCGGCGAGTCGTCTGTGTCCAGCCTGGCCGGTGGTCGTCGAGCCCCCTGCGGCGCATGTGCGCCTGCCAGGAATCGTACCGGCGCGGGGCTGATCCGGAAGGGTGCCGCACAGGGTCAAATGCGATCGCGCGAGCGGCTGTTGAGCAGCCGGGCACCGCAACGAGCGGCGGGGGAGCGAGATTCGGAAGGGGACCGAACGGCGCCCCCGGCTCACGGGGGAACAAGCCGGGGACGCCGGGTCCGATGCGGCCGGAAGCTTTCGTTCCGGCGGCTGAGGAGAACCTAAGTCCTGGTGATGTCGCAGGTCAAGGCACTGTTGAAGGTTCACCGACGGTGCCCGGCACGATCCGGCCGGTCACACCGTCGACGTGCGTCGCGGCGTACGGACGACTCGGGTCGGCGGCGAAATGCGCCGATTCGGCCCGGGCCCAGCCCGCCCAGAACTCGGCCAGATCCGGACCGTCCCGCTCCTCGCCGCGCCGACGGGCCGCGTCGGCGTCCAGCTCCATCCAGACCACCCGGGCCAGCCACGGCCGCACCGCCCGCCGCCCGGCGCCGACCCCCTCCACCAGCACCACCGGGGCGACCGGCACCTCGGCCGTGCCCGCGAAGCGGCGCAGCGACCAGTCGTACACCCGGTACGCGGCGTCCCGCCCGGCCGACAGCGGCTCCAGCACCTGCTCGCGCAGCCGCCCGGTCCACCCGAAGAGCTCCTCGTGCGTGGCCAGGTCGTCCAGGTGAACCACCGGCGCCCCGCCGAGCGCCGCCGCCAGCCGGCCGGCGAAGGTCGTCTTGCCGGAGCCGGCGTGCCCGTCCACCGCGACCAGCCGCACCGGACCGCAGGACGGCGGCAGCGCGCGCAGTTCGGCCGCGAGGGCGCTCAGCCCGTCGCCGGGAGTGTGCCGTGCGGCGGAGGAGGGCCGAGCGGGGGAGGAGGTACCGGAAGCAGCCACATCGTCAACCCTACGGTGCCGTATCCCACCACTGCGGACAGTTCATCTGTGCAGGTCGTGACGGCAGCGCGGGTTTCGGGCATACTCGCTTCGCCACGACTGTGAACGGCCGTTCACCGCAACCCGGTGCCGGTCGGTCGGTCGTGCCCCATCTGCGCCGCACCCGCCAACACCTCGGCCCGGCGCCCAATCGAGGAGGCGACCGCCGCCATGACCCCCTCCCCTGTGAAAGCCGTGGAGCGCCAGCTGCCCAGTGAGGAGGCCCGCGAGCTGCTGAGCCTCACCCGGGACCTGGTGCAGCGCGAGCTGCAGCCGCGTGCCGCGGAGGACGAGTCCGCCGGCCGCTTCCCGCGGGAGGTCTTCCGCACCCTCGGCGAGGCCGGCCTGCTCTCCCTCCCGTACGACGAGAAGTACGGCGGTGGCGAGCAGCCCTACGAGGTGTACCTGCAGGTGTTGGAGGAGCTGGCGGCCGGCTGGCTGGCCATCGGCCTCGGCGTCAGCGTGCACACCCTGTCCTGCCACGCGCTGGCCACCTTCGGCACCGACGAGCAGCGCGACACGTGGCTGCCCGGCATGCTCTCCGGTGAGCAACTCGGCGCCTACTGCCTCTCCGAGCCGCAGTCCGGCTCGGACGCGGCCGCGCTGCGCACCCGCGCCGACCTCGACGGCGAGGCGTACGTGGTGAACGGCACCAAGGCGTGGATCACCCACGGCGGGCAGGCGGACTTCTACAGCGCCATGGTGCGCACCGGCGGCGCGGGCGCCAAGGGCATCAGCTGCCTGCTGGTCCCCGGCACCCAGCAGGGCCTGTCGGCGGCCCCGCCGGAGCACAAGATGGGCATGCGCTCCTCGCCGACCGCCCAGCTGCACTTCGACGGCGCCCGGGTTCCCCGCGAGCGGCTGGTCGGCGAGGAGGGCCAGGGCTTCCAGATCGCGCTCGCCGCGCTGGACTCCGGCCGCCTCGGCATCGCCGCCTGCGCGATCGGCGTCGCCCAGGCCGCGCTCGACCTCGCGGTCGACTACGCGCGCACCCGGCGCCAGTTCGGCCGCCCGATCGCCGAGTTCCAGGGCCTGTCCTTCATGCTCGCCGACATGGCCACCCAGATCGAGGCCGGCCGCTCGCTCTACCTGTCCGCCGCGCGCCTGAAGGACGCGGGCCGGTCGTTCTCCAAGGAGGCGGCGATGGCCAAGCTGTTCTGCACCGACGCGGCGATGCGGGTGGCCACCGACGCCGTCCAGGTGCTCGGCGGCTACGGCTACACCCAGGACTTCCCGGCCGAGCGCTTCATGCGCGAGGCCAAGGTGCTGCAGATCGTCGAGGGCACCAACCAGATCCAGCGCCTGGTGATCGGCCGCCACCTCGCGAAGGGCTGACGCCCGCCGAAGGCCTGGTGGCCGCCGAAGGCCCGGTGATCGCCGAAAATCGCCGCCGAAGGCCCGAGCCTTCCCCCCCAACGGCCTCCGGCCGTCACTCCAGGGTGCGGAGTGACGGCCGGAGGCGTTCCTGACGGATCGTCAACTCGCGTGCTCGGGGCGGATAGTCAGCGTCGGACGAGCCGGCGGCGCTGCTCCGGGATGGAGCAGAGTGCGGCGACGGTCGGGGTCGAGGGGATGGGGGACACCGCCGGGTCGACCGCCGCGATCCGCACCGGACGGTGCGCCACCGCGTGCGAGAACGGCTGGGTGCGCCAGTCCAGCTCGTTCGGGAGCTTGAACAGCGCGTCGAATCCGGCCGGTTCGGTGTCCTCGGGGGTCTCCACCTCGGCCAGGTCGTCGGTGGGCGCGCCCGAACCGGGGCAGATCGCGGGGGCGAAGGGGTTCCAGGCGGTCGGCAGCAGGGCGTGCTGCGGCAGCCGCTCCTCGTCCGACACCAGGCCGATCGGGCGGCGGCACTCGGGGCAGTTGACCCGGAAGATCTCCCAGGTCTCGGCCTCGCCGGGGTCGGTGCCCGGCGTGTGGTCGACCGCGAGGTCGTCGCGGCCGGTCATATCGTCGGTCTCGTCGGCGCCCAGCACGCGCTGGTCAGTAGCAGGCATGAGGATCCCCCTAGGATCGGGCCCGGCGTGGTCATCCAGGGCCACAACCAGCACTTCCCTGCGATCCGGACTCATAATCCTGCGGTGGTGTGCACCGTGATGCACCGGGTGTGTCCTTGGCCACACCGGCTGCCACATGCGCCCGGCACGTGCCCGCGTGGCACCTGCAATCCCTCTCCGTGCCACCTCGTGCGCCCCCCGTGCTCCCGACCGGGTAGGTTTGCGGACTGTGGAGGATCTCGACCAACGCATCGTCCAGCTGCTCCTCGAGGACGGCCGGATGAGCTACACGGACCTGGGCAAGGCCACCGGCCTGTCCACCTCGGCGGTGCACCAGCGCGTGCGCCGCCTCGAACAGCGCGGGGTGATCCGCGGCTACACCGCGATCATCGACCCCGACGCCGTCGACCTGGCGCTGACCGCGTTCATCTCGGTCAAGCCGTTCGACCCCAGCGCGCCGGACGACACCCCCGAACGCCTGGCCGGCCTGCCCGAGATCGAGGCCTGCCACAGCGTCGCCGGCGACGAGAACTACATCCTCAAGGTCCGTGTCGGCGCCCCCGGCGACCTCGAGGACCTGCTCGCCCGCATCCGCAGCGCCGCCGGCGTGTCCACCCGCACCACCGTCGTGCTCTCCACCCCGTACGAGGCGCGACCCCCGAAGCTCTGAGCCCGAACAGCCGAGGTGCAGACTTAGCGGCATGACCGAACGCACCCCACGGACCGTCCTGCTGCGCGGCGGCGCCGTCTACAGCCCCGCCGACCCCTTCGCCACCGCGATGCTCGTGGAGGGCGAGCACATCGCCTGGGTCGGCAGCGACGGCGCCGCCGAGGCGTACGCCGCGACCGTCGACGAGATCGTGGAGCTGGACGGCGCCCTGGTCACCCCCGCCTTCGTGGACGCCCACGTGCACGCCACCGCCACCGGTCTGGCGCTCACCGGCCTCGACCTCACCGGCAGCCCCTCGCTGGCCGCCGCCCTGGAAGCCGTCACCGCCTTCGTCGACGCCCGGTCCGAGTCCGGCGGGGTGCTGATCGGCCACGGCTGGGACGAGACCGGCTGGCCCGAGGGCCGCCCGCCCACGCTCGCCGAACTCGACGCGGCCGCCCGGGGCGCCGCGCTCTACCTCTCCCGCACCGACGTGCACTCCGCGCTCGCCACCACCGCGCTGCGCACCCTCACCGAGGGCCTGGCCGGGCGGCCCGGGCACGACCCCGAGGGCCCGCTCACCAAGGACGCCCACCACGCCGTCCGGCAGACCGCGCTCGCCCGCCTCACCCCCGAGCAGCGCCGCCGCGCCCAGCGCGCCACCCTGGCCCGCGCCGCCGAACTCGGCATCGGCGCCCTGCACGAGTGCGCCGGCCCGGAGATCTCCTCGGAGCAGGACCTGGCCGCCCTGCTGGCCCTGGCCGCCGACGGCGAGGGGCCCGAAGTCTTCGGCTACTGGGGCGAGTCGGGCGGGGTCGAGACGGCCCGCCGGCTCGGCGCGGTGGGCGCCGGCGGCGACCTCTTCGTGGACGGCGCGATCGGCTCGCGCACCGCCTGCCTGCACACCCCGTACGCGGACGCCGAGCACACCGGCACCGCCTATCTGACCGCCGGGCAGGTCGCGGACCACGTCACCGCCTGCACCGAGGCCGGGCTGCAGGCCGGCTTCCACGCCATCGGCGACGCGGCCGTGGCCGCCGTCATCGAGGGTGTCCGGGCGGCCGGCGAACGGGTCGGCGCCGGCCGGGTCAAGGCCCTGCGCCACCGCGTCGAGCACGCCGAGGCGCTGGATGACAAGTCCATCGCCGCCTTCGCCGAACTCGGCCTCACCGCCTCCGTCCAGCCCGCCTTCGACGCCGCCTGGGGCGGCCCGGAGGGTATGTACGTCCAGCGCCTGGGCGTCGAGCGGGCCGCCGCCCTCAACCCGTTCGCGGCCCTGCTGCGGGCCGGCGTCCCGCTGGCCTTCGGCTCGGACGCCCCGGTCACCCCGCTCGACCCCTGGGGCACCGTCCGCGCGGCGGCCTTCCACCGGACCCTGGACCACCGGATCTCGGTGCGCGCCGCCTTCACCGCCCACACCCGCGGCGGCTGGCGCGCGATCGGCCGCGACCAGGACGGAGTGCTGGTGCCCGGCGCGGTCGCCAGCTACGCGGTCTGGGCCGCCGGCGACCTGGTCGTCCAGGCCCCCGACTCCCGGGTGGCCGGCTGGTCCACCGACCCGCGCTCCGGCACCCCCGGCCTGCCCGACCTCACCCCGGGCCACCCGCTGCCGACCTGCCTGCGCACGGTGGTCCGCGGCCGCACGGTCCACCAGCGCTGACGGGTCCATCCGTGCTGACAGTCCACCGGCGTCGGCGGTCCCCGGCGCTGACGGGCCACCAGCGATAACGAGGTGAAGCGGCGGCGCACCGCCCCGTAGGTTGATCGCCATGACGACCCACCCGCTGGTACCCGCCGACTTCGCCGTCCCGCGCGAGCTGCTCGCCCCGGAGTTCCGCCTGGAACCCCTGGGCGAGCAGCACAACGCCTCCGACCACGCCGCCTGGACCGGCAGCATCGACCACATCCGGGCCACCCCCGGCTTCGTCGGCCGGGACTGGCCGCCCACCGACGGGATGCCGCCGGAGCGCAACCTCGCCGACCTGCGCCGCCACGCCGCCGACTTCGCCGCGCGCACCGGCTTCACCTACACCGTCCTGGAGCCGGACCGGGACGAGGTGATCGGCTGCGTCTACATCCACCCGGACCGCGAGGACCCGGCCGCGGTCACCGTCAGCTCCTGGGTCCGCGCCGACCGGGCCCATCTGGACGCCCCCCTGTACCGAGCCGTCTCCGCCTGGCTCGCCGGGCACTGGCCGTTGGGCCCGGTCCGCTACTCCGAGCGCTGACCACGCGAGGGGCCGCGGGTACGGCCGGGCCCTACCACCCTCACCGCACGTCCCACCGTCGTTCCGGGGTACCTTCTTCGCACAGCGTCCGAACAGCAAGCCCCAGGAAGATGGTGCGCCGGTGGCCATTCTCGTCACCCAGGAGCGGTCCGGGACCGCACCCGAGTCCCAGGAGCCGGCGCCCCGACCGGGCCGCGGCGCCCGTGCCGTCGCCAAGGTGCGGGCCGGGCTGCCCCGGACCGGCCTGGCGGCGCTGGCCGGCCTGCTGCTCGCCCTCGCCTTCCCGCCGTACGACCTCTGGCCGCTGTCCCTGATCGGCGTCGCCGCGCTCTCGCTGCTCACCCGGGGCCGCACCTTCCGCCAGGGCCTGTGGACGGGCTTCGCCTTCGGCCTGCCGTTCTTCCTGATGCTGCTCAGCTGGCTGCGGGTGGTCGGCTGGGACGCCACGGTCGGGCTGTCCGTCGTCGAGGCGCTGTTCCTGGCCCTGCTCGGCGGCGCACTGGCCGTCACCTCCCGGCTGCCCGGCTGGCCGCTGTGGGCGGCCTGCCTCTGGATCACCCAGGAATGGGCCCGTGACCGGTTGCCGCTCGGCGGCTTCCCCTGGGGCCGGCTCGCCTTCGCCAACACCGCCACCCCGTACACCCCGCTGGCCGCGCTCGGCGGCGCGCCGCTGGTGACCTTCGCGGTCGCCCTCTCCGGCGCCCTGCTCGCCTGGGCCGTCCTGCGCCTGCGCGGGCCGGCCAAGGCCCCGAAGGCGGCCGCGCTGGCGGCGCTCGGCGCGGTCGCCGCGCTGCTCTGCGGCTACCTCGTCCCGGTGCCCAGCGCCGCGGCCGACACCGTGAAGGTCGCCATCGTCCAGGGCAACGTGCCCAACCCGGGCATGGACTTCCTCGGCCGCCCGATGATGGTCCTCAACAACCACGCCTCGGCCACCGAGCGCCTCGCCGCCGACATCGCGGCCGGCAAGGTCGAGCGCCCCGACGTCGTGATCTGGCCGGAGAACTCCTCCGACCTCGACCCGTTCAGCGACCCACTGGCCCGGGAGCGCATCGACGAGGCCGTCAAGGCGGTCGGCGTGCCCACCCTGGTCGGCACCCTGGTGGACGGCCCGGACGCGCAGCACGTCCAGAACGAGGGCATCGTCTGGGACCCGCAGACCGGTCCCGGCGCCTCCTACACCAAGCAGCACCCCGTCCCGTTCGGCGAGTACGTCCCCTTCCGCGCCCAGCTGATGAAGGTGATCACCCGCCTCCAGCGGGTCGCCCGGGACTTCTACCCCGGCGACCACAACGGCGTGATGCAGCTCGGCCCGGCCCGGATCGGCGACGTCATCTGCTTCGAGGTGGCCTACGACGAGATCGTCCGCGACACCGTGGACAGCGGTGCCCGCGTCCTGGTCGTCCAGACCAACAACGCGACCTACGCCAGGACCGGGCAGCCCGAGCAGCAGCTCGCGATGAGCCGGCTGCGGGCCGTCGAACACGGCCGGGCGGTGCTGATCGCCGCCACCAGCGGCATCAGCGCGGTGATCTCCCCGGACGGCACCGTCCAGCAGCGCACCGAGGAGCTGACCCCCGCCGAGCTGTCGGCGACCGTCCCGCTGCGCGACGGCACCACGGTGGCCGACCGGGTCGGCGTCGCCCCGGAGTGGACGCTGGCGATCGGCGGCCTGCTGGCCTGCGCCGCCGGAGTGCTGGTCGGACGCCGCAGGAAGGCCGCCGCCGGAACACCGGCCGAGCAGGATTCGTTGGACCAGGTGGTGCCGTAGCCGGCCCGGACCTCCCGTGCGGCGCGCAGAGCACCGCCTGGAGTGGATTCGTACCGTGACCCAGCAAGCTGCCCCCACCCGTCCGGCCCCGCGCGGAAGGCTCCGCCGGGTGCTGCCGTTGCTGATCACCGCCTGGCTGGTGCTGGAGATCTGGCTGCTGGTCCAGGTCGGCTCGTGGCTGGGCGGGCTCACCGTCCTGCTGCTGCTCATCGCGGGCGCCCTGATCGGCGGCTCGCTGATCAAGAGGGCCGGGCTGAAGGCGCTGTCGGCGGCGATCGAGCAGAGCAAGGACCCGCAGTCCGAGCAGCCGCAGACCGGCACCAGCATGACGGTGCTGGCGGGCGTCCTGCTGATCGTCCCCGGCTTCCTGTCGGACCTGGTGGCCCTGACCCTGCTGTTCCCGCCCACCCGGGCGCTGTGGCGGGCAGCCGGGCGCCGGCTCACCGACAAGGCGCTGCACAGCACCGGCGTCGTCGGCGCCGGCCCGCTCGCGGACGCCGTGCGGCTGCAGGAGCAGCTGCGCATCCACCGCCCGGACGGCAAGGTGATCCAGGGCGAGGTCGTCGAGCCGGAGGCCGGCCCGCGCGGCCCGCAGGGCCCGGACACCACCTACCGTCCGCCGATCACCGGCTGACGCGGGCCGTCGGTCCCTCGGACGGGGACGGCCCGGGGCCACCCGGCCGCGGGCCACTTGGCCCTGAGCCTCAGCCGAGCCACCCGAGCCGTCAGCCACCCGAGCGTGGACAACGCGAAAGGGACCCTGGAAACCAGGGTCCCTTTTCGCGTCCTCCCGCGCGGGGCGGGAGCGATGTCAGGCGCTCTTACGGGTGTCCCGCGGGTGTACCGCGAGGTTCATCCCTCCGGAGCGGAGCACGGCCAGCCGCTCGGCCAGCACCTCCTCCAGCTCCTCGCGCGTCCGGCGCTCCATCAGCATGTCCCAATGGGTGCGCGTCGGCTTGGTCTTCTTCTCCTCCGGCTCGTCACCGTCGAGAAGTGCTGCTTCCTGGCCACAGAAGCGACATTCCCAGGTCGAGGGGATCTCCGCCTCGACCGAGAAAGGAACCTCGAATCGGTGTCCGTTCTGACATGCGTACTCGACGGTCTGGCGGGGAGCCAGATCGATACCACGGTCGGTCTCGTAGCTAGTGGCCCCGAGTCGCGTGCCGCGGAGAGCTCGCTCGCTCATGAATCGTGCCTCCCGGGCTTATGGCCCACAGGACTAGTGGTCGCTGTTCTTCGTCGTTCGGTCAACGCTCGGCTTCCGACGAAGATTCCCGTCCCGGGACATGCGTCGTCTGTTGTGCCGCCCCTGTTTGTACCCACCTGCGCCCGATTTGTCACATCTGGCCGGTGATATCACCCCAGGTGTCACCTATTTCACATCTGGTGATCGTGCGGACTTTCTGTGACGAGCCTACCGGGACGGGTTTCGACAGCCTCCGCCGCCCCCGGCCCCGACCCGATCCGGAGCCGTGGCGGGTCAGGAGATCGGGCGCGAGCGGATCATCGGTTCGCCCTTGGCCAGGTCGACCGGACGGGACTGCGGGGCCGGATCGGCGGGGGCGACCAGCGGCGGGCGCTCCGGGCGGGGCGGCACGCCGGCGGCCGCCTCGGTGCGGGTGTCGCGATGCGGCAGCAGGGCGATGACCGCGTCCCGCAGCTGGGCCGGGGCCTCGTCGTCCAGCGGGTCGACGGTGGCGGGCACCTGCAGCCGGACCGGGGTGCCGTTGCCGATCCGAGCGTAGCCGCGGCCGACCGGGGCCTGTGCGGCGGGCACGATGTCCAGCGGTGCGCCGAGCGCGGCGCGGCTGTCGTCCGGGCCGGCCGGGCCGAGCACCACGCGGGCCCGGGTGGTGGCGCGGACGGTCGGGGTGATCCGGTCCCGGGCCTCCATGTCGTCGGCGATCACCACGGTGACCCGGGCGGCCCGGCCGTGCCGCAGCGGGAGCTCCAGCAGGTCCTGGGGGTCGGGGCGGCCCTCGGCCTGGGCGAGCTCGCTCAGCTCGGTCGGGTGGTCCAGCAGCAGCCAGAGCGGCCGGGTGGCGTCCTCGGGCGGGGCGGAGCCGGCGTGCCGGGCGGCGTTGAGCGCGGTGAGCCGGCGGTCGGTCTCGTGGGCGGCCCACTCCAGGGCGGCCAGCGCGCCGTGCAGGCTGGTCTCCACGGTGTGCACGCCGGGCCGGTTCACCAGGCAGGCGTGCTCCCCGGTGCCCGCGCCGTCGACCACCACCAGGTCGGCGTACGGGAGGGCCTGCAGCGCGATCGAGCGGAGCAGGCTGGAGGTGCCGTAGCCGGTGACGCCGAGCGCCAGCAGGTGCGGCTCGGAGGAGCGCGGGCCGGTGCGCCAGACCACCGGCGGCTGCGGGACGGTCGTGCCGCCCTGGGTGACCGGGATGGTCCGGGCGGAGCCGTCCTCGTCGGTGAAGCCCAGCACGATCTCGCCGGGGGCGGCCACGAAGCGCTGGGCGACGACGTCGGTGGGCAGCGGGGCGAGCGCGGCGATCCGCAGCCGGTTGGACTCCTCGTCCCAGTCGAAGCGGTACTCGCGGGCCCGGCCCGCCTTGCCCTGGACGACCTGCTCGATCCGGGCCCGGGCGGCCGGCTCGGTGTCGGTGAAGTAGGCCGGGTAGTCGAGCTCCAGCCCGGAGAGCCGGCCCTCGCCGTCGAACTCCCAGGAGCCGAAGGCGTTCTTGTAGCTGCCCTCGAAGTGGTACAGCGGGTTGGCGTCCTCAGGGCCGCACAGGTACGGGGTGAGCGCGGCGTAGAGGGCGCCGAGCTTGACGTCGGCGACGTCCGGCGCGGGCGGGGCGGACGGCCCCTTGGGGCCCCGGCCGGCCCAGGCGGCGCTGGCCATCAGGGCGATCAGGGCGAACAGCAGGCCGTGCGGCAGCAGGTAGATGCCGACCAGCATCGCGGCGGTCAGGAAGACCGTCGGACCGCGGCGCTCCTTGGGGGTGGCGTGCCAGCGGCCCTTGGCCCAGGCGACGTGGTGGCGCATGCCGCGCCCGATGACGGAGAGCGGGGCGAACATGTCGGAGGCGTGGTCCCCGGCGGTCCGGGCGATCTCGCGGCCCTTGCTGAGGTGGCGGTGGAGCGGCATTCCTTGACTCCCCGGGCGAGTGGGACGGTTGGGACGGGTGGGGTGCGACGGGCGGGGTGCGGAAGTGGGGTACGACGGGGCCCGGGGGCGGTGGGATCCGCGCCCGGGCCGGTACGGGGGAGTGGCAGCGGCTAGAACCTGATGCCGCTGAGCAGGCTCGCGAGGCTGGCGCCGCCCGCGGTGATGCTGGGGGCGATCGACGAGCCGGCGACGTAGAAGCCGAGCAGGGCGCAGACGATGGCGTGGGAGACCTTCAGTCCGTCCCGGCGGAAGAAGAGAAAGGCGATGGTGCCAAACAGGACGATGCCGGAAATCGAGAGGATCACGATCCGCTCCTCGGGAGGGGGGACAAGCGGGGGGTGTTACGGAAAGTGCATTAATCGTGACAAAAAGTAATAGATGATGGAACGGGGCAAATGGGTGGTTTTGCCGTTCAATACCGTTCCGGACGCCGGACGGCGGTATGCGAACCGGCGGGGGTGGGGGCCGGCCGCCGTGGGATTCGGTGCGTCAAGGCATTCCCGGGGGGTGGGCGGGAAGCTTCCGGGGGGTCCGGGAAGTTCGCTCGAATGGCTGCGCGACCCGCGTGGCCGCGTGTCGTCGCGGGCCCCGACCGTCATCCGGATCACGGACACCGGCTGGCCCGCTCCGGCAGCGGCCGCTACCGTGCCCTGGGCGCAGCCCCGAGACCGCCCGACGACCCGACCGGAAAGGCCGCCCGCCATGACCGACGCCGCCAGCCAGCAGCCCGCCGACGCCCCCGACGCCGAGGTGATCGCGCTGGCCGGGAAGATCTTCGACGCCGCCCGGGCCGGGGCGACCGACACCCTGGCCGCCTACCTGGACGCCGGCGCCCCGGCCGACCTCACCAACGACCGCGGCGACACCCTCGTCATGCTCGCCGCGTACCACGGCCACGCCGCCACCGTCGAGACGCTGCTCCGGCACGGCGCCGACCCGAACCTCGCCAACGACCGCGGCCAGACCCCGCTGGCCGGCGCCGTCTTCAAGGGCGCCGAGGACGTGCTCGCCGCCCTGCTGGCCGGCGGCGCCGACCCGCAGGCCGGCACCCCGAGCGCCCTCGACACCGCCCGGATGTTCGGCAAGGAGGACCTGGTCGCCCGGTTCGAGGCTCGCTGAGCGGAGATCGTAGGCTTTTCAACCATGGACACCACCGCCACCCAGGACACCGGCACCGTCGACTTCCGCATCACCGGCTTCGCCCACGCCGACGCCCAGGCACTGTCGGCGGAGGTGCAGCAGGAGTACGTCCGCCGCTACGGCGACCCCGACTTCACCGAGATGCACGCCGAGGACTTCGACGCGCCGGCCGGGCTGTTCCTGATCGCCTACCTGGACGGCCGCCCGGTCGCCTGCGGCGGCTGGCGGGCCAAGGAGGCCGGCGGCCCGGACGCGCTGCGCGAGGGCGACGCCGAGCTGAAGCGGATGTTCGTCGTCCCGGACGCCCGCGGCCGCGGCCTGGCCAGGGCGCTGCTGCGCCGCCTGGAGCAGACCGCGGTCGAGGCCGGCCGTACCCGGTTCATCCTGGAGACCGGCACCCAGCAGCCCGAGGCCATCGCGCTCTACAAGTCCGAGGGCTACACGGCGGTCCGCAAGTTCGGCTACTACAAGGACCACCCGCTGGCCGTCTGCCTCGGCAAGGAGCTCGCGGCGGCGGTCTGAGCGGCCGCCCGGCCGGGTAGGCTCCGGTCGCCCTGACGACCGGCCCTGGGGGATGGGATGAGCCACCGAGCACCCGGAGCCGACCGGCTCTCCGCCCTGGCCGCGCCCGGCGGGGAACTGGACCGGCTGGTCCGCGAGGGCGTGCGCACCGTCGGGGCGGGCGCCGTCTGGGCCGTCGGCGACGCCGGGGGCACGCTCGGCGGCGGCAGCCACGGCGTGCTCGGGCAGGGCCCGTACGCGCGGCTCGCGCCCGGGCCGGACACGCTGTACGACCTCGCCAGCCTCACCAAGATCGTCGCGCTGTGGCCCTGCGCCGGGACGCTCTGGCCGGCCGGCCGGCTGCCGCTGGACGAGCCGCTCGGCCGCTGGTGGCCGCCGGCCGCCGGACGGCCCGCCGGCGCGGTGACCGCCCGGCACCTCCTCGCCCACACGGCCGGGCTGCTCCCGTACACCCGCTTCGAGCAGCTCTACGGGCGCGACCCCGCGGCGATCCGGGCCGGGGTGACCGCCGCACCGGCGCACCGGACGCCCGGCACCGCCGTCGAGTACACCGACCGCGCCGCCGTCCTGCTCACCTACCTGGTCGAGGACCTCGGCGGCGCCCCGCTGGACCGACTCGCCGCGCGCTGGGCCTGGCACCCGCTCGGCATGGCCGACACCCGGTACGGGCCGCTCGGCCCCGCGCTCGCCGACCGCACGGCCCCCACCGAGTACGACGAGCGGGCCGGCGCACCCCTGCGCGGCGTCGTCCACGACCCCTCGGCCCGGCTGCTCGGCGGCGTCTCCGGCAATGCCGGCGCCTTCTCCACCGTCCGCGACCTCGCCCGCTTCCTCACCGCCGTGCTCGCCCCGCCGCCCGGACTCGCCTGGGGCGGGGCGTGGATCGAGGAGTCGCTGCGCGAGCAGACCGGCGGACTGCGGCCCGCCCGCGGCCTGTCCTGGCTGTACGCCCCCGGCACCGAGCCGGCCGAGGGCACCTTCGTCCACTACGGCTTCACCGGCACCGGCTTCTGGGTCTCCCGGCGGCTCGGCCGCTGGGCGCTGCTGCTCACCAACAAGGTGCACTACGACCGGGTCACCCAGCCGCTGACCGACCTGCGCAACGCCTACCGCCGGCTGGTGTTCGGATGAGGACGGCCCGCGCGGGGTGACGGACGGTCAGAGGAGCGTGCTCCAGTAGGACCAGAACCGGTTCAGCACCAACAGCGCGATCACCGCCGCCCACAGCACCGGCAGCGCCCAGTGGTAGCGGGCCGCCTCCCGCACGACCACCCGAAGGCGGGGGGCCACCGGGATCACCCCGCTGCGCAGGTTGTGCAGCGTCGTGTACCAGAACAGCGCCACCACCGTCGCCCACACCACCATGCAGTACGGGCACAGCGCGCCGATCTCGTACAGCGCCTGGTCCACCAGCCAGTGCACGAACACCACACCCAGCGCGGTGCCCGCGTGCAGGCCCAGCCAGAACCAGCGTCGGTACGCGGCACCGGAGAGCAGCCCCGCCCCGATCGCCGCCAGGGCACCGAAGGCCGCCAGGCCCAGCAGCGGGTTCGGGAAGCCGAAGACCTCCGCCTGCTCGGTGCGCATCACCGAGCCGCAGCTGATCACCGGATTGATGTTGCAGCTGGGGATGTAGGAGGGGTTCTCCAGGATGCGGAGCTTGTCGAAGGTCAGGACGGCCGAGGCGGCCAGACCGATCAGGCCGCCGAGGAACAGCAGGACCGCGTAGGCCCGGCTCGCCCCGACCGGGGCCCGTCCTGCGGCGTCGGGAGCGGGACTGGAGAGGTGCACGGTGGCAGTGGCGGACATGGCAGCACACTCCGGAGGCTGACTGGGAGGGGCCGGCCCGGCCGGGAGTTCGGCCGGGCCGGTGGTGCCGTGCTGAAGGGCGTTGCTACCGGCCGGACTACGGGCCGGACTACGGGCTGGGCTACAGGCCGGCGGCCTGCTTGACCTGGGCGGTGAACTGCTCCGGCGAGACCACGGCCTTGCCGCTGAACAGCGTGACCGGCTTGCCGTCCACCTGCACCGTCGGAGTGCCGGTCACCCCGCTGTCGTTGAACGCGTCGGCGACCTTCGCCGCCCACGGCGCGTAGGTCTTGTCGGTGACCGCCTTCACGAAGGCGTCCGTCTTCAGCCCGGGCACCTGGCCGGCCAGGTCCAGGATGTGGTTGACGTCGCCGAAGCCGTCCTCGCGCTCGTCCGGCTGGTTGGCGTACAGCACGTCGTGGAACTGCTTGAACTTGTCCACGCCCTCGTTCAGCGCGGCGCCCGCGGCGGCCAGCGCGGTGCGCGAACCCTTGCCCCCGAGGTTCTTGTCCAGGAAGGCCGCCAGGTGGAACTCCACCTTGATCTGGCCGTCCTCGGTGAGCTTCTTGACGGTCTCGCCGTTCGCTGCCTCGAAGTGCTTGCAGATCGGGCAGCGGAAGTCCTCGTAGACCTCCATGGTGTGCGGGGCGTCGGCCTTGCCGTAGGTGATCACCGTGCCGTCCGGGCCGCCGGCGTTGGCCGGGACGACCAGCGCGGCCGAGGTGGCGGCCGCGGAGCCCTTGTCGTCCTTGTTCGAGGCCGAGTCGATCGCGACGGCGACACCGCCCGCGAGGGCGAGCACGACGACCGCGGAGACGGTCACGACGATCCGCTGACGGCGCTTGGCGGCCTGCTGCTCGCGGCGCTGCGCCTCCTGGATCCGCTCACGGACACTGATACGCTGGGCCTGCTGCTTGCCGGGGGCCTGAACCATGGGAATTCAACTCCTGTACGCGGCGCGCGGGTGCGCGCGGGGAACCGCACCGGGTGCGGCGTGGTCGGGGGAACGCGGGAGTCGTGCGCACTGCCTGCGGGCGTACGGGGGCCGTGGTCCGGCCGGGTACGGAAGAAACGATCGGCGTCCGGGGGACCCGGTACGGAAGCGATCAGCAGGCAGGCGCGAAAGCCGGCGGGCCACGCCGGGGAGCCGGGCTCAGCACCACGTCCTCGCGGCGTGGCCGCGCGCGGTCCGACACCGGCAGCGGGACCCGCAGCACCGGGCGCGCCGGGGCCGGGACCAGCAGGACGAGCAGGGCGCGCAACGGCCGGGCCAGCGACTCGCGCAGCGCGCGCAGCGCCCGGGCCAGGCCCGACAGGGCCGAGTCGCCCAGCCGCAGCCAGACGGCGGCGGCCAGCGCGATCACCAGGTGCACCAGCAGGAGCAGCAGTTGGGTCACGGCGGGCGCCAACTGCCCGGCGTGGCCCAACGGCCCCGCGAGCAGCGACCCGTCCATCGAACCGCCGCCGCAGACCAGCAGGTTCACCCCGCGCGCGGGGACCTGCCCGGACAGCACCGGCCCACAGCCGGTCTGGCCCAGGTTGAACGTGGTGTTGAGCAGCAGCTCGACCGGGACCATCACGGCGGAGATGTGCAGCAGCCGCCGCTCCCCGCCGGCCAGCGCGGCCGCGACCAGGAAGACGGCGACACCCGCCGAGGCCACCAGCGACAGCGGCAGCGGGCGGCCGGTGATGACCACCTGGCCCAACGCGGCCATCGGCACGGCGAGCGCGGTGAACACCGCGGCCCGCAGGGCCCTGGTCGCATGGGTGGAGGTCGTCACGCTCCGGAGTATGCCATGACGCTCACACCCGGCACGAGGGCGCATGGGCCCTTGCCCTTACTCCTGACGCGCCCTCAACGGGACGTGGGGTCGACACCGGCCGCGGCCGGACTAGCCTGGGAAGAGTTCCCGGCGGCCCCGACGAGGGGATGGACGCGCATGGCGAAACCCGAGACCACGGTGGGGCAGGTGCTGCTGGCCCGCGTCGAGGCCCAGGCGGCCGTGCTGGCCGGCCTGGACGACGCCGTCCGGGCCGACGAACCGGACGCCGTGCACAGGATGCGGGTCGCCTGCCGACGGCTGCGCAGCGCCCTGCGGACCTTCCGACGGCTCTTCACCCCCGGCGCGACGGACGAGCTGGTCGCGGAGCTGCGCTGGCTGGGCGCCGCCCTCGGCGGCGCGCGCGACCTCGAGGTGCTCACCGAACGGCTGGCCGCCCAGGCCCGCGAGCTGCCCGCCGAGTGCGGGCCGGAACGGGTCGCCGCCGCGCTCGAGCGGTGGGGCGAGACCGAGTACCGCCGGGTCCGGCCCGAGGTGGCCGCCGCCCTCGACAGCCCGCGCCGGCGGGCCCTCGGGGACGCCCTCACCGCCTTCCTCGCCGACCCGCCGCTGCGCGGCCGGGCCGCCCGTCCCGCCCTTCCCGAGCTGTCCCGGATCGCCGCCCGCGAACAGGAACGCACTGCCGGACGCGTCCGGGCGGCCCTCGCCGCCGACTCCGAGGACCGCGACCACGCCCTCCACGACGCCCGCAAGGCCGCCAAGCGCGCCCGCTACGCCGGTGAGACCGCCACCCCGGCGGCCGGCGCGCGGGCCGAGCGCTACGTGCGGCGGATGAAGGCCGTCCAGGACGTCCTCGGCGAACACCAGGACGCCGTGGTCGCCGCCGCCACCCTCGCCGCCCAGCCGGTCGCCGCCTCCGAGCGCTTCGGCTACGGCGCCCTGTACGGCCGCCAGCTCGCCGTGGAGGCGGCGGCGCGTGAGCGTCTGCCGGGGGTGTGGAAGCGGGCGGGCAAACGCAAGCTGACCCGGTTCGGGTAGCCGTTCGGCCCGGGGGCGGCCCGCGCTACGCGGGGCTGAGCCCCGCCGAGCGGGCCGCCTCGCGCAGCAGGTCGCGCAGCATCGTGGTGGTCAGGCGGCCGGTGTTCGTGTTGCGCGGGCTCACGTGGTAGCAGCCGTAGAGCCGCAGCGGCGGGCCGCCGTCACGGGCGGCAAGGTCGACCCGGGCGGCGTGGCCGAAGGCGGGCCTGGGCCGGGGGACCTGCCAGCCGGCGTCCGCGATCACCGGGAGCAGGGCCTGCCAGGCGAAGCCGCCGAGGGCGACCACGGTCCGTACGGTCGGGCGCAGCAGCTGCAGTTCGCGGGTGATCCAGGGGCGGCAGGTGTCGCGTTCGGCGGTGCTCGGCTTGTTGTCGGGCGGGGCGCAGCGGACCGGGTCGGTGATCCGCACGCCGTACAGCTCCAGGCCGTCGCCGTAGCGGACGGAGTGCGGGCGGTTGGCGAGCCCGAGGTCGTGGAGCGCCGCGTAGAGCAGGTCGCCGGAGGGGTCGCCGGTGAAGATCCGGCCGGTGCGGTTGGCGCCGTGGGCGGCGGGGGCGAGGCCGACCAGGACGAGCGGGGCGTCGGGCGGGCCGAAGCCGGGGATCGGCCGGGCCCAGTAGTCCCAGTCCTGGTAGGCGCGGCGCTTGGTGCGGGCGGTCTCCTCGCGCCATGCGACCAGGCGGGGGCAGGCCCGGCAGCCGGTGACCACGCGGTCCAGGGCGGCCAGTCCGGTGACCCGGGCGGCGGCCTCGGCGGGGTGGCAGGGGTCGCCGGGATCGTCGGCGGGGGACTGCGGCGTGGCCGTGGGCGGCATGGCCCCGATCCTAGGGGGTCGGCCACGTCGGGCTCGGGGGTTCCTGACGGTTCCTGCCTGCTCTGAGGGGTTCACCCCGCTATGTCCTTCTTCCTTCTGGTATATCCGGTTCGATCCGGCCGCGGCCGGGCAGACGTAGCGTGGAGGCAGTTGCTCCGGTGGCCCCCGGCCCGGCCGGGCCGGCGGTGGCCGGACACGCCGGTGTGCGCAGGCCGCGAGGAGGCCGCGATGATCGTCGATGCGGTGCTGGGGGTCCTCGGGGGGCTGGCCGGGCTGGGGGCGCTCTGGGCGGCCATGAGCCTCAGGGTGGTCCAGCAGTTCCAGAAGGGCGTGGTGTTCCGATTCGGGAAGGTGCGCAACGAGGTGCGCCAGCCCGGGCTGGTGGCCCTGATGCCGGTCGCGGACCGGCTGCGCAGGGTGAACGTGCAGATCGTGACGATGCCGATCCCGGCGCAGGAGGGCATCACCCGGGACAACGTGACCGTGCGGGTCGACGCGGTGGTCTACTTCCGCGTGGTGGACCCGGTCAAGGCGACGGTCAACGTGCAGGACTACAACTTCGCGATCTCCCAGGTCGCGCAGACCTCGCTGCGCTCGATCATCGGCAAGAGCGAGCTGGACGACCTGCTGGCCAACCGGGAACCGATCAACCAGGGGCTGGAGTTGATGATCGACAGCCCGGCGCTGGGCTGGGGCATCGAGATCGACCGGGTGGAGATCAAGGACGTCGCGCTGCCGGAGTCGATGAAGCGCTCGATCGCCCGGCAGGCCGAGGCCGAGCGGGAACGCCGCGCGCGGATCATCACGGCGGACGGCGAGTACCAGGCCTCCGAGCGGCTGTCGGCGGCGGCGGCGGTGATGAGCGCGACCCCGGCCGCCCTCCAACTGCGGCTGCTGCAGACCGTGGTGGAGGTGGCGGCGGAGAAGAACTCGACGCTGGTGCTGCCCTTCCCGGTGGAACTGCTGCGCTTCCTGGACAGCTCGACCGAGGTCCAGCAGCGGAACCTGCTGACGGCCGCCGCGGTCGCCGCCGGGGCGAAGGCCGCGGAGGAGGCCGTGAAGAGCGGGGAGGTCCCCGAGGTCGAACTCGACAAGGAGCCGCCCCCGCACGAACTCCCGCGGCTCGATGATCTGTTGGAGCGCTCGCCGGTGGAGGCCGCGGAATCGCCGGACGGCAGTGCCGGGCGCGGCGCCGGAGCCGAGCCGGAACCGCAGCCCTGAGCGGCGCCCGGTGGCGTCGGCCACACACCCGGACCACGATGGACAGGGGCAGGAAGCCAGGTCAGGAGGCGGACCATGACCAAAGCCAGCGACATCATGCACCCGGGCGCGGAGTGCATCCGCGAGCACGAGACGCTCGCCGCCGCCGCCCGGATCATGCGGGAACGTGACGTGGGCGCCCTGCCCATCTGTGGGCCCGGCGACAAGCTGCTGGGCATCGTGACCGACCGCGACATCGTGCTGCGTTGCGTCGCCGAGGGCCGTGACCCGGCGGCGGTGACGGCGGGCGAGCTGGCGCAGGGGCGGCCGATGACGGTCGAGGCCGACGAGGACTGCGAACAGGTGCTGCGGGTGATGGAGCAGTACCAGGTGCGCCGGCTGCCGGTGATCAACCACCCGGAGCACAAGCTGGTCGGCATGATCAGCGAGGCGGACATCGCGCGCGGTATGCCGCAGTCCCGGGTGGCCGAGTTCGTGTCGGCGGTCTGCGCGGAGGAGGCACCCTCGCCGACCGCCCTGAGCTGACACCGCCGAACGCAACCGCCGTACGCACCCGGGCTGTGGCCCCGCCCTCGCCGGGCGGGGCCGCAGCCGTGGCGTCAGCCCAGGGCGTAGACGGTGGTGGCGTGGGCGGCGGGCTCCTCGGCTCCCTCGGGGGTGAGGGTGATGTCGAGGAAGGCGATCCGGCGGCCGAGCTTGGTGATCCGGGCGCGCACCAGGACGTCCTGCCCGACGACCGCCCGCTGGAAGGTGGTGGACTGCTGGACGGTGGTCATCGGGCCGAAGCCGCCGCGCGCGGCCGAGATCGCGACCACGCAGGCGGTGTCGGCGGCGGCCATCAGCGCCTGGCCGCACAGCCCGCCGCCCTCGCGGACGAGCTGGTCGGACCAGGGCAGCCGCAGCACGGCGTGCCGCTCGCCGGTCTCGACGGCGGACAGGCCGAGAGCCTGCACCCAGGGGGCGAAGTGGTCGGCGAGGAGCTTGTCCGCCTCGGCGGTGGTGAGGGTCATCGCGCCATTGTGACGGGGGCGTTGGCGCGGTGTCAGGAGGTCGGCGCGGCCAGGGTGTCGAGGTGGCGGTGGAGCACCGCGCACAGGTCCTCCGGACCTACCAGGTCGGGGTGCCGGACGGCCTGCAGGGTGAGGCCGTCCAGCAGGGCGGAGAGGCGGCGGGTCTCGATGTCGAGGTCTTGGGCGTGCCGGTGATGTCGGGGCCTTCCTCGCCGGGCACGCGTAGTCACTCGGGGTGACGCAGCTCCCTGGCGATCAGCTCCGCCAGGTGCAACGCCTGCCTGCCGTCGGCGAGTTGGGCGATCTGGGTGCGGCAGCTGAAGCCGTCCGCCAGCACCACCGTCTCCGGCCCGGCTGCCCGGACCTCGGGCAGCAGCACCCGCTCGGCGATCGCCTCGGACACCTCGAAGTGCCCGCTTTCGAAGCCGAAGTTACCCGCCAGCCCGCAGCAGCCGGAATCCAACACCCGGTTGTGCAGGCCCAGTCGGGCCTCGACCCGGCGGTCCGCGGCGCTGCCGAGTACCGCGTGCTGGTGGCAGTGGGTCTGGGTGACGGCGTCCAGCGGGATCTGCGGGAGCGGGGCGTCCGGGGCGTACTCGTCGATGAACTCGGCGAAGGTGCGGGTGCGTTCGGCGAGCGGGCGGCCGTCCGGGCCGAGCAGCCGGGGCAGGTCCTCGCGCAGGGTGGCCGTGCAGCTGGGGTCCAGGCCGACCACAGGGGTGTCGGCCTGGAGCCCGTCCGCCGCCAGCACCCGCAGGCTGCGCCGCAACACCCGGCGGGCGGTGCCGAGTTGGCCGGTGGAGTGCCAGGTGAGGCCGCAGCAGACCGGGCCCGAGGGCAGCCGGACGTCGAAGCCCAGGTGCTCCAGCACCTCGACGGCCGAGCGCAGGACGTTCGGCTGCAGGTGGTCGGAGAAGGTGTCCGGCCACAGCAGCACCGGCCGTGCGCCCGCCGGTGCCGGGTGCGTGGCGCGGTGCCGCCGGTACCAGGCGGTGAAGGTCTGCGGCGGGAACACCGGCAGCACCCGGCGCGGGTCGATCCCGCCGAGCCGCTTGAGCGTCCCGCCGAGCGGTGAGCGGGCCAGTGTGTTGGCGGCCCCGGGCGCGAGCGCGACGGCCCGCAGCCAGAGCGGCAGCCAGCCCATCGAGTAGTGCGAGCGCGGGCGTGGGCGGTGCCGGTAGTGCTGGTACAGGAACTCCGTCTTGTAGGTCGCCATGTCGACGTGCACCGGGCAGTCGCTCGCGCAGCCCTTGCAGCTCAGGCAGAGGTCCAGCGCCTCCCGGACCTCCTCGGACCGCCAGCCGTCGGGGATCGCGTCCCCCCGCAGCATCTCGGCGAGCAGCCGCGCCCGGCCCCGGGTGGAGTGCCGTTCCTCGCCGGTGGCCATGTAGCTCGGGCACATCACCCCGGTGGTCGGGTCCACGCACTTGGCGACGCCCACGCAGCGGTGCACCGCCTTGGCCAGGCTCCCGCCGTCCTGCTCGTACGGCAGGGCGAGCGGCAGCGGACGGCGCGGGGCGGTGACGAAGCGCAGGTCGGCGTCGAGCGGGCGCGGGTCGACCAGAGCGCCCGGGTTGAGCAGGTTCTCCGGGTCCCAGATCCGTTTGAACTCGCCGAACAGGTCGATGACTTCGGGCGGGTACATGCGTGGCAGCAGTTCGGCGCGGGCCTGCCCGTCGCCGTGCTCGCCGGAGAGCGAACCGCCGTACGAGACCGCCAGATCGGCCGCATGCTCCAGGAACTCCCGGAAGACCAGTACCCCTTGGGGCTGGTCCAGCGGGAAGTCGATCCGCAGGTGCACGCAGCCGTCGCCGAAGTGCCCGTACGGGACGCCGCGCAGGCCGTGCCGACGCAGCAGGGCGCGCAGGTCCCGCAGGTAGTCACCGAGCCGCTCGGGCGGGACGGCGGAGTCCTCCCAGCCGGGCCAGGCCTCGCCGCCCCCGGGCAGCCGGGTGACGATCCCGGCACCGGCCTCCCGGACGGCCCACAGCTGGCGCTGCTCGGCGGCGTCGGTGACCAGGGCGACGGTGGCCGAACGCTCGCGGCGCACCGCGTCGGCGAGCCGGCGCGCGGCCTGGTAGGCCTCCAGCGGGGTGGCGCCGCCCGTCTCCAGGAACAGCCAGCACTCCCCGGCGGGCAGCCGGTCCAGCGCGGGTGGGCGGGGGCCGGCGGCCAGCAGCGCGGCGATCAGGTCGGCCGCCATGCCCTCGGCGGTCAGCGGCCCGAACGGCAGCAGCGCGGGGACGGCGTCGGCGGCAGCGCCCTCGTCCGGGTAGCCCGCCACCACCAGGGCGCGGGCGGGCGGGTCCTCGACGAGGCGGACGGTGGCGCCGAGCAGCAGCGCGCAGGTGCCCTCGGTGCCGGTGAGCGCCCGGGCGAGGTCGTGGCCGTGCTCGGGCAGCAGCGCGTCCAGCGGGTAGCCGGAGGTGCGGCGCGGCAGCCGCGGCATCCCCTGGCGGATGGTGGCGAGGTTATGGTCGGTGAACTCCTGGAGCTGCGTGTGGAGTTCGCCGACCCGGCCGGGCAGGGCGCGCAGCGCCGCGCGCTCCGGCGAGCCGAGCCGGCCGCCGACGGTCAGCTCGGTGCCGTCGGCGAGCAGCAGCTCCAGCCGCTCGACGTTGTCGGCGGTGCGCCCCCAGGCGAGCGAGTGCGAGCCGCAGGAGTCGTTGCCGATCATGCCGCCGATGGTGCAGCGGCTGTGCGTGGACGGGTCCGGGCCGAAGCGCAGCCCGTACGGTTTGGCGGCGCGCTGGAGGTCGTCCAGGACGGTGCCGGGCCGCACGCGCGCGGTGCGGGCCTGCGGGTCGATCTCCAGGACCTCGCCGAGGTGGCGGCGGAAGTCCAGCACCACCGCGCCCGGGCCGATCGCCTGCCCGCCGATGCTGGTCCCGGCGCCGCGCGGCACCACCGGCACGCGGTACTCGCGGCACAGCGCCAGCGTCGTGCGCACGTCGTCCGGGTCGGCGGGCTTGACCACGCCGAGCGGCAGATGCCGGTAGTTGGAGGCGTCGTGGCTGTAGACGGTCCGTTCGGCGGCGCCGAAGCGGACCTCCCCGCGCAGGACGGCGGCCAGCTCACGGGCCAGCTCGGCCCCGGGGACGGCGGACGGACGGCTCACCAGGGACCTCCCGGGCGGTGCGGCGGACACGGCTCCGCCGATGATCGCAGCCGGGGCGCCGCCCGGGTACCGGGCGCGACGGGGGTACCACCGACGGGGTGTCGGGTGACCCTCCCGCGGCCATGATCACCGACTCCGCGGCCGACCCCCCGGCCGACCCCCCGGCCGACTCCGCGGCCGACTCCGCGGCCGACTCTGTGCCCGACCCCGCAGCCGGCTCACTTCCGCCCGGTGAGGGTTCCGCGCGCGATGTGGGAGAGCTTGGCGACTTCGAACGCCGGGTAGGCGCCGCCGGCCAGCAGCGAGAACTTGATCCCCTCGCGGCCGCCCGGCCGGCGGTGGCCCGGCGGCTGGAAGCGGCGGTGGTGCTCGGCGGCCCGGTGGAAGAACTGCGGCCGCTCGGCCCGGGAGACGCAGCCGGCGAGGTCGAAGACGAACAGGTAGTGCCGGATCATCCGGACGAACATCGCGTCGCGCACCGCGTACAGGTGCGGCAGGTCCTCCAGCAGGGCGAAGCTGCGCTCGTACTGCTCGAACAGGTCGAAGACGCTGCTGCCGGGCCCGCCGGCCGGGTGGACGGTCTCCCGGCGGCGCAGCTGGACGCACTCGCGCGGCAGCACGGCGGCCTTCTGCGCGCCGAGCAGGGCCGCGTGCACCACCGGGACCTCCTCGTAGCGGCCGGTCGGGAAGGCGAGCCCCAGCCCCTCCCAGTGGCCGCGGCGGATCAGCCGGTCCCAGCTCAGCGGCGGCGCGCCGAACAGCGCGGGCCGGTCGAACGGCGCGAACACCTCGGGGCCGGCCTCGGCGAGCAGCGCCTCGGCCCCGCCCGGCCAGTCCCGGTCCTGGTGGCGGCGGGAGTGGCCGAACAGCAGGACGTCCACCGGACCGGTCTGCTTGAGCCGGTCAGCGAGCGTCTGGAGCGCGTCGCGGGGCAGCAGGTGGTCGGCGTCGAGGAACAGCAGGTACTCGCCGCTCGCCCGCGCCGCCCCCGCGTTCCGGCCCACCCCGACCCCGACCGCCGCGTTCAGGTGCAGCGCCGACACCCGCGGATGCCGCGCCGCGTACGCGTCGGCGAGCTCGCCGGCGGTCTCGGGCGAGCGGTCGGCGACCACGATCACCTCGACGTCGGCCAGGGACTGCGCGAGCAGCGAGTCCAGGCAATCGGCGAGCTGTTTGTGCTGGTCGTAGGCGGAGAGTACGACGCTGATCAGCGGTGAGGGCATGACGCCGGAGCGTAAGAGGGCGCGCGAACCGTGGCAAAGCCCTGACGGTGCGTAATTACGAGCAATTGGCGGCAAATCGTACGACCGTACGCCATATCTTCACGTCGCCTTCCGGACGCGTCCACGTCAGGCGACAGATGCCGCAAGGCCCGCGACGCGGAGTGCGTCGCGGGCCGGGAGGACCGGGTGGGGAGTGCCGAGCCGGGAAAGCCGAGCCGGAGGGTCGGCTTAGTACCAGTGGTGCGCCTGCCAGAACGACCAGGCGCCGCAGGGGCTGCCGTAGCGGGTGTTCATGTAGTCCAGGCCCCACTTGATCTGGGTGGCCGGGTTGGTGCGCCAGTCGGCGCCCGCGGAGGCCATCTTGGAGCCCGGCAGGGCCTGGACCAGGCCGTAGGCGCCGGAGGAGGCGTTGACGGCCAGCGGGTTCCAGCTGCTCTCGCGGAACACGATGTTGCTGAAGCACTGCAGCTGGCCGGCCGGGACGATCTGCGCGGCGATCTGCTGCGGGGTGCCGGAGTAGGCGGCGGCGAGGTTCGGACGCTCCTGGGAGCGGGAGGCGGCGGCCTCGGCGTCGGCCCTGGCCTTGGCGTCCGCCTGGGCCTTCGCCTCGACCTCGGCCTGCGCCTGGGCCTGGGCCTGTGCCTGGGACTGCGCCTGCGCGGCGGCGTCCGCGTCGGCCTTGGCCTGGGCGGCCTGCTGGGCAGCGGCAGCGGTGTCAGCCTGGGCCTGGTCGGTGACCGGCTTGCCGTCCACCGAGACGGCGGCCGCGGGTGCGGCGGCCTCGACGGTGTTCCCGGCCTGCGGGATGGCGAGGGCGGCGGTGGCGGCGCTCGCGACCACGAGGGTGGCGATGCCGGTGATCAGGGAGTTGCGGCGGGCATGGCTGAGCTGCATGAAGCGGGCGTTCCTTCTCCGTCGGGGCCCGCGCCGGTTTGCCGGGCACGGGGCATCGCACGGGCTCCGGGTGAGCGGGGCCCGCGCGGCCGTCCGGGACGGCCGTGGCGCCCCGGGTGAAGCGGCGGGGCGGGCGGGCTGCGCGGCGGACCGGGGGTCGGCCGCGCTGCCTGGCGACTGGCCATTCTTGGCAGGGCTCGAGACGGGTGGCAAAGGCGCGCGCTACTACGTCACGTAGTAACCCCACGGCGGTCATGGGAAAGCGCGACGGCAGATTTGAGGTGATTTGTCCTGATTGCGAACCCGAGGGTCAAGCAGCGCACGCATCGGAGGAACGCAAGGGTGGCAGTCGCGGTGGCCTGCGTTCTTCAGGCGGGGTGCCGCCGGGCCAACCCCGGACCGGGTGCGGCACTGGCGCCCGGCCGGAGCCGGCCCGTCACCCGTCCACTAGCGAGGGTCGTAGACGCCGATCCCCCTGTGGGCGGCCTCACACGCCGGGCGGGCCGACTTCGGCGCAGAGTGACCGGACGGTCACGACCTCAGGGGGTCGCGTACGGGTTTCCCGGAGCGGGCTGTCCGGTGGGGGCGGGGAAGGTGGGGGTGGGGGCGGGGAAGGTGGGGGTGGGCCCCTCCTCCGCCGCTTCCTCCTCCGCCGCTTCCTCCTCCTCAGTGCTCGGGACGAGGTCGCGGGCCAGCAAGGTGGCGCCGGCGACGGCACCCGGCATGGCGAGCACCGTCACCAGTGGCACCAGGAAGGCCAGCACCAGCGGTGTGCCGAAGCCCAGCGCCAGACCGGGCCGGGCGCGCAGCAGCCGGATCCGCTCGGGCTGCGGCACTCGGCGCCGCTGCAGGGCGACGGCCGTCAGCTCGACGGTCAGGAAGAAGCCGGACACCAGGAAGCCGAGCGCCGGGACCACCGTCTGGCCGACCACCGGGATGAACCCGCAGGCGAACAGCACCACGCCGAACGCGGCCACGCGCACCAGCACGTAGGCGCTGTCCCGCACCGCGATCAGCAGCTCGCGCCAGAGCGGGGTGTCCGGCGGGGTGGGTGCGCCGCCCTCGGTCTCGTCGACCTTGGCGCAGAGCGCCTCGTAGAAGGGCTGCCCGACCAGCAGGGTGACAGCGGTGAAGGTGAGGAGGGAGAACAGCAGGCCGCCGCCGAAGACGATCGCCGCGAGCGCGTCGCGCAGCAGGCCCTGCCAGGGTGAGCCCCAGTGGTCGGCGAACGGGGTGGCCCAGTCGGCGAGGTCCTTGGACCAGGCTCCGAGGAAGACGAGCGCGACGACGTAGCCGACCAGGGTGAGCAGGGCCGGCAGCATCCCGAAGCCCCACCAGCGGCCGTGTCGGCCCACCCACTTCTGGCCCATGACCAGGTGCTTCATCCCCGCCGCAAGATCCCGCATGGGCGATCACCCTAGGGCCTCCGCAGCCGGAACCCCGCATTGCCGTGTTCCTGCCAGTTTCGACCGGCAAGGCCGCGCCCCTCCTGCCATGCCGTCCGCCGGGCCACTCTCGGTCTTCCCCCACCTGCAAGGAGGAGACTGATGAAGCGTCAATTCGGCAGAGTGTTCAGCCTGTTGGCCGGTCTGGTGCTCGGTGCCGGCGTGCTGGTGCTGCCCGCCGCCGCCTCGCCCGCGCCGTCGCCGACCGTGGTCGGCGGCACACGGGCGGCGCAGGGCGAGTTCCCGTTCATGGTGCGGCTCTCGATGGGCTGCGGCGGCGCGCTCTACACCTCGCAGATCGTGCTGACCGCCGCCCACTGCGTCGACGGCACCGGTGCCGACAGCAGCATCACCGCCACCGTCGGCGCGGTCGACCTGCGCAGCGGCAGCGCGATCAAGGTCCGCTCGTCGTACGTCTACCAGTCGCCCGCCTTCACCGGTGCCGAGAACGGCGACGACTGGGCACTGATCAAGCTGGCCTCGCCGGTGAACGGCAGCCTGGTCAGCACCCTGCCGATCGCCACGTCCAGCGCCTACGACAACGGCACCTTCACCATCATGGGCTGGGGTGCGGCGAGCGAGGGCGGCGCCCAGCAGCGGTACCTGCTCAAGGCCACCGTGCCGTTCGTCGACGACGCGACCTGTGCCGGCGCCTACCCGGGCCTGAACACCGCCGGCTCGCTCTGCGCCGGCTACGTCGCCCAGGGCGGTGTCGACACCTGCCAGGGTGACTCCGGCGGCCCGATGGTCCGCAAGGACACGGCGGGTCGCTGGGTCCAGGTCGGCATCGTCAGCTGGGGCAACGGTTGCGCCCGCGCGGGCTACCCGGGCATCTACACCCAGGTGAGCACCTACGCGGCCGACATCGCCGCCGCGGCGGCCGGTCTCTGAGTCGGTCTCCGTGCCGGTCTCCACGCCGGTCTCCGAGTCGACCTCCGAGCCGACCCGGCAGGGTCGGTCGGCCGGGTCGAACCGGTGAAGCGGGGCCGACCACCACTCCCGCAGGTGGTGGCCGGCCCCGCCGTCCTCCGGCGGGCCGGGCCTCGCCGACCGGCCCGTTCCACCGGGCGTTCGCCCGGTCCGCGCGGCGCCGGACGGCCTGAACCGGACCGCCTGAACCGAACCGCCGCCATGCCCGGGCAGGTACCGCCCTGCCCGGGCATTCACCTGCGCAGCCACTCCTCGGCCCGCCGCTGCTCGCGGGCGACACGGCCGGTGGTGCGGCCGGTCGGGCTCCGGGGCAGGCGGGCGAGCAGGGCCGCGGCGGCCTCGCGGTGGCCGACGAGGGCGTGGGCGCCGGCGAGGCGGGCGGTGACCAGCGCGTGGTCACGCGGGTGGGCGGCCGGGTCTAGGACTCGCAGCACGGCCTCCAGCCGGGCTGCCGCGGTGCGGGCGTGGGTGGTGCGGGCGCGGGCGGTGTGGCCGGTGTGGGCGGCGAGGTCCCGCTGGCAGGTGCCGTGGGCGACGGCCAGGACCAGCTCGGCGCGCGCCGCCCAGGGCGCCGGCTCGCCGGAGCGCAGCGCGGCCGCGGTCAGCCGCCGGGCGTCCGCCAGCGCCCGGTGCACGTACGGCGTCTCGCCGGCCAGCGCGTGGGCGTGGGCCCGGGCGACGGCGGTCCAGGCCCGCAGCCCCGGCAGGGGCGGGGCGGCGGCGCGGGCGGCCTCGGCCAGGGCGAGGGCGGTGGCCGGGTCGCCGCGCCACCAGTGCAGGGTGCTCTGCCGGGTGAGCAGCGCGGCCGTGGTGGCCTGGTCGCCGGTGGCGCGCGCCCACTCCAGGCCGGTGGCGTACCAGCCGAGCGCGCGGGCGCGGCGGTCGCCCTCGAAGTGGGCCCAGCCGGCGAGTTCGGCGTACTGGGCGGCGAGCGAGCGGACCGCGGCGAGGCTCTCGGGCGGGGCGGTGTGCTGCCAGCCGGCCAGCGTGCGGGCGTGGTGCTCCAGGACGGCGGCCAGTTCCTCGCCGCCGATCCGGTCGGCGGCGGTGCGGTAGACGGCGAGCAGGTGGGCGAGCACCTCGACGGTGGCGGCGTCCGGTGGGGCGGTGTCGGCGGCGAGCGGTGTCCGGATGGCGACGGCGAGTTCGCCGAGGCGTTCGCGTTCCTGCCGGACCGTCTGCCAGAGTTCCGCCAACTCGCCGCAGGCGATGAGGAGTTCGTCGGCCCGGGCCGGCATGCCCGGCGGCGGCCAGCGCCGGGCGTTCTCCACTCGGCTGATCAGCGAGTTGTGGTAGCCGAGCAGCCGGCCGAGCTCGGACTGGCTGAGGCCGCGGGCCTCGCGCCAGTGGCGCAGCCGACGGCCGAAGCGCTGGCGCGCGGACTCTGGTTCCGAGCGGGGTGGGGACGGCGAGGGTGGCGTGGGGGTGGGCAGGGGCGGCACGGGGTCTCCCGGAGAGGGTGGGGGAGCGCTCGTGGGGGAGCGCCATGCCCAGGTATCCCCCTTGACGTGCCTTGGTCAAACGATGTCGCGTCAGTGTCCTGCCGGTGTCGTGTCGCCATCGTGCCGACAGGGCGGGGGCCCGGGAAACGCGCCGGGCCCGGGAGCCTCCGTAGCGGCTCCCGGGCCCGGCGTTCCCGCGCGGTGCGGACGGGTCAGGACTCCGCCGCCACCGCGGCCCGCCGCCGGCGGCCCACCACGGCCGAGGCCGCGAGCACGATCGCCGCGGCGACCAGCGACAGGTACATCTGCTTGCGCCCGTCGGCGTCGGTGAACATGTACGCCATGACGAACCCGATCATGCCCATCGCGGTCCAGGTCAGGTACGGGTACAGCCACATCCGGACGGTCAGCCGCTCGGGCATCTCCCGCTCGATGATCTTGCGCATCCGCAGCTGGGTGGCACAGATCACCAGCCAGACGAAGAGCGCGACCGCACCGGAGGAGTTGAGCAGGAAGGCGAACACCGTGTCCGGCGAGGTGTAGTTGAAGAAGACCGCGACGAAACCGAAGACCACCGAGGAGAGGATGGCCACCCGCGGCACGCCGCGGTCGGTCACCTTCGCGAAGGCCTTCGGGGCGTCGCCGCGCTGGCCGAGCGAGAAGGCCATCCGGGAGGCGGTGTACATCCCGGAGTTGAGGCAGGACAGCACCGCGGTCAGCACGATCACGTCCATCACCTGGCCGGCGCCCGGGATGCCGATGTGGTCCAGCACCGCCACGTACGGGCTGGCCTTGACCTCGGCCGAGTCCCAGGGCAGCAGGGTGACCACGAGCAGGATCGAGCCCAGGTAGAAGATGCCGATGCGCCAGATCACGCTGTTGGTGGCCTTGGTGACCGCCTTCTGCGGGTCCTCCGACTCGCCGGCGGCCAGGGTGACGATCTCGCTGCCCATGAAGGCGAAGACGACGGTCAGCATGCCGGTGAACACCGCGCCCACCCCGTGCGGCAGGAAGCCGCCGTGGCCGGTCAGGTTGCTGGTGCCGACCGCGTGGGTGCCGGGCAGCAGGCCGAAGGCGGCGAGGAGGCCGATCACCAGGAAGGCCGCGATCGCGACCACCTTGATCCCGGCGAACCAGAACTCGAACTCGCCGTACGAGGCCACCGAGAAGAGGTTGGTGGCGGTCAGCACCGCCATCACGATCAGCGCCCAGCCCCACTGAGGCACGCCGGGCACCCACTGGTTGAGGATCTTCGCGCCGGCCGTCGCCTCGACCGCCAGCACCACGACCCAGAAGAACCAGTACAGCCAGCCGATGGAGAACCCGGCCCAGCGGCCCAGCGCGCGGTCCGCGTACGCCGAGAAGGAGCCGCTCTGCGGATCGGCCGCGGCCATCTCGCCGAGCATCCGCATCACCAGCACGACCAACGCGCCGGCCAGTGCGTAGGAGAGCAGGATGCCGGGGCCGGTGGACGCGATGCCCGCGCCGGAGCCGACGAAGAGGCCGGCGCCGATCACGCCGCCGATGGCGATCATCGACAGGTGGCGGTTCTTGAGCCCGGCCTTCAGGTTGCCGTCTCCGCCGTGCCCTTGCGGCCCCGCCTGGTGGGGGACCTGGGCGGCTGCCGCCGACTTGGTGGTGTTCGCACTCATCTAGGGGTGCCCTGTGCCTTTCCAGCGCGGCGACCCCGGGCTCGTCGCCACAGGGTGGGGGGACAGACCCGCGCATTGCGGTGCAACCTAACTTCTACGCCCGAGTATCGGAACAAGGCATTGATAACTGTTCGCTTACCGAACACAAAAGGCCAGGTCAGAGCGGGTGCAACAGGGGTCCGGAAAGCTCAGATCTGACGCAGCGTCAGGTAGGTGGAGACCGGGCGAGCTCAGATCCCCCTCAGCGGAGCGTGGTCGCCTCCGTGCGGGCGGTCATCCGCATCGACCTCCCTCGGGCCGTGGGCGGCGCGGTGTGGCCGATCGGGGCAAACCCGGGCAGAGTGGGATTCTCGGGGCATTCGTCGGAGCACTCCCGAGCGTGCTCGGCGCCCTCGGTTCCCGGTGATCGCCGGTTCCCGGCGGCCGTCGGCTCCCGGCGCCGGACAGGAGCGACCCCATGCAGACCACCTGGAAGGGGACGATCAGCTTCGGGCTGGTCAGCATCCCCGTCCACCTCTACTCCGCGACGCAGGAGCACGACGTCCCGCTGCACCAGGTGCACGCCAAGGACGGCGGCCGGGTGCGGATGAAGCGGTACTGCGAGCAGGAGGAGAAGGAGGTCCCGTACGCGGAGATCGCCAAGGGCTACGAGTCCCCCGACGGGCGGACCGTCACGCTCAGCGACGAGGACCTCGCCGACCTGCCGCTGCCCAGCAAGAAGGTCATCGACGTGCTGGCCTTCGTCGACGAGGGCGAGATCGACCCGCTGATGTTCTCCAAGGCCTACTACGTGGGTGTCGCCGACAAGGCCGCCGCCAAACCGTACGCGCTGCTGCGCGACGCGCTCACCGAGTCCGGGCAGATCGCCGTCACCAAGATCGCGCTGCGCACCCGGGAGTCGCCCGCGGTGCTGCGGGTGCACGACAACACGCTGGTGCTGCAGACCTGCATCTGGCCCGACGAGGTCCGCCCGGCGGCCGGGATCGCGCCCGAGGAGAACGTCACCGTCCGGCCACAGGAGCTCAAGATGGCGCGGTCGCTGATGGACACCCTCTCCGAGGACTTCGACCTGGCCCAGCTGCACGACGACTACCAGCAGGCGCTGCAGCAGGTGATCACCGCGCGGCTGGAGGGCGTCGAGATCCCGCACGAGGAGGAGCCCGGCGAGGCGCCGGACAACGTGATCGACCTGATGGAGGCGCTGCGCAGCAGCCTCAAGCGGGCCAAGGGCGGCCACGGACCGGCGGCGGAAGCGGAAGCGGAAGCGGAAGCGGAACCGGAAGCGGAGGCGGAGCCGGCGTCGGCGGAGGAGCAGAAGCCCGCTCCGCGCAAGCGCGCCGCCGCGAAGAAGAGCGCCCCCGCCGCCCAGCGGACCACCGAACAGACTGCCAAGCGGACCGCCGAGAAGAGCACCACGGCGAAGAAGAGCACCACGGCGAAGAAGACGCCCGCGGCGAAGAAGACCACGAGCCGGAAGTCCACGGCTCCCCGCAGGGCCTCCTGACCCCCGGGCCAGGCCTTTCCCTCCCGTCCAGCATTGGAGGCGATCCATATGGACCTGCTGACCTACAAGGAAGTCGAAGCCGGCCCCGAGGCCCAGAGAAACCAGGGCTTCGGGCACCGGGCCTGGAACTGGCTGCTCACCCTCAGCCCCACCGTGGTGACGTTCATGATCGCGCTCTCGGTCGGGCTCGGCATGGTCGCCACCCAGGTGAGCCTGACGCCGATGCTGGTGCTGATGGCGATCTTCTGGGGCTGTACCGTCGTCGCCATGGTCGGCGTGATCGCCCGATGGATGACACCCGGCCGGGGCAGGCACCGGATCGCGGCCTGACCCGGCCGGTGAGCGCCGGGGTGAACGGGGCTCCGGGAGGGATCAGCCGATCCACACCGTGGTGACGTTGCAGAACTCCCGGATCCCGTGCCCGGACAGCTCCCGCCCGAAGCCGGAGCGCTTGACGCCGCCGAACGGCAGTGCCGGGTGGGAGGCGGTCATCCCGTTGAAGAACACCCCGCCGGCCTGGATGTCGCGCACGAAGCGCTCCTGCTCGTCCTCGTCCCGGGTCCAGACGTTGGAGCTGAGGCCGAACGGGGTGTCGTTGGCGAGCGCGACCGCCTCGTCCAGGTCGGCGACCCGGTAGACGGTGGCCACCGGCCCGAAGGTCTCCTCCTGGTGGATCCGCATGGCCGGGGTGATGCCGGTCAGCACCGTCGGCTCGTAGAAGTACCCGGTGTCCCAGCCCTCCGGGCGCCCGCCGCCGCACTCGACCCGGGCACCGTGCGTCCGGGCGTCCTCGACCAGCTCCTCCAGGTCGTCCCGGCCCTGCCTGCTGGCCAGCGGGCCGACGTCGGTGGCCTCGTCCATCGGGTCGCCGACGCGCAGTGACCGCATCGCCTCGGCGAAGCCGGCGGTGAAGCGGTCGTAGACGTCGGTGTGCACGATGAAGCGCTTGGCGGCGATGCAGGACTGGCCGTTGTTCTGCGCCCGCGCGCGGACGGCGGTCTGCACCGCCGCGTCCAGGTCGGCGCTCGGCAGGACGACGAACGGGTCGCTGCCGCCCAGCTCCAGCACGGCCTTCTTCACCACGTCGGCCGCGGTCGCGGCGACCGCCCGCCCGGCCGGCTCGCTGCCGGTGAGGGTCACCGCGGCCACCCGGGGATCCCGGATCACGCCCTCGACCGCGCCCGAGCCGATCAGCAGCGTCTGGAAGCAGCCCTCCGGGAAGCCGGCCCGCTGGAACAGCTCCTCGAGCGCCACCGCCGTGCGCGGCACATTGGACGCGTGCTTGAGCAGGCCGACGTTGCCCGCCATCAGGGCCGGCGCGGCGAACCGGATCACCTGCCAGAACGGGAAGTTCCACGGCATCACGGCCAGCACCGGCCCGATCGGGCGGTAGCGGACGTACGCGCGGGCGGCGCCGGAGTCGGTGACGTCGGCCGGGGCCGGGTGCTCGTCGGCGAGCAGCGCCTCGGCGTTGTCCGCGTACCAGCGCATCGCCTTCGCGCACTTGGCGGCCTCGGCGCGGGCGGCGGCGAGCGGCTTGCCCATCTCCTCGGTCATGGTCCGGGCGACCGTCTCCCGGTCCTGGTCCAGCAGGTCGGCGGCGCGGCGCATCAGCTCGGCCCGGGCGGCGAACGGGGAATTGCGGTAGCCGTGGAAGGCGGCCTCGGCATGGGCCAGCCGCCGCTCGAGTCCGGCCGCGTCGAGCGGTTCGAAGGTCTCCAGGGTCTCGCCGGTCGCGGGGTTGACGCTGGCGATGGGCATACGGGGCTCCCGAGGGGGTCTGGGTCCGGTGCGTCTGCCCTCACACCCTCCCCGACGGCCGGGCTCCGGGCACGCCACGGCGCGCCCGGCGTGTCCCGCCGGGCGCGCGGACCGGCCCCGTCACTCCGGCCCCGTCACTCCGGCAGCGACTCCACCCGGGCCGCCGCCTCCCGGGCCCGGGCGCCGGCCCTGGTCCGCCCGGCGGTCACCTGCCGGCTGGGGAACCGGTGCAGGTATTCGGCCTCCAGCTGCCCGGTGCGCAGGGTGTGCCGCTTCAGCGCCTCCTCCGAGCCGTACAGGAAGGTCTCGTGGCGCGTGCGGTGCAGCTGTTCCAGCTCGTGCAGGAGCGTGTCATTGCCCAGAGCGTGCGGGGAGATGCCCTCGGGCCGGATGTGCGTGGCGTCGGCGTGCCGCATCTCGGTACCTCCTCGGCGGAAGCCCCCTCCTACGGGGTGCCCGGTGGCCGTCGCCGGTACACCCGTGCGCTCCGGGGCGTGCCCGGGGCGCACCCGGGGGCGGATCGCGGCGGAGTATTAGCGTTGATCGTCCGGATCGTAGGATGAATCTTTCCGTACCTTCGGGTTTCCCGCTACCGCTCGGACAGATCGCTGATGCCGCTTCCCAAGGCCGAACTCCACCTGCACATCGAAGGCACCCTGGAGCCCGAACTCGCCTTCGAGCTCGCGGCCCGCAACGGGGTCGAGCTGCCGTACGCCGACACCGAGGAGCTGCGCACCGCGTACTCCTTCAGCGACCTGCAGTCCTTCCTGGACCTGTACTACGCGCTGATGGCCGTGCTGCGCACCGAGGACGACTTCGCCGAGCTCGCCGACGCCTACCTGGCACGGGCCGCCGAGCAGGGCGTCCGGCACGCGGAGATCTTCTTCGACCCGCAGGCGCACACCGCGCGCGGGGTGCCGCTGGGTGTGGTGGTGGACGGTCTGACCCGGGCGCTGTCGCGCAGCGAGGAGCGGTACGGGATCAGCACCCGGCTGATCATGTGCTTCCTGCGGGACGAGCCCGCCGAGTCCGCGCTGGAGACCTTCGAGGCCGCCCGTCCGTACTTCGACCGGATCGCGGGCATCGGCCTGGACTCGGCCGAGGTCGGCAACCCGCCGGCGAAGTTCCGCGAGGTGTACCGCCGGGCCGCCGAGGCCGGACTGCGGCGTGTCGCCCACGCGGGCGAGGAGGGCCCGGCCTCGTACATCACCGAGGCGCTGGACGTCCTCGGCGTCGAACGGATCGACCACGGGCTGCGCTGCCTGGAGGACGGCGAACTGGTCGCCCGTCTGGTCCGCGAGCAGATCCCGCTGACCCTCTGCCCGCTGTCCAACGTCCGCCTGCGCTGCATCGACACGATCATCGACCACCCGCTGCTCGAGATGCTGGAGGCCGGCCTGCTGGTCACCGTCAACTCCGACGACCCGGCGTACTTCGGCGGCTACGTCGAGGACAACTTCCGCGCCGTCCGCGAGGCCCTCGGCCTGGACCAGGAGACCCTGCGCCGGCTGGCCGCCAACTCCTTCCGTGCCTCCTTCATTGACGAGGGGCGGCGGGCTGAACTCCTGGCGGAGGTCGAGGCGTTCACCTTCGGCCCGGCGGCGGGCTGACGCGGGCGGATCGCCCGACACTCCCACCGGGCCGGTCTGGCCGGCCCGTCCGGGTGACCGCCCCGCCGCCGGAGCCCCCGGCCCAGCTGGGCCTGCGGCTACTCCGGCACGGCCGCCTTCACCGACCTCACGGGGCTGCCGAGGCAGCCCCGCGGTCCCGGACGTAGTGGAGCAGGGTGACGCCGTTGGTGAACCGGTGGGTCCCGGTCAGGGTGAGCGGGGTGGGGCGGTCGGTCGGGCGGAAGAACAGGGTGCCGCGGCCGAGCACGACCGGGTGGACGTAGAGGCGGAACTCGTCGATCAGGTCCTGGTCGAGGAAGGACGAGGCCAGGTTCGCGCCGCTGAGCGAGAGGTCACCGCCCGGGCCTTCGGTGAGGGCGGCGACCGACTCCGGGGTGACCTCGCGGACCACCGTGGTGTTCCAGTCGGCGTGGTCGAGGGTGCGGGAGAAGACGACCTTCGGCATCGCGCGCCAGATGCCCGCGAACTCGATCATCGGTCCGTCGGCGGCCGGGTCCCGATCGGCGGTCGGCCAGTACGAGGCCATCAGCTCGTGCGTCACCCGGCCGGAGACGAAACCACCCATCCGGGCGAGTTCCCGGTTGAAGTGGGTGTGCACCTCGTCGTCGACCAGGTGCCAGGAGAGGTCGTGGTCCGGGCCCTCGAAGTAGCCGTCCACCGAGAGGGAGACGAAGAGGACGATCCTGCGTCGCATGAAGCCCCCACGAGGAGGAGTGGTCCGGTGGCCCTCCCGCTCCGGACGGGAGCGGGAGGGCGGCGGAGCGGATCAGATCAGGGTGCTCCAGTAGTACCAGAACCGGTTGAGGATCAGCAGCGCGATCACCGCGTACCACAGTGCCGGAACGACCCAGTGGTAGCGGGCCGCCTCCCGGACGACCACGCGCAGGCGCGGGCCCACGGGGATCACGCCGCTGCGCAGGTTGTGCAGCGTGGTGTACCAGAACAGCGGGACCACCGCGGCCCACACCACCATGCAGTACGGGCAGAGCGCGCCGATCCGGTAGAGCGCCTGGTACATCAGCCAGGTCACGAAGCCGACCCCGAAGACCGTCCCGGCCTGCAGGCCGAGCCAGAACCAGCGCCGGTACGTCGCACCCGCGAGCAGCCCGGCACCCACCGCGATGACGACCCCGAAGGCCACCAGCCCGATCAGCGAGTTGGGGAAGCCGAAGGCCTCGGCCTGCGCGCTGCGCATGATCGAGCCGCAGCTGATGATCGGATTGATGTTGCAGTTGGGGACGTACGACGGGTCCTTCAGCAGCCGGATCTTGTCCAGGGTGAGGACCGCCGAGGCGAACAGGCCGACCGCGCCGCCGATCAGCAGCAGCCAGGCGAACGGGCGGCTCGCGCCGTGGGCCGTTCCGACGGCAGCGGCCGGGGAGGGGGCCGTCACCCGGTCACCTGCTTGACCAGCGCGGTGAACTGCTCGGGCGAGGCCGCCTTGCCGTCGGTGAGGACGTCCAGCTTCCGGCCGTCCAGCTTGACCGTCGGGGTGCCGGTGACGTCGCTCTTGTCGAACTCCTCGTTGACCTTGGCCGCCCACGGCGCGTAGGTGCCCTCCTGGACGGCCTTGACGAAGGCGTCCGTCTTCAGACCGGGCACCTGGCCGGCCAGGTCCAGGACGTGGTTGACGTCGCCGAAGGCGTCGCTGCGCTCGTCCGGCTGGTTGGCGTAGAGCACGTCGTGGAACTGCTTGAACTTGTCCACGCCCTCGTTCAGGGCGGCGCCGGCGGCGGCCAGCGCGGTGCGCGAGCCCTTCCCGCCGAGGTTCTTGTCCAGGAACGTCGCCAGGTGGTACTCGATCTTGTACGTGCCCGCGTCGGCGAGCTGCTGGATGGTCGTGCCGGTGGTGGTCTCCAACTGCTCGCAGAACGGGCAGCGGAAGTCCTCGTAGATCGACAGTGTGTGCGGGGCGTCGGCCTTGCCGTACGAGATCACCGTGCCGCCGTCGCCGGTCGCGTTCGCCGGGACGACCAGCGGGCCGCTCGCGGCGGCGTCCGAACCGGAGCCGGAGGAGCCGCCGACGGCGAAGGCCACGCCCGCCGCGAGGGCCAGCACCGCGGCGGAGGCGACGCCGACCACCACCCGGCGGCGGATCCGGTCGGAGCGCTCGGCCTGGGCGCGGGCGCTGCGCATGCGGTCGGTGGCGGAGGTCTTCTGGTCGGTCTTGCGGGTGTTGCTCATGGGGTGTCGTCCTGTGCTCTCGGGCGTGCGGGGGTGCGGGCGCGGCCGGTCGGGGCCTGCGCGGGGAGAGACGGCCGGGTGAGCGAGCGGGCTCGGGGCGAGCGGGGAAGCCCGGGGCGGGCAAGGAAGCTCGGGTCGAGCGAGGGGCTCAGACGGCCAGGGCGAACACCGGCGGACCGCGCCGGACGGCCGGACGGACGACGACGTCCTCGGCGGGGACCAGCACGCGGCTGGCCGGGGGGAACGGCATCCGCGCCACCGGACGGGCCGGGACGGGCGCGGTGAGCAGCAGCAGCCGGCGGGCGGCGGCCGGGAGGTGGCGGTGCAGGAACTCGCCCAGCATCCGGACCGCCCGGGCGAGGCCGGACAACGCGGCGTCCGCGCGGCGCAGCCAGTACGCGCCGACCAGCGCGATCACCGCGTGCAACAGCAGGAGCAGCAGCACGCCGGTGTGCTGGGAGACGCCGTGGCCGAGCAGGAAACCGCCCAGCGAACCGCCGCCGCACAGCAGCGGCTGCAGGCCGTGCCCGGCGCCGGGCGGCATGGAGGGACATGCGGTCTGGGCGACGTCGAACAGCGCGCCGGCGCCCAGCTGCAGGGGCAGGAACACCGCGGCGATCGTCGGGTAACCGCGCTCGCGGCCCGCCAGGGCGAAGGCCACCGCGAAGACGGCGACCGAGGCGAGGAGCATCGGACCGACCGGCAGCGCGCGGCCGGTGACCAGCACCTGACCGAGCCCGGCGAGCAGCACGACCAGCGCGGCGAAGACCGCCGCGCGAAGCGTCCTGGTGACCGGGCCGATGTCCATGGCATCCGAGTCTGCCACAGGTTGAAAGTGGAACGGTCTGCTGGGCGGTGCTCTGTGAAGAGCCTCACCACCCGTGCTGAGCTGGGCTTATGTGTCTCTTACGGCTCCTGCGGCGGCTCGTCGGCGGCGCTCACCCGGGCCTCGACCAGCTCCCGGAAATGCTGCAGGTCCTCGCGGACCGTCCGCTCGATCGCCCCGGCCTGGGCGAAGCCGCGCGGCCCGCCGAACGCCTCGTGCACCGCCTCCGGGTCGTACTCCACCCGGATCTGCAGCCGGGTGTGCCGGGCGTCGAGCGGCAGCAGGGCGAACGCGCCGCGGAGCCGGAGGGAGTCCAGCGTCCGCCAGGCCATTACCCGGCCCCGGCCGCGGTCGGTGATCTCGGTGTCGACCGAGCGCTCGGCGCCGCCGACCGCCACCCCGAGGTGCGCCAGGTTCTGCCCGTGCGGATGGGCACTGCGGACGCCGTCGACGAACCGCGGGTAGTCGTGCACCCGATGGAGCTGCTCCCAGGCGGCGAGGACGGGGGCGGCGATGTCGATCTGTTCCTCAAGGGTGCTCATGGCGGCGCGGCACCTCCCTCCGTTCCAGCCTGCGCTTCGGGGTGGGGGTGGGCAAAGGCGGCGGAGTCGGAGGGGCGGTTGCGGCAGCGGGCAGGGCGCGCGTCGGGCGGTGGGCTGGGGGAGACTGGGCGCATGCCGGAGCTGCCCGAGGTCGAGGCGCTGAGCGCCTTCCTGTCCGAGCGGCTGACCGGGCGCGTGATCGCCCGGGTGCAGCCGGTGGCGATCAGCGCGCTGAAGACGTACGACCCGCCGGTGACGGCGCTGGAGGGGCGGACGGTCGGCGCGGTGGCCCGGCGCGGCAAGTTCCTGGACATCGAGGCCGGCGGGCTGCACCTGGTGGTCCACCTGGCCCGGGCGGGCTGGCTGCGGTGGAAGGACAGCCTGCCCGCCGAGCCGCCGCGGCCCGGCCCGAAGAACCCGCTGGCGCTGCGGCTGCGCCTGGAGGGCGAGGCCGGTGACGGTTTCGACCTCACCGAGGCCGGGACGAAGAAGGGCCTCGCGGTCTACGTGGTGAAGGACCCGGCCGAGGTGCCGGGCGTGGCCAGGCTCGGCCCGGACCCGCTGGATCCGGGTTTCACCCTGGACGCCTTCGCCGCGCTGCTGCGGGACGACCGGCACCGGATCAAGGGTGTGCTGCGGGACCAGAGCGTGCTGGCGGGGGTGGGCAACGCCTACTCGGACGAGGTGCTGCACGCGGCCCGGATGTCGCCGTACAAGATCGCGGCCAGTCTGAGCGAGGAGGAGACGGCGCGGCTGTACGAGGCGCTCGGCAGCACGCTGCGCGAGGCGGTGGAGCGCTCGCGCGGGCTGACGGCGGGGGACCTGAAGGCGGAGAAGAAGCTCGGGTTGCGGGTGCACGGCCGGACCGGCCAGCCGTGCCCGGTCTGCGGGGACACCGTGCGGGAGGTGTCCTTCGCGGACTCCTCGCTGCAGTACTGCCCGACCTGCCAGACCGGGGGCAAGCCGCTGGCCGACCGGCGGATGTCGCGGCTGCTGAAGTGAACCCGGTGCCGGGCGGGTCGGTGTGCGGCCGTCCTGCCCGGCACCGGTTCGGCGGCTCAGCGCTTGATGGCGACGCCGCCCCAGTAGTACGCGGCCTTCGGGTCGGCCGGGGGCTCGCCGTCCGGGCGCCAGGCCAGGACCGGGGCGACGCCCGGCTCGACCAGCTCCCAGCCGTCGAAGAAGCGGACCACGTCGTCGTAGGAGCGCGGTACCAGGGTCATCCCGCCGGCCCGGGCGGCCTCGGCGACCTTGCCGACGGCCTCCGGGTCGAAGTCCGGGGTGGGGGTGGTGAGGGCGATGCAGCTGCCGGCGGGCAGGGCGTCGCGCAGCGCGGCGACCCGGCCCCACGGGTCGTCCTCGTCGGCGATCAGCATCAGTACGGCGATCATCAGCAGGCCGACCGGCTCGGTGAGGTCGAGGGTGGAGGTGAGCGCCGGGTCGGCGAACAGTTCCTCGGGCTTGCGCAGGTCGGCGTGGATGTAGGTGGTGCGGCTGGCCGGGCTGGAGACCATCAGCGCGCGGGCGTGGGCGAGCACGATCGGGTCGTTGTCGACGTAGACCACCCGGGTGCCGGGGCTGACGGCCTCGGCGATCTCGTGGGTGTTGGGCGAGGTGGGGATGCCGGTGCCGAGGTCGAGGAACTGACGGATGCCGTGTTCCCGGGCCAGGTGGCGGACGGCCCGGCCCTGGAAGGCGCGGTTGGCCTTGGCCATCTCCTTGACGCTCGGCACGGCCTGCTCGATGGCCTGCCCCATGGCGCGGTCCGGTGGGAAGTTGGTCTTGCCGCCCAGCCAGTAGTCGTACACGCGCGCGGAGTGCGGGGTGGTGGTGTCGACGCCGAAACGTTCCCACTGGCTCGGCTCGACAGCGTCGTCCTGCGGGCCCTGCTGGGGGAAGTCCTGACTTGTCGTCATGGCCACGTCCTCTGATGGCAGATCATCACACTGGGGAAGGCACAGCGTAGCGGCCCGGGCGGGAGGCCGAGCGTCCGGTCGGGGAAGACCGCGGCGGAAGAACCCGGGAAGCGGGGTGTGTGCGACCGCCCTTGGGCCGTCGGAGTGGTGATCGGGGCTGTAGGGGCTACCCCTGGGAGGGGCGATGACGGCCGGGGGAAGCATTCAGAATGCTGTCAGATCGTCAGATTACTTCGCGAAGATTGCTGCTGGTCGCGGCCGGGATGTCCCTGCTGGGGGCGGCCGCCGGTTGCCGGAGTCCCTGGAACGGCGAGGAGAGCGGCGCCGAAGTGGGGGTCGCCGAGATCGCCCTTCCGGTGGCGCCGACCAGGCCCGAGGGAGCGCCGGGCGCCGCACCGGCCGCGCCGTCGGCGGTGCCCTCGTCGACCGCCTCGCCCTCGATGACCCGGCCGTCGCCGTCGGCCTCCCCGTCGGCCGCTGCGCCGAGCGTGGTGCCCGTACACAAGACGCTCACGGACGCGGAGAGCAAGCCGGTGTACGAGCTGGACGCGGCGCGGCGGGTGGTGGCGCTCACCATCGACGACGGGCCGGACCCCCGGCACACGCCCACCGTGCTGGCGCTGCTCCAGCAGCACGGGATCCGGGCGACCTTCTTCCTGATCGGCGAGAACGCGGTCGAGCACCCGGAGCTGGTGCGGGAGATCGCGGACCGAGGCCACCACATCGCCAACCACACCTGGACCCACCCGGACCTGCGGCACCTGTCCGAGACCAAGGTGAAGGACGAGTTGGAGCGCACCACGGACCTGCTGCACAGGACCACCGGCCGGCTGCCCACCTGGTTCCGCGCGCCGGGCGGGGACTGGTCCCCGGTCTCGCTCAAGGTGGCCGCCGACCTCGGGATGCGCAACATGGGCTGGTCGGTGGACCCGAGGGACTGGGCCCGGCCGGGCACCTCGGTGATCACCGACCGGATCCTCAAGGACGTCCGGCCCGGGGCGATCGTGCTCAACCACGACGGCGGAGGGGACCGCTCGCAGACGGTGGCGGCGCTGAAGACGTACCTGCCGGTGCTCATCGACTCGGGGTACTCCTTCACGGCTCCGCCGAACTGAGTGACACGGATCGATGGGGAGTGACATGCGGGATGGACGGCAAGGTGGCGGCTTTTCAGTTCAAACCACTCGAAAGGGTGGATTGGAAGAACCGTTTCTGCGGTTTTCTGGCTTCTAGGGTGGTCTCGCACCAATTCATCAGGTACCGCCCGGGTACCACCTGAAAGGCCCTCACCCATGCGTCTCCGCAACACCGTTCTCGCCGTCGCCAGCGCCGTCGCCCTCGTTCTCGCCGTTCCGATGTCCGCCAACGCCGCCACCGGCGACTTCCTCTACAAGGTCGGCCCCGGGGTCCCGGCCGGGATCGCCGACCCGGAGAGCGGCAAGTGCATCGACCTGTTCGGCGCGACGGAGAAGGCCCCGGCCTTCGCGCCGGAGAACTTCACCACCTCCACGGCCACGGTGTTCCTCGACTTCGGCTGCAACGGCGACACCTTCTACGTCATGAACCCCGGCAAGAAGCTGGGCGACCGGCTGAAGCTGCGTTCCGTCATCTTCTCCTGAGGCCGACGGACGGGCTGGACCTCCCGGGCGGGCGGTCCGGCGATCGGTAGGGACCGATCGCCGGGCCGCCCGTCTGTTGGGGCTCGTGGGGTGGCGGCGTAGCGTGACAGGGAGGGGTCGCCGTCCCGGCCGCGGAGGAGGAAGTCATGTCCGTACGGGAACCGGACGCGGTGAAGCAGGAGGCCTTCGCCGGACGGATGGTGCAGGTGCTGAACGACGCCTGCCTGGGATTCCTGACCAGCCTCGGCCACCAGACCGGGCTCTTCGACCTGATGGCCGGACTCGCGCCCTCGACCAGCGAGGAGATCGCGAGCACCGCCGGACTGAACGAGCGCTACGTGCGCGAGTGGCTGGGCGGCATGGTGGTCGGCGGCATCGTCGAGTACGACCCGGAACGGCGCACCTACGCGCTCCCGCCCGAGCACGCGGCGTCCCTGACCCGGGCGGCCGGGCCGGACAACCTCGGCGCCATGATGCAGTTCCTGTCGATGATCGGCGAGGTCGAGCAGGACCTGCTCGGCCACTTCCGCACCGGCGGCGGGATGCCGTACTCCGCCTACCCGCGCTTCCAGCGGCTGCAGGCCGAGGAGACCGCCCGGGTGTACGACCTGGCGCTGGTGGACGCGATCGTGCCGCTGGTGGACGGGCTGACCGAGCGGCTGCGGGCCGGGATCGACGTGGTGGACATCGGCACCGGGCAGGGCCACGCCATCACGGTGCTCGCCAAGGCGTTCCCCGCGAGCCGGTTCACGGGGATCGACATCTCCGCCGAGGGGATCGCCGCCGCCCGCGAATCGGCGGCCGAACTCGGTCTCCACAACGCCTGGTTCGAGGTCACCGACTCCGCCGAGCTGACCGGCGGGTACGACCTGGTCACCGCCTTCGACGTGATCCACGACCTGGCCCGCCCGACCCGGACGCTCGCCGCCATCGCGGGCGCGCTGCGGCCCGACGGGGTCTTCCTGATGGGCGACATCGCGGCCAGCAGCAAGCTGGAGGAGAACGTCGAGCACCCGCTGGCGCCCGCGCTCTACACCTTCTCGACCTTCTACTGCATGACGGTCTCGCTCGGCGAGGGCGGCGAGGGCCTCGGGACGGTCTGGGGCGAGCAGACCGCGCGGCGGATGCTGGCGGATGCCGGGTTCCGGTCGGTCGAGGCGAAGCGGGTCGAGGGGGACATCCTGAACCTGTACTACGCGGCGCGGCCGGACGGGGCGGCTGCCTGAGGGGACGGCCCCGGCCGGGGTGGCGAACGGCGGACGGGCGCGGTTTTCGGCCGGGGTGGCCCGGGCGCGGCGGCAGACGTACGTTCGAAGTGTCCGGCCCGTTCGCGGCGCGCCGGCGCGTGCGCGCCCGGCGGCCCGGTCCGTGCAGCCCTGGGCGGAGTGAAGGAGGGCACGGGATGACCGGCAACGGCTACGCACACCCCGAGGCGCTGGTCGGCACCGACTGGCTGGCCCACCACCTGGACGACGGGACGATCCGGGTCGTCGAGGTGGACGAGGACACCACCGCCTACGACCGGGACCACATTCCCGGCGCGGTCGGCTGGAACTGGACCACCGACCTGCACAGCCGGGTCGGCCGCGACTACGCCGACCGCGACGGCGTCCAGCACCTGCTGCGGGCGGCCGGGGTCGAGGACGACACCACCGTGGTGCTGTACGGCGGCAACAACAACTGGTTCGCCGCGTACGCCTACTGGCTCTTGCGGCTGCGCGGCTTCGGGCCGGTGCGGCTGTTGGACGGCGGGCGCAAGAAGTGGGAGCTGGAGGGCCGCGAGCTCACCGGCGAGGTGATGGACTACCAGCACACCGGCTACCGGCTGACCGGGCCCGAGCGGCCGGAGCTGCGGGCGCTGCGGGACGAGGTGCTGGCCAAGGCCGAGGTGTTCGCCAAGCCAGGGGCGGACGCGGTCCTGGTGGACGTCCGCTCGCCGGCCGAGTTCCGGGGCGAGCTGATCGCGCCGCCGCACCTGCCGCAGGAGCAGGCACAGGTGCCCGGGCACATCCCGGGCGCGGTCAACATCCCCTGGTCGCAGGCGGCCAACGATGACGGTTCGTTCCGGTCGGCGGAGGAGCTGCGGGCACTGTACGCGGGCAAGGGCGTGGAGACGGAGCGCGAGGTGATCGCCTACTGTCGGATCGGCGAGCGGTCGGCGCACACCTGGTTCGCGCTCACCGAGCTGCTCGGCTACCCGCACGTGAAGAACTACGACGGCTCGTGGACGGAGTACGGCTCGCTGGTGCGGGCTCCGGTGACGCTCGGGGCCTGAGTGGTGAGAGTGGCCTGAGCGGCAGGAGTGACAAGTGGGGTGAGGTGACGGCGTCGCGGCATTGCTGCGACGGTGTCATTTCGGCGCGTTTCTTTTCATGAACATCTCACAATGGGGGAGTGGAGCGGGGACCACCGGGACAAGGATCGATCCAACCCATCGTTCCGGTGATCCCTGGAGGACCACGTGCGCAAGAGGCTGATCGTCTCTGCTGCCAGTGCCCTGAGCCTGTTCCTGGCCGTCCCCGCCTCGGCATCCGACTTCCAACCCGGCGCGGCCGGGACGGGCGACTCCTACTACCCGACCTACGGCAACGGCGGATACAACGTCTCGCACTACGACATCCGGCTGAAGTACCAGCCCGCCACCGACGAACTCGAAGGCACCACCACCATCCTGGCCACCGCCACCCAGGACCTCTCCCGGTTCAACCTCGACTTCGCGCTGAACGTCTCGGAGGTCCGGGTCAACGGGCGGCCCGCGACCTTCACCACCAGCGGAGAGCAGGAGCTGGAGGTCACCCCCGCCCGGCCGCTCGCCAAGGGCAGCCAGGCCACCGTGGTGGTCCGCTACAAGGGCGTGCCCTCCACTGTGAAGAAGTACGGCTTCACCGCCTGGCTGCGCACGCCGGACGGCGCGGTGGCGGCCGGCGAGCCCGAGTCGGCCTGGTGGTGGTTCCCGAGCAACGACCACCCGAGCGACAAGGCCACCTTCGACGTCTCGGTGCTGGTGCCGGACGGCAACCAGGTGATCAGCAACGGCCTCCTGACCGGCACCTCCTCCCAGGCCGGGTGGACCCGCTACAGCTGGCGCGAGACCAAGCCCCAGGCGACATATCTGGCCACGCTCGCGGTCGGCAAGTTCGACGTCACGACGGACACCACGCCGAGCGGGCTGCCGGTCTACAACGCGTACAGCAAGGACCTCGGCGACAACGCGGACGCGGCCAAGGCGAGCGTCGAGCGCACCGGCGAACTCGTCGACTGGCTGAGCGGCTACTTCGGCGACTACCCGTTCAGCTCGGTCGGCGGCTACGTCCCCAACGTCCCGACCGGCTTCGCGCTGGAGACCCAGACCCGGGTCTTCTACAGCCCCCGGATGTTCGCGAAGGGCTCCAACACCTCGGTGGTCGTCCACGAGCTGGCCCACCAGTGGTACGGCGACAGCGTCTCGCTCTCGCGCTGGAGCGACATCTGGCTGAACGAGGGCTTCGCCCGGTACTCGCAGTTCCTCTGGTCCGAGCACGAGAACGAGGGCACCGCGCAGGAACTGGCCGACTACGTCTACGCCTCCCACCCGGCCGGCGACCCGTTCTGGACCGTCAAGCCGGGCGACCCGGGTGCCGACGACCAGTTCTCGGGCGCCGTGTACGACCGGGGCGCGGTCGCCATCCAGGCGCTGCGCAACACCGTCGGGGACGAGAAGTTCTTCCAGATCCTCAAGGGCTGGCCCACCGAGCGCCGCTACGGCAACGCCACCATCCCGGAGTTCCAGGCGTACGCGGAGAAGATCTCCGGCAAGAAGCTCGGCGACCTCTTCCAGACCTGGCTCTTCACCGCCGCGAAGCCGGCCGCCGGGCCGGTGCCGGCGGGGGCCGCGGCGGCCGCCTCGCTGGCGCCGGGCGCGGGCCAGGCCGACGAGCAGCTGCCGGCGGAGCCGAAGTCCTGGAAAAAGATCCAGGAGACCAACTCCCTGCACGACGCGCGGCACTGACCCGGGGCACTGACGCCCCGGTCGTGACGCCGGGTCGGGCCAGGTGAGGTGAGGTGACGGGCGGGGCCCGGGTGTCCGCTCGAGCGTGAGCGGGCGGCCGGGCTACGCCGTTGCGGGACCGTCCGCCGCTGCTCCCCGGCCGTCCGCCGCCAGTAGCTCGGTGAGGCGGCGGACGGCGAAGGGTATGAGATCCCGGACCGGAACCAGCCGGCAGGGCGCGGCACCGACCAGCACCTCGCGGATGCCCGCCCGCTCCTCGAACTCCCGGCCCACGAGCGGGAAGTGGGTGTCGTTGTCGTCGCCCACGTCCGGCGCCTCGACCCAGACCCGCTCGCCCTGGATCGCCATCGGGAAGCGGCGGAGCTTGAGCCGCCGGTTGGGCGCGAAAGTCTCGGCGTAGTGCAGGAAGGTGTTGCGGTTGTGCCCCACGCCGACCAGCAGCACATGGCCGCCGAGGTCGTGCAGTGCGCCGAACGGCGACTCCCGGCCGATGGCGAAGCCGAGCGAGCGGCGGGTGGTGACCTCCCGGGCGTGCGCCCCCACGGCGGCGACCGAGGCCTGCGGGTGCGTGCTGCGCAGGCTCTCCGGCAGGGCGCGCAGGGCCTCCGCCACCGCGCCCATGGGGGAGGGGAGATCGGGCCGGAACAGCGGGACGGCGGCCCGGAGTTCGGCGACCTCGGGGGTGGGCGGCCCGGGGTGCCCGGGGGCCGGGTCGCTGACCGTGGCGGTCGTGAAGGTGGGCACCGCGACGGTGCCGGACGGCCCCACCGCCTCGCGCAGGCTGGCCACCACGGCCGCCGCGCCGCCCTCGACCCGGCCGAGGCTGGAGAGCGAGGAGTGCACGATCAGCGCCATGCCCTCGCGGACGCCCACCCGGCGCCAGCCCGCCACGAGGTCGGCGGTGGTGAGTGGCGTGGTGAGCGGGATGGTGCCCGGTGCGGTCATGGTGCCCCCTGGTGATGCCGGTGTCGGTTCCGGAGCTGCGGGATGTGGTGCCGGTGCGGGTGCGGCGGCGATGCGCCGCCGACGGTGTGGTGGTGGTCCGATCGTTCGGGGCCGACCATAGCGGGTGCCACTGACAGCCGGTCAGGAAGGGGCCGGGCCTCGGCTTATCGGGTGTCCGCCTCGGCGAGGGCCCGGGCCTCCTGCTCGGGGGTGAAACCGTGGCCGAGCGGCGGTTCGCCGTAACGGGCGGTGACGTCGTCCTCGCAGGCGACCTGGCCGGCCGTAGGTCTCCTCGGTGAGCTGCTCCGCCTCGCGCAGCGGGGCGCGGAGCGGGGCGGACTCGTCCGAGCCGGGGGCGAGGCCGTCCCGCCGGTAAACCGCGTGGCTGGAGATGTAGAGGTAACGGCCGACCCGGTCGCCGAGGACGGCCATGGCCTGGTCGACCTGGTGCGGGCGGTAGCCGCTGACGTCCACCACGGCGTCCCAGTGGCCCTCCCGCAGGGCGGTGAGATCGCCGGTGTCGCGGTCGCCGATCAGCCGGCGGGCGTCGGGGAAGAGGCCGGGGTTGGTCCGGCCGCGGTTGAACAGGGTGACCTCGGCGCCGGATCGCAGGGCGTCGTCGACGATCGTGCGGTCGACGAAGGAGGTGCCACCGAGGACGAGGATCCGCATGGGGCCCAGGGTAGGACCCGGTGTCAACCGAGCTGACTTGGCGTCGGGTGGCCCGTGAGCTTCGGGTAGTCGGTGAGACCGGTCGCCGTCTGGCCGTAGAGGTGGGTCGGGTCGACGGGGGTGAGCGGGGCGTGGGCGGCGAACCGTTCCGGCAGGTCGGGGTTGGCGATGAAGGCGCGGCCGTAGGAGACCAGGTCGGCCAGCCCGGCGGCCAGGACCGCCTCGCCGCGTTCACGGTCGGTGGCGGCGCGGTTCTCGCCGACATTGGCGATCAGCGGGCCGGACCAGCGGGGGCGCAGGTCGGCCAGGGCCGGGTAGTCGTCGTTGTCGGTGAGGTGGAGGTAGGCCAGGCCGAGGCCGTCGAGTTCGGCGAGCAGCGCCCGGTAGACCGGTGCCGGGTCGGCCTCGTGCATGCCGAACTGCGGGTTGCCGGGGGACAGTCGCAGGCCGAGGCGGTCGGGGCCGATCGCGTCGGCGACGGCGGTGACGAGTTCGATCGGGAAGCGCAGGCGGTCGGCGAGGGTGTGGGGGCCGTACTCGTCGGTGCGCAGGTTGGTGTTGTCGGCCAGGAACTGGTGGATCAGGTAGGAGTTGGCGCCGTGCAGTTCGACGGCGTCGAAGCCGGCGGCGAGTGCGTTGCGGGCGGCGTCGACGTGGTCGGCGATCGCCTGACGGATCTCCTCGCGGGTCATCTCGCGCGGGGTGACGGCTTCGGCCTTGCCGCCGTCCCTGACGTGCACCGGGCCCGGTGCGGGGACGGCGGAGGGGCCGGCCGGCAGGTCGCCGAGCAGCCGGTTTAGGGGGTGTCCCTGGCGGCCGCCGTGCATCAGCTGGGCGACGATCCGCCCGCCGGCCGCGTGCACGGCCTCGGTGACCGCGCGCCAGCCGGCCACGTGCGCGGGCGTCTCCAGGCCCGGGAGGTACCAGCCGGACTGGCCGCGGCTGCTGGGCCAGATGCCCTCGGTGACGATCAGGCCGGCGCTCGCGCGCTGGGCGTAGTACTCGGCGACGACGGGCAGCGGCGTACCGTCCTCGGCGGCCCGGTAGCGCGTCATCGGGGCCATGACGACGCGGTTGGGGAGGTCGAGCGAGCCGAGGCGGTACGGGCCGAGCAGGGATTCCGTGGTGGTGGTCATGCCGGTACGGTAGAACTTGACATCAATGTCAGGTTCAAGCGCCGGTGGCCCCTTCGGCGGTTGCCGGGGTCACGAGGGTTGCGGCTGCGGCGCTCGCCTCGGTGAGGATCAACTCCTCCATGCCGTACAGGAAGTGATCCATCGCGGGGCGCGGTAGCACGGAGGGGTTCGCGGTCATGGCGAGGCTGAGCGCCTCGGGGGACTGCAGGGCGTCCAGGGCGTAGGTCAGGCCGGGGCGCGGCTCGAACTCGACCGGCCAGGTGAGGGTGGTCCGGTCGTCGCCGGGGTCGGCGGTGGCGGGGAGCAGCTCGCGGGTGTCGTTGAAGACGCAGGACCGGTCGGCGAGTTCGACGCCCTCGGCGGTCAGCCGCGCGATCTCGGCGGCCAGCGCGAGCTTGTCGTAGTAGGCGTGCCGGTAGGTGCCGATTGCGGCGGCGTGGGTGCGGCGCACGACCTCGCCGAACTCGGCGGTGGCGTCGGGGAGATGGAACAGTCCGTCGCCGGCGACCACGCTCACCGCGTTGGTCAGCTCGGGTAGGAAGCGGTTGTTGACCACGACGTTCAGCACGGCCTCGGTCGTCCCGGCGAGCCTGGCGGTCATCGCGGCCGCCGCGGCGAGCAGCACGGAGGAGGTGCTCACCCGGTGGGCGGCGGCCACCCGCTCGACCGCCCGGGGCAGGGCGGGCGAGCGGAGCACGGCGTTCGGGAACGGGGCCGGGTCCGGGCAGGCGGGGGCGGCGGGGGCGGGCCTTCGGCGGCCGGTGGGAACAGCCGGGACGGTCCCCGCCGCAGCTTGCGCACGAACTGCTTGCGGGCGCCCGTGTCCCGTCGGATGCCGCGCTTCGAGGTCTGGAACTCGGCTTCCTCCAGCGGCTGTTGGGCGGGTACGCGCGGCTCGGCCGGCTCGTCGGGGGAGTGGTCGAGGCTGAGTGCGGTCAGGTCGGCGACCGGCCGGCTCATTCCGGAGCCGTCGACCGCCGTGTGGGAGAGCACCAGGCTGATGTGCCGGGCCAGCCCGTCCGCCGTCACCACGCCGACCCGGATCGGCCACTGCGCGGCGGTGTCGAAGGGGCGCGCCGCCAGTTCCTCGTGCAGTCGGGCGCCGAGCTTCGCCGGGTCGTCGCCCTCGTCGGCGGGCCACGCCTCGACACCCAACCTTCCCTCCGGGTCGACGACCTGGCGCAGCCTGCCGTCCTCGCCCGGGACCAGCCGGGTGTGCAGCGAGTCGTGCAGGTGCAGCAGCTGCTCCAGTGCGCCGAGCACGACGGGCAGCGGCAGCCCGGGGTCCAGTGGCGCGGCGGTGGTGATGTTGTAGCGCGGGGCGTCGGCCGGGGCCAGCCGGCGTACGGCGTCCCAGATGGCCTGTTGGCCCCAGGTGGCCGGGCCGGACCCGGCCCGGCCGGACGAGAAGACGATCTCCAGCAGTTGACGAGTGCTCACCGTGAGGCTCTCCGTAGTGCGGTGGTCATGACGTCGTGCCGGTGCGTTGGGAGCGGGGGTGCTGCTGGGGAGAGTGTGGCGCACCGCCCGCCGCGCGTCGAGGGTCCGGTGGGTCGGGGGTGGCCGGGTGGGACGGGGGACGGGGGTTCCGTGGTTGTCTTGATATGAAGTATCTTGATATCGAGATTGATGCCGATCGTGCGACGGGGGCCTGCCATGCGGGGGAACGGACTGATAGCGCAGCTGCGGAAGCCCCCGGGCGGGCGGGACGCGCGGATCATGCTGCTGGCGCAGTGCGTCGACCGGACCGGGACCGGCGTCTGGGCGGCGGCCTCGGTGCTCTACTTCACCTACGTGTGCGGGATGGACGCCCGGCGGCTCGGCCTGCTGCTGGGCGTCGGCGCGGTGGCGGGGATCGCAGGATCGCCGCTGGCCGGGCGGGCGGCCGAGCGGGTGCCGGTGCGATGGCTGTTGATCGGGTGCCACCTGCTGCGGCTGGGGACGATGGGCCTGCTGCTGGTCGTCGACGACTTCGCCGCGCTGCTCCCCGTCGTCGCCCTGACCTGCCTCGCCGAGCGGGCCGCCAAAACCCTGGAGATGCTGTTCGCCACCCGGATCGCGGGCGAGCGGCGCGCCACGTACCAGGCCCTGTTCCGCAGCGTGGCCAACGCCGGGTACGCGGTCGGCGCGGGCATCTCGGCGATCGGCCTCGCCGTGGGCACCACCGCCGCCTACCGCACGCTGATCGTGGCCAACGGGCTCTCCTTCGTCCTGGCCGCCGTCCTCGTCTGGCGCACCCGGGAACCGGCCGGGCGCGGCCTGGCCGCGGCGGCCTCCGGGGCGGAGCCCGCCGCCGACCCGACCGCCGCGCCGAGCCCCTGGCGCGACCGCGGCTACCTGCTGTTCGTCCTGCTGGACATGCCGATGAACCTGGACGACTCGATCCTCAACGTCGGCCTGCCGCTCTGGCTCGTCCACCACACCGGCGCGCCGCGCGCCGTCGTCCCGGTCTTCCTGGTCCTCAACACGGTGCTCGTGGTGTTGCTGCAACTGCGCGTCTCGGCACTGGCGGAGGGCCCGCGCGGGGCGGCCGCGGCGGTGGGCTGGTACGGGGCGACGCTGTTCGCCGGCTGTCTGTTGATCGCGTTCGCCACCGGCGCAGGGCCGTGGACGGCCTCGCTCGCGTTGCTGGCCGCGGCGATGCTGGTCACCCTGGCGGAGCTGATGCGGTCGGTGAGCTCCTGGGAGCTGGCGGTCGTCCTGGCACCGCCGGGTGCCCAGGCCTCGTACCTGGGGGTGGCCGGGATGTCCCAGTCGGTACAGAAGTCGGTGGGCCCGCTGCTGCTGACCGGGGTGGTGATGGCGGCCGGACCGGCCGGCTGGCTGGGCCTCGGCGCGGCGAGCGTCGGCCTCGGCGCGCTCCAGCGCCGGGCCAGCCTGCGCCGACTGGCCGCCCTGACCGGCCCGGCGGCGCCCGAGGCTCCGGCGGCGACCAAGGCTTCGGCGGCCGAGCCGTCGAAGCGGGCGGGCGCGGCGGTCGGCTGAGCCGGTGGACGACGCCGGGCCGGTCGGCGGGCGCCCAGGGCGTCGGCGGCGGTGAGTACAGGTCCGCGGGTGCGCGGGACTGATCAATGGGCTGAGCTTTGATCACCGGGGACGTTCGAAAATGCTCAACCGTGGCCCCTGGGGTCGGCGGGGTCCGGTGGCCGGATCGTGCCTGGTTCTCCCGGATTTGAGTGGCTGTGAGCGGTCGCGGCAGGGCGCTTTGGAGGTCTTGCACGGTGCCTACCTCAGCGTCAACGCGCAGCCGGCGCTCGCCCGGCTGCGGCCGGCCGCGGACGCCGAGAGCTGGACCGAGGTCCTGACCCCGGACCACCAGGTGTGGGGCGCCGGCCGGTGCGTCGTCACCAACGAACTCGGGGGCCGCGTCGGCATCCTGGCCGCCACAGCCGTCGAACTGCTGCCCTACGACGACGACGGCCAGCGGCTGCTGCACGCCATGGTCCGCTACCTGGAGGGCGACCGCCCCACCCTGCCACTGGTCAGCGGCGGCCCCCACCTGATCCCGCAGCTGGCCCGGACGGACGAGGGCTGGCGCCTCGCCGTGGCCAACGGCAGCGCGGACCCGGCCCGGGTCCGGGTGCACCTGCCCGGCGACCCCGTCCACACCGAGACCACCCTGCTCCGCCCGCTGGCCGCTCCGGAGGGCGTCGCCGCCACCGCGACCGGCCGCACCGTCGACATCGACGGGGACCTGCCGCACCGCGGTTGGCTGCTCGTCGACTGGCGGTAGCGGCGGAGTACGCGCCGACGGCCTGTCGGACGGATGGCTCGGACGGCCTGATCAGACGGATGTCACCGTGCGAAACCTGTCCCCGCCGAGGACCCAGCGGCCGCGGCGCATCACGGCGACCAGGTCGAGGCTCTCGGAGTCGACCACGACGAGGTCGGCGAGCTTGCCTGCTTCGAGGGTGCCGATGGAGTCGCTCAGGCCGAGCAGCCGGGCCGGGGTGGCGGACAGCGACTCGACGGCCTGACCGAGGGCCAGCTTCCCCAGGGTGAGCGCTCTTCGGAACACCCGGTCGAGGGTGAGGGTGGAGCCCGCGATGGAGCTGCCGTCCGGAAGCATCGCCACGCCGTCCTTGACTTCGACCTGGAGGGGGCCGAGGGGGTAGAGGCCGTCGCCCATGCCGGCGGCGCCCATGGCGTCGGTGATCAGGGCGACGCGGGCGGGGCCGGCGGTGCCGTA